>JBBROG010000019.1:0-52005 GCA_038229635.1 Gemmatales bacterium
CAAAGGTTCGGGTCCCGGCGAAAGAGATGAAAGTCTATAACGCTCGCCTGGGGCGGTCGGCAACGCTACCGAAGTACGACATTACGATTAAGCCGAAGAAGCCAAGGGGCGGGTAAATTTCGTCCCGCCCCTCGCCTTATCACGCCGCTCGAAACAACTCGGCTGACGTGATTGTCCGCGTTTAACCGTGATTGAGCCCAGCTTGTGGTTCCGCTGGCTCGCCAGTCGTGACCTGTCTCTGCTGGGGCAGGAGGAACTTCCCGGGACCGTGTCGCGACCGGGCCTGCTCTTGTTCGCCGCGCTCGAAGTCGTGCTTTTGACAATCTACGCCTACTATGCCTGGAGAGCTTGGCGGCAGACAATCGAGAGTGAAGCGGATTCCCTTCGCTACACTGGCCCTCCCGCCGACCCAACGGGAATGACCCGGCCACGTGTTGACGCCTTCAGCTAATGAACCCATCTTCCCCCTCTGGAATGTCACCTGCTCAGGCACATGACGTCCTCTTCTGCACATCGCGTCACAATTATCATTCTCGCGCAAGACGAGGAGCATAACCTTCCCGCCTGCTTCGACTCCTTGGCCGGCTGCGACGACGTTCACATCCTCGACAGCGGGTCTGCCGACCGAACCGTCGAGATCGCCCGCGCCCGCGGCATCACGGTCCACCACAACGCGTTCCGCGGCTTCGGCCAGCAGCGTAACTGGGCCATCGACAACATCCCGGCCAAGTACGACTGGCAGTTCCATCTCGACGCCGACGAACGCCTGACGCCCGCCCTGTTGGAGGAGATCAGCGCCACCCTCGCCCGCAATCCTCGCGAGGGCGGGTATCACGTCCCGCGCAAACTCTTCTTCGCCGGCCGTTGGCTGCGCCACGCCGGGCAGTACCCCGGCTACCAGGTCCGGCTGTTCCACCGCGGCCGCCTGCGCTTCGCCGACCACGGCCACGGCCAGCGCGAGGAGACGACGTTTCCCCTCGGCAAACTGCGTGAGCCGCTCTTGCACTACGGCTTCTCCAAGGGGCTGGACCACTGGTTCGCCAAACACGCCGTCTACGCCCGCCGCGAGGCGGAAGAGGCCCTCCGCGACGGCGCGTTGCCCGCCCCGGCGCTGTTCAGCCGGGACGCGACCCTCCGCCGGCGAGCCCTCAAGCGACTCACGTCTCGCCTACCCGGCCGCTACTTCCTGCGCCTCCTGTACATGCTCCTGGTGAAGCGGGCCTTCCTGGACGGGGTGCCCGGCATCGCCTACGCCCACATGCTCGCCGCCTACGAGGCCATGATCGACGTCCACCTCCGCCTCCTCCGCCACGGCCTGAGGCCCTGAGCCCTCCGCGCCGTTTTCGCGCCGGGGCCGCGCTTGTGTAACAGTTTTCGGAAACCCTTTGGCACCGCCGTTGCCGACTGCTATAGTGGTGCGTGGCCCGTCGCCCGTCGCCGCCGGGCGTCCGACAAGAACCGCGCGGCGACGACTTCCCAGGGGGAATCTTCGATGGCCTCGGTCACCGCCGATCCCGCCACGACTGTCCAGCTCACCCGGCTCCGCCAGCGCCTCGCCGCGCTGCGCCTTCGGCTCCGCCTCGTCGCCTCCTTCCGCGGCGGCGGCTGGGTCGTCGCCGTCCTCGTCGGCACGGCGGTCCTCGCCGGACTGATCGACTGGCGCCTGCACCTGCCCGCCGTCATTCGCGCCCTCTTCCTCGTCGGCGGACTCGCCGTCGCCGGCGCCCTCGCTTACCGCTACCTCCTGCGGCCGCTCGGCGTCCGCGACGACGACCTCGCCCTCGCCCTGCGCATCGAACGCCACTACCCCGGCCTCAACGACAGCCTCGGCAGCACCGTCCAGTTCCTCGAACAGCCCGACGACCACGCCTCGCCGGCGATGCGCAAGGAGGCGGTGCGGCGCGGCCTGCGCGGCGTCGAGAAGTGCGACTTCGGCCGCGTCGTCGACCGCCGCGGTCTCGTCCCCGCCAACCTCCTCGCCCTGCTCGGCGCGGCCGCCGCCCTGACCCTGTTCGCCTGGCAGCCCGCCCTCGCCAACGTCGCCTTCCTGCGCCTGGTCGACCCGTTCGGCGGACACGACTGGCCGCGCGAGACGCGCCTGGAGATCGACGCGCCGCGTACCCGCATCGGCCGCAACGAGGCGTTCGAGGTCAGCGGCCGCGCCTTCGGCGTCGTCCCGCCGACTGCCAGCGTCGTCTTCCGCCTCGACGGCGTCACCCCGACGGAACACACCTGCGAGATCGCCGCCGCCGAGGACGGCAAGAGCGGCTCGTTCCACACCCGTCTCGAACCCGGCAAGGTGCTGCGCGACTTCCAGTTTCAGGTGCGCGCCCACGACGCCGCCACCGACTGGTATCCGGTGACGGTGCTGCCGCCGCCGCTGCTGGTGCCGCTCCAGGGCCGGGCGTCGCCGCTCGTCCGCCTCCGTTTCCCGGAGTACACTGACCTGCCCGAGGTCGACTTGCCCGACGGCAGCGGCAACGTCGAGGCGGTCGCCGGCACCGTCGTCACGCTCCGCGCCGCCGCCAACCGGCCGCTCGCGTCCGCCTGGATCGACTTCCAACCCGAGGCGCGCGGCGCCGAAGCCGTCCTGTTCCTCGGCCCGCTCGCCGCCCCCAACGCCGCCGGCGCCCTGTCCGGCCTCGTCGCCGGAGGTACGGTCTGGGGGCGCGTCCCCGCCCTCCTGGAGGGGGACCGGCGCGAGCTGACCGTCATGTTCCGGCCGACCGTCAGCGGCACCTACGCCCTACACTTCCAGGACGCAACCGGCCTGCACAACAGCCGCCTGTTCGAGCTGCGCGTCTTCCCCGACCCGGCGCCGTCCGTCACGCTGGAACGTCCGTCGCCGGCGCGCGACACGCTCACTGTCCTGCCCGACGCCACGGTCACGCTCCAGACCCTCGCCGAAGACCCGCACTTCGCCCTGCGCTCTGTGTACCTGGAGTACCGCTGCAAGAAGACCGACCCGCCGCGCCGCCTGACGCTGTTCGACCACGACGAGGCGGCTCGGCTGCTGGAGAAGGGCCGCGCCGTTCTCACCGGCGGACCCGCCGCCGCGCCGCCGCCGCGCTCGCGCCTGCAACGGCTCCAGGTGACGCGCGCCCTCGCGCTGAAGGAGTTCCGCCACCTCAACCCGGCGGACGGCGGGCTCAAGGACGGCGACGTCCTGACGCTCCAGGTGTGCGCCGACGACTTCGACGACCTCTCGGTCGACAAGCAGCCCGGCCGCAGCCACGAGGTCGAAATCCGCATCGTCAGCCGCAACGCGCTCGACCTGATCGTCAACCAGGCGCAGGCGAAGGTCCGCGAGGATCTGCTGAAGTTGCGCGAGTTGGAGCGCGACGCGATCAAGAAAGTGACCGAGGCGCAGGCCCATCTGAAGCAGACGGGCAAACTGACGCCGGAGGACGCCAACCGCCTCGGCGAGGCGGAAAATCTCCAGCAGCAGATCCGCGAGCGCGTCGGCACGCCGCAAGAAGGGCTGCGCGCCGACGTCGCCCGCATCCTGGAAACGCTGCGCGAGAATCACCTGCCGCGCACCGCCGCCGAGGAACGCATGGAGGCCGTCGACCGCGAACTCGATCGCCTTGCCCGCGAGGAATTGGGCCAGATCGAGCCGCGCCTGACCAACGCCCGCAAGCAGAACGAGCGGACCGACCCCAAGGGCGACTCCCCGAAGGAGCGTCAGGCGCGGGAGCAAGGCCGCCTCGCGGAGGAAAAGGAGAAGGCCGCCGCCGAGGCCGAACGCGACGCCAAGGCGCGTCCGCGGGGCGACCCCGAAAAGGCCCAAAAGCAACAGAAGGCGGCCGAGGCGCGCAAGCAAGCGGAAGCCGAGCGCAAAAAGGCGGAAGAACTGCGTCAGGAGGCCGACAAGAACCCCGACGGCGACCCGAAGGCCGACCCGAACGGCAGTCGCCAGATGCTCAAGGAGGCGCGGCAGCACCAGGAAGAGGTCGAAAAGACGCTCAACGACATGCTCGCTCGCCTGGAGCCGTGGGCCAGCACGCAGGAAGTCAAGGGCGAGGCCAAGGCCCTTCTCGAAGAGCAACGCCGCTTGCAGCAGCAGTCGGAGGAGATGCAGCAGAAAGACCTGCGCGGCGTCAAACCGGAGGAGCAGCAAGAGCAGAAGGCGGCGCTGGAGAAGGCGCAAGCCGAACAGGGGAAGCTGGAAGAGCGGGCGCGGCAACTCTTCGAGAAGATGGACCGCCTCGCCCAGGATCGCAAGGAAAAAGATCCGCAAACGTCCAAGGAGCTGGAGGGCGCCGCCAAACAGGGGCGTGACAGCAACGTCGCCGGACTGATGCAGGAGGCCCGCGAAAAGCTCCAGCAGAACCAGCTCGGCCAGGCCGGCGACAAGCAGCGCGAGAGCGCTCGCCAACTCGAAAACCTCGTCAAGACGCTCGAAGATCGTCGCGAGGCCGAACTGGACCGTCTTCTCAAGAAGCTCCAGCAGGAACAGAAGGCGCTCGACGCGCTGAAGGACGAGCAGGAACGGTTGCGGAAAAAGGTCAAGGAGGCCGAGCAGATCGCCGACCCGAAGAAGCGGGAAGAAGAGTTGAAGCGCCTGGCGCGCGAGCAGGAGCGGCTGGAAAAGAAGGCCGAAGAGATGGCCAAACAACTGTCGCGGCAGCGCGAGGAGCGCGGCGCCCAGGCGATGAGCCAGGCCGCCGAACAGATGCGCGAGGCGACCCGCCAGATGCAGCAAGGGCAGAACGGCGACGAGAATCAGGAAGAGGCGCTCGACCGCCTCCAGGAAGCGAAGGAGGAGTTGGAGCGCGCCAAGGAGGACGCCGAGGACGAGTTGGCGCGCGAGCAACTCGCCAAGGTCGCCGACGAGATCCGCCGCATCAAGGAGCGCCAGGAGAGTCTCATCGCCGAAGCGGAGCGCATTCAGCGTGAATTGCTCCAGAAGCGGCCCGAGGAGTGGCGCGGGCTGCTCATCAGCCTCGGCCGCCTCGCCGAGGCGCAGGGCGTGCGCGACCTCGGGCTCGGCAAGGAGCTCGCCGGCCTCGCCGGGAAGAAGCTCGACGGCGCTCCGGTCTTCGCCCGCGTGCTGCGCAAGACGTCCGAGGCGATGGAGCAGGCCGCGCAGCGCCTGCTGGAACACCGCGACGAAGCCAAGGACACGGGCAAGGCCGAGACGACGCCGGGCAAGGAGGCGGCGCGCTTCCAACAAGACGCCTTGAAACGCCTCACGCAACTGCTCGACACGCTGAAGCAGGCCCAGGCGGCGTCGCAAGGCGGTCGCCCCGGCGGCAATCAGGGTCAGGGCGGGCAAGGCGGAGGAGGCGGTGGGGGAGGTGGCGGCGACGGCATTCCGCCGATCGCTCAACTGAAGCTGCTCCGCCAAATGCAGGTCGAGGTGAACCAGCGCACCGACGAGTTCCGCAAGCAACACCCCGACCCGGCGAAGCTCGACGAGAAGGCCCGGACCGAGTTGCAAGACATCCGCCGCGAGCAGCAAGAGATCGCCGAACTGCTCGAGGACTTCATCCAGCCGGGCGAACCGGAGGGGGACAAGCCGTGATGCGTCACATCGTCGTCGGACTGTTCGCCGTCAGCGTGGCCGTCGCCGGCTGGGCCTCCGCCCAGGACGCCGGCCCCGACGAGCCCCCGCTCCGCCTCAAGAAGAAAGAGCGCCCCCGCGAGGAGCCGAAAGAAGAGATCCCGAAGGAGGAGGCGCCCAAGCCGCCGGTGACGAAGCCCGACCGGCCGAAAGACGACGAGAAGGAGCAGCTGAAGCCGAAGGAGGGCGCCGCCGAGCCCGGCATGGGCGAACCCGAGATGGACGAGCAGGAAGTGCTGAACCGCATCAACAAGAACATGCGCTCCGCCGAGGACCGCCTCGCCAATCGCGAGTTGACCGACAGCACCAAGCAGATCCAGGAAGACGTCGTCAAGGACCTGGACTCGCTCATCGACCAGATGCAGAACGGCGGCGGCGGCGGCGGCGACCAGCAGAATCAACAGGATCAGCAGGACCAGCAGCAGCAGCAACAACAGCAGCAACAGCAGCAACAGCAACAAAGGCAAGGTGGCGGACAGCAGTCGCGCGGCCGTCAGCAGCGCGGCGGGCGCCAGCAGGCCGGCAGGCAGGGGAGCCGTCGCGGGCAGCGCCAACAGGCGCGCGGCCAGGGCAACAACCCCGGCCAGGGGCAGCAGCAGCAACCGGGCCAACAGCCCGGACAGAACCAACAACAGCAGCAGGCCAACGGCAACCAGGGCGGCGGCGGCGGGCGCTCCGAGGGCGACGTCAATAAGCTGTCGGAGGTCTACAAAGACGTCTGGGGCCACCTCCCCGAAACGCTCCGCGCGGAGATGAACGCCTACTCGCGCGAAAAGTTCATGGACAAGTACAACGACGTCATTCGTCAGTATTACACGACCATCGCGGAGAAGGGGCGGCGGAAGGAGTGACGAGGGGCCGCTCGCGGCTTAGCAAGTGCGAAGCCGCAAGCGGCGGGGAGAATCAACCATGTGGACCCGACGCCAGTTCCTGGGCAAAAGTTCCCTGAGCGTCCTCGGCGCCGCCGGCACGGCCCTCGCCTTCCCCGACCAGGCCGGGCGGGAAAACGGCGGCCGCGAGGCGCTGCCCGACGGCAGCGCCTCGCGCGGCATGGTCACCCGCGACACCGAAGCCGCCATCGAGCGCGGCCTCGGCTACCTCGCCCGCAGCCAGCACCCCGACGGCTCCTACGGCACCGGCAACTACTTCAGCAACGTCGCCGTGACCAGCCTCGCCGGCCTGGCGTTCATGGCCGGCGGACACTTGCCGGGGCGCGGCCTGTACGGCAAGGCCGTCAACCGAGCCCTCGAGTTCGTCCTGGCGCAGGCCGACCGCCGCCCCGCCGTCTTCGGTCAGCCGCACCCGAGCGGCTTCCTGCACAACCCCGGCGGCCCGCACCAGCACGGCCCCATGTACGGCCACGGCTTCGGCACGCTGTTCCTCGCCGAGTGCTACGGCATGGTCGCCGACCCCGGCCTGCACCGGCGCCTGCGCGACGTCCTCCCCAAGGCGCTCGACGTCATCCTCAAGGCCCAGAACTCGGAGGGCGGCTGGCGCTACACGCCGCAGCCCAAGGACGCCGACCTGTCGGTCACCATCTGCCAGATCATGGCCCTGCGCTCGGCGCGCAACGCCGGCTTCCACGTCCCGCGCAGCAGCGTCAAGCGCTGCGTCGATTACGTCAAGGCGTGCCAGAATCAGGACGGGTCGTTCGTCTACCAGAAGTCGAACCCGCGCGGCTTCCCGATGAACAACCAGGCGTTCGCCCGCACCGCCGCCGGCGTCTGCGCCTTCTACAGCGCCGGCATCTACAAGGGGCAGGAGGTCCAGAGCGGCCTCGACTACTTGCTGCGCAACAAGCCCGGCGGCGCCGGCTTCCGCCGCGCCGACATGCACTACTTCTACGGCCACTACTACGCCGTCCAGGCCATGTGGACCGCCGGCGGCAACTACTGGTCCGAGTGGTATCCCGCCATCCGCGAGGAGCTGCTCGCCAACCAGCGCAACCCCGAGGGGTCGTGGATGGACATGATCTGCGTCCACTACGGCACGGCGATGGCCTGTGTCATCCTCCAGGTGCCGAACAATTACCTGCCGATCCTGCAGAAGTGAGACCGCGATGCCCTCGCCTCGGACAGGGAGACAGGGAGACAGGCAAATAAGGAGAAGGCGTTATCTCCTTATTTGCCTGTCTCCCTGTCTCCTTCTTTTCCTGGGGGCGGCCGAGCCCCTCCCCGACACGTTCGTCCTCGACGCCGCGTCCGGCAAGTCACTCGCGGGTCCGCTCGTCGCGCTGACGGCCGACGGGGGCGTGCGCCTCGGCGGCGCCGGGGGCGGGAGCGTTCCCGGAGCCGAGGTCGTCTGTCTTCGCCGCACCGGGACGCCGTTGCCGCCGCTGCCGCGCGGGGAGCACGTCCTCTTCGCGAACGGCGACCGCCTCCCCGCCAAGGTCGGCAAACTCGTGGGGCAGCGCCTCCGCGCCGAGTTCGCGGGGCAGACGCTGGAAATTCCTCTTGCTTCGGTCGCCGCCCTGTGGAAGGCGCCGCCGGAAGGGCCGGAGGCCGAGGACGTCGGCCGCCTGCTGCGCCGCCTGGCGGACGGGGCGCGGACGAGCGACCTCGTGTTGCTGCGCAACGGCGACAGTGTCGAAGGCATCGTCACCGGCCTCGATGAGGCGACGGTGACCGTCGACGCGGGCAAGAAGTCCTTGCCGGTGGCGCGGTCGAAGGTGGCGGCCGTCGCCTTCAACACCGAGCTGGCGACGGCGGCGCGGCCGCGAACGAGGACCTACCGCGTCCTCCTCCGCGACGGCACCCGGCTGTCGCTCGCCTCCGCGACGTGGGCCGGGTGCGCGCCGCTGGCCGGCGTGACGCTGTTCAAGGCGCCGGTGAGTATCCCGGCCGACGAGGTCGTCGCCCTGTACGTCCACGGCGGGGCGGCGGTCTACCTGTCCGACCTGAAGCCGCGCCGGGCCGACTACGCTTCCTTCGGCGGCGACGCCTGGCCTTTCGTGGCGGATGGCGGCGTCGACGGCCGCGAATTGCGCCTGGACGGGTCGACTTACGACAAGGGGCTCGGCACGCACAGCGAGACGAAGCTGACGTATGACCTCGCCGGCCGCTACCGCCGCTTCGAGGCTCTGGTCGGCCTGGCGCCCGGCAACCCCCGCGGCAGCGCCCGCGTCCGCGTCCTGGTCGACGGCAAGCCGCACGCCCTGCCCGCCGTCGGCGAACTGACTGCGCGGACAAAGCCGATCCCCGTGCGCGTCGAGACGCCCGGCGCCCGCGAACTGACGCTCGTCGTCGACTTCGGCGCGGGCGGGCCGGTGCAGGGCCGGGTCAACTGGGCCGACGCGCGGCTCATTCGTTAGGGCGGGAGGATCCCACGGCGCCGCGCAGGTACACGTCTCCCTCGATCACCTCGACGCGACAGTCCGTCAACCGCAGGGCCTCGGCGATTCGGGCCACGCCCAGCCCGCCGACGGGCGTCTTCGCCTCCGCCCCGCCGGCGAGGAGCGGGGCCACGAAGACGTGGACCTCGTCCGCCTGGCCCGCGTCGAGGAAGGCGCCCAGGACGCCGGCGCCGCCTTCCACGAGGACGTTGGTCAGACGCCGCCGGCCGAACTCGTCGAGGAGCGCCGGCACCGACGGCCTGCCGTGACACGCCGGCAGACGCAGCACCGCGCAGCCGGCGGCGAGCAGGGCCGGCGGCGGGTCGTCCGCCGTCACGACCAACGTCGGCGTCTCGCGCGCGGTGCGGGCCAGTTGACTCGTCGGCGGCAGGCGGCCGCGACTGTCGAGCACCACCCGCAGCGCCACGCGCGGCCCCGGCGGCCGCGCCGTCAGCAGCGGGTCGTCGGCGAGCGCCGTGCCGATGCCGACGATCACGGCGTCCATGCGGCCGCGCAGTTCGTGGGCGCGGCGGCGCGACGCCTCGCCGCTGACCCACTTCGAGTCGCCGGCCCGCGTGGCGATCTTGCCGTCGAGAGTCATGGCCCATTTGAGATGGACGTAAGGTCGTCGTCGCCCGAGCAGCTTCAGGTACGGCGCGTTGAGGCGCCGCGCCTCCGCCTCGCACGGGCCGATCTCGACCGCGACGCCGGCCGCGCGCAGCCGTTCGGCGCCCTTGCCGGCGACCCGGGGGAAGGGGTCGCTCATGGCGGCGACGACGCGGGCGACGCCGGCCCGCAGGACGGCGTCGGTACAGGGCGGCGTCTTGCCGAAGTGGCAGCACGGCTCGAGGGTGACGTAGAGCGTGGCGCCGCGCGCCGCCTCCCCGGCCGCGGCGAGGGCGTTGACCTCGGCGTGCGCCTCGCCGTAGCAGCGGTGCCAGTCTTCGCCGACGCATTGTTCGTCGCGGACCACGACGGCGCCGACGAGGGGGTTCGGCTCGACGGCGCCGCGGCCCAGTTCGGCGAGCGCCAGGGCTCGTTCCATCCAGCGACGATCCGTTTCGGTCATGACCCGGTCCCGCCTGAAGGAAGTCGCGCCGCGTGCCGATAATCCTCTTTGCCCGCCCGGAGGAGGACGAACGATGTCTGCCGAGAAGATCGCGAACGCCCCGGACGACGAGGTCGGCCGCGTTCTGGACGCCCTGCACCGCCTCGCCGAGGGTGTCGCCAGCCCGCTGCTGCGCGCCTGCCTCGAAGAGGCCGCCGAGGACATCGCCCACCTGACCGGCTGCGGCGAGAAGGCGGACGCCGACGACGACCGCCTCGACGAATTCGCCGCGTAGGCGCCTTACGCGAGAGCCTCCCCTTTGCGCGGGAGCGCGGGACGAACCGCGCCCCCGCGGAGATCTCACTTTTCCTTCTTATCCGAATCCTTCTTGTCGCTCCCCTTCTTGTCGTCCTTGCTCTTTTCCTTGGGCTTGTCCTTCTTGTCATCCTTGTCCTTCTTGTCGTCCTTGCGGAAGGGAAGGTGAACTTCCACCGCCTTCTTGCCGGCGGCGTCGAGGACGACGCGGACCTCGTTGCCGGGTTCGAGGCGGTCGTCCTTCAGGCCCTCGCCCTTGCCGCCGCGCGGCCCGAGGAACTTCGTGTCGTCGTCGGTGAGGACTTCGACTTTCTTGTTGTCCTCGGTGTGGACGGTGATGACTTTCTTGGCGACGTCGACCTTGACGACTTTGCCTTTGACTTCCTTGCCGGCGGCGACCTTCTTGGCGTCCTTGCCGCCCTTGTCCTGGGCGGCGACGAGGCCAACGAGGACGAGGAGCGCGACGAGACCTGCCGTTTTCCGCATCATAGGGGGGTTCCTCGGAAGTGCGACGGCGGCGTTCGGCCCGCGCCAATGCGGGGAAGGGAGTCGGCCACCGTGGTTGCTTCCATTAGGCGGCACGGCGCGCGGGCTGTCAAGGCGTCGGAAGGCGGGCGCGGCCCTCGGCGGCGCGACCGGCTCGGCTCTCGCGCTACAGACGTCAGGGGTTTCGCGGGCGCAAAGACCGAAGGCGTCAAAGTGAGGGTAAGATAGGCTGTTTGTCCGGATGGAGAAACATCCGCGCGCGGCTCTTTTAACGACTCGTCCCTGGCAACAGGCCTAATTCCTCGAGTGTCTTGCCGGTCACCATGCCGTCGAGCCAGGTGTCGAGGCGAGCGACGTCGTCCGTACCCCGAATGAGTCGTTCGACAGGCCGCGGCACACGCCCGAAACGCAGCCTTACCTGTCGCACGAGCGTCTTCTGACGTGAGCGCACCTCCTCTTCCTGACGGCCCTCCTGACGGCCCTCCTCGCGCAACTCGTCCGCGATGGTCTGTGTCATGGCTTCGACCTCTCTTCGCCTGGGGTCCGTCCGGGCGGAGCGGACGATCACGTCCCGCAACTCCTCCCGCTCGTCCCTCGGACGATCATGATAGATCATCGCCTGGATGTAGGACAACAGCAGCAGCCAGCGGTCGCGTTCCTCCGGGGGCATCTCCTCCAGGCGGCCGACGGCGCGGGCCGCCAAATCGCGAAACTCGTCGGCCGGCGCGTTCCGTCGTCGGATCAGTTCCAGTACCCACCCGAGGTAGCCGCCCGACGTCTCCAATTCCTCGGCCGAGGTTGCCGGCAGGCTGAGAAATAACGGCTGAAGTTGGGGCAGCACGTCGGCGAATTCGTCCCCTCCTTCGACCAATTGCGCCAGCCGCTCCAGGGCGTCCCAGCGGCGCTCCCCGGTGTAGAAGACGATGGGGAGAACGGGTTGGAGGCGGAAGCCGTCGCGCGAGCCGTGGCGCCGCTCCCAGGCGCGGACCTGCGCCTTGTAGATCTGCACGAGGTAGTCCAGGACGCGCAGCAGCATCAGGGCATCCGGCTCGGACTGGTGTTCGATGAGAAGGTACAGCGTCAGGATGCGCCGCCGGCCGCCGAGCTTCGTGACGTAGGGCACCTTGAGGACGAGGTCCGAGGTGAGGTGGCGGTAGTCGGCGGCGACGTAGGTGGTCGGGTCGATTGTCATGCGGGCGAAGTCGATGCGGCCGGCGCGGCCGGGGTCGCGCAGGGCGAGCAGGTCGCGCACGTTGGCCGGCTCGTGGAACAGCAGTTTGACGCCGTTCTCGCGGAAATGACGGACGAGCTCCTCGGGACGCACGCGCGGCATCGGGCTCTCCTCGGGGCGGGCGAGCGCGGCCCAGCATAGCCAGGGTCATCACCTTCAGGAAGGGCATTCGGCTTCAAGCCGTTGACGAGTTGACGATTCCTGTTCGGGAAATGGCCTGGACGGGAGCGCCGGCCGTCGTTACAGTCCGCCCCCCTTCGCTCCCCCGGAACGGCGAGGTGCATCATGGTGCGGCGCGCGTGGCCCTTCTCTCTCTTGCTGGCGGCCGGCTGCGTCTCCTCGGAGTCGGGCCTGCCCATCGTCCGCGACACGCCGTTCAGCGACCCGACGGCCAACCCGTCCCTGAAGGCGTTCCACGACCCGGCGGCGGAGGCCGTGGCGGTGCGCGTCCATCAACTCGGGCAGAAGATCCTGGCCGCCAACCCGGACCTGCCCGTCAAGCCGGCCTTCCAGGCCATTGGGAGCCCGAACCCCGAAGTTTTCCACCGCGACACCAGCGTCGTCTGCGTCAGTCAGGGCCTCGTGAACCGCTGCGGCAGCGACGCCGAGGTGGCGGCGGTCCTGTGCGTGGAACTGGGCCGCATGATCTCGGAGCGCGCCGCCCAGTCAGCGCTGCGGGCACAGCGGCCCGAGCGCACCCCGCCGGCCGCCATGCCGATCGGCAGCGACTCCGGCGGCGTCTTCGGCTCCCCCGACGCCACGCGCCTCGCGGAGTTGGGCAAGTTCGACGAGGAGCGGCGCGGCCGCTCGGCGCCGCCCCCGCCGCCGGACCCGCTACTCCTCGGCCGCGACTACCTGAGCAAGGCCGGCTACACGGCCCGCGACCTCGAAGCGGTGCGGCCGCTGCTCAAGGAGGCGGAGAAGAACACCGAGCTGGAGAAGGCCCTCGGCGGGGGGGCGCCGGTCCGGTCGTGGTTGAAGTAGCGGAAGATCGCGTGGCCGTCGGCCGCGCCGAGTCATAATCCTATCCGAACGCAAGCGTTAGGGATCGGGCTCGGTCGAGGGCAAACCCATGCGACGGTTTCTGTGGTCGTTCGCGCTGCTGACGGCGGTGGCGCTCGCGGCGGGGCTGGCCGGCTGCTCGGGCGGCGGGTCGGCGAAGGTGGCCGCGGGCAAGCGCATCGTCATTCTCACCAACGGCAACTCTCCCTTCTGGGACGCCTGCCGCAAAGGGGTCAGTGAGGCCGAAAAGGACCTCAAACTCGCCGACGCTGGCCTCAAGGCCGAACTCGACGTCAACGACGGCACCCCCAAGGGGCAGATTGACAAGCTGCGCCAGTACGCCAGCCGCGCCGACGTCGTCGCCGTCGGCGTCTCCGCCCTTGACGCCTCCAACGCCGAGGTCGCCGACCGGATGCGCGAACTCCAGGCGAAGGGTATCAAGGTCATCACCGTCGACTCCGACGTCGACCGCGACCAGATGCGCGACACGCGCTTCGCCTTCGTCGGCACCGACAACCTGGCCGGCGGCAAGGAACTCGGCAAGTGCGCCAAGGGGCTGCGGCCCGACGGCGGCAAGTACGTCACCTTCGTCGGCCGCCTCGGCGCCCAGAACGCCAAGGAGCGCATCAACGGCTTCGCCGAAGGCGCCGGGTCCAAGTTCCAGTCGCTCGACAGCATGGGCGACAACATCGACCTCATTAAGGCCCGCGAGAACGTCCGCAACGCCATCACCAACCACCAGGCCAAGGGCCTCAACGTCCTTGTCGGCATCTGGTCCTACAACGCCCCCGCCATCGTCGACGTCGTCAAGGAGAAGAACGTCCGCGACAAGTTCACGGTCGTCACCTTCGACGCCGAGCCGGGCGCCATCGACGAGATGGGCCAGGGCCAGATCGACGCGATGGTCGTGCAGAACCCGTTCAAGATGGGCTACGACGGCGTCAAGCTCCTCAAGGCCCTCGTCGAGGACGACAAGGACACCGTCAAAAAGATGCTGCCCGAGCACGGCAAGCCGAACGGCGACGTCTACGACACCGGCCTCAAGGTGGTCGTGCCCGACGCCGACACGCCGCTCAAAGCCGATATGTTCGATGCCAAGACGGAGGTTTTGAAGCTCGGCGCGTTTCGCGAGTGGCTCAAGAAGTACGGCCTGACCGGCTCGTAGTGTCCCCGTCCGCCGCTCGCGGCTTCGCACTGCTAAGCCGCAAGCGGCAACCTCACCCTCTCCCGCGATTTCGTCATGGCCTCGGACCCGACTCCCGCGCCGGCCGTCCGCCCGGCGCTCGGTATTGCCCGGTTCTTCCAGCGCACGGAGTGGGGTCTCGTCCTCGCGATCGGGGTCGTCCTGCTCGTCACCGTCGGGCTGGACACCGACCACGTCTACTGGCACAACCCGGGGCCGAGCGTCAAGGACATCGTCCGCCAGACGGTCCTGCTCGGCATCTTCGCCCTCGGCGCCGCCGTGGTCATCATTGCCGGCGGCATCGACCTGTCGGCCGGCTCGGTGATCGCCTTCAGCGGCACCATCTGCGCCACGCTGCTGCTGTGGCTGGCGCCGGACGCCGTCCGCCTCAACCAACCGCTGCCGCTCTGGGTCATGACCGTCGCCTGTCTGGGAGCGTTGCTGTCCGGCTTCCTCATCGGCAGCCTGCACGCCTGGCTCATCACTGTCGTCGGCCTGCCGCCGTTCGTGGCGACGCTGGCGACGCTCGTCGGCCTGCGCAGCCTCAGCCGCGCTCTCGTCGCCTACGTCAATCAGAATAGTACGCAAATCCCCATTCCGAATCGGGAGTTTCGCGCCCTGGCGAACGAGTTGTGGATCCCCATCGCGGTCTGCCTGGCGCTGCTCGCGGCGGTGTGGCTGCTGATGAGCCGCACCGTCGTCGGCCGCCACCTCTACGCGCTGGGCGGCAACGAGAACGCGGCCCGGCTGAGCGGCGTGCCGACCGACCGCCTCAAGTGGCTGGCGTACTGCGTCAGCGCCGTGCTGTCGTCCGTCGCCGGCATCCTGTACGTCGCCTCGGTCGCGGTGGTCGAGCCGGAGACGCTCGGCAAGGGCTACGAGCTGAACGCTATCGCCGCCGCGGTCGTCGGCGGCTGCAGCCTGCAGGGCGGCATCGGCTCGATCCCCGGCACGCTGCTGGGCGCCCTCTTCCTCCGCGTCGTGATGGACGGCGTCGCCAAGATCATCAAGAGCAGCGCCGACGTCTACGAGGGCTTGATCGTCGGCGTCGTCGTGGCGGTGGCCGTGGCCTTCACGCAGTTGCGCCAGGCCGGGCGCGGGGGCGTGCGCTTCTTCTCGGGCGGGCTGGGGCTCGCGGCCATCGTCAACCTGTCCTTGTTCGCCGGCGTCCTGCTCGCCCTCTTGCTGCGCGAGTCCGAGTTGGGCGGCTGGACCATCTTCGGGTCGGTCGCGGCGCTCGTGGCCGTCCTCCTCACCGGCGTCCGGTTCGCCGAGGGACGACGCCACAAGCAGAAGTAATCCGGGGGGCGCGCGATGCCGCCTGTCATCGAGATCAAGCACGTTACCAAGCGCTTCCCCGGCGTCGTCGCCCTGGACGACGTCTCCGTCGACATCGAGCGCGGCGAGTTGCACGCCGTCGTCGGTGAGAACGGCGCCGGCAAATCGACGCTGATGAAGATCCTTTCCGGCGTCATCCCGGAACATGAGGGCGAGTTCCTGTTGCGCGGGCGGCCGGTCCGCTTCGCCGGCACGCGCGACGCCGAGGCGGTCGGCGTCAGCATCATCCACCAGGAGTTGAACCTCGTCGAGCAGCTGTCCGCCGCCGCGAACATCTTCCTCGGCCGCGAGAAGCGCACGCGCCTCGGCTTCCTCGACGACGCGGCGATGGAGCGCGCCGCCGGCGACCTCCTCGTCCAGCTCGAATGCAGCGTCTCGCCGCGCCAGCCCGTGCGCGAGCTGCGCGTCGGCGACCAGCAGCTCGTCGAGATCGCCAAGGCGCTGTCGCTGGAGGCCGAGATCCTCATCATGGACGAGCCGACCAGCGCCCTGGCGGAGTCGGAAGTCGCGCGGCTGTTCCGCGTGATCGACCGCCTGCGCCGGCGCGGCGTGACGATCCTGTACATCTCGCACAAGATGGACGAGGTCTTTCACCTCGCCGACCGGATCACGGTGCTGCGCGACGGCCGGCTGATCCGCACGCTGCGCCGCGCCGACACCGGCCCGCGCGAGGTGACGCACCTGATGGTCGGCCGCGAGATCGAGAACGTCCGCCTCGGCGACGGCCGCGAGCCGGGCGCGGTCGTGCTGGAGGTGCGGCACCTCTCCCTGCCGTGGACGGGGCACGCGCGGCGCTGGCGGCTGCACGACGTCTCGTTCTCGCTACGGCGCGGCGAGATCGTCGGCATCGCCGGGCTGATGGGCGCCGGCCGCACGGAACTCCTGGAATGCCTGTTCGGCTCGAGCCCGGAGCCGCCGCAAGGACAGATCCTCCTCGAAGGCCGCGAGGTCCACTTTACGCACCCGGCGCAGGCGAAGCGCGCCGGCGTCGCGCTGGTGACGGAGGACCGCAAGCGCCTCGGCCTGTTCGCCAACCTCGACGTCGGCGAGAACATCACCGTCTGCACGCTGAGGGAGGCCGCCGCGTCGGGCCTGGTGCGCTGGGGCAAGCAGCGGCGCATGGCGGAGGGCGTGGTCCGCGACCTCGGCGTGAAGACGGCCGGGATCGACGTGGCGATCACGAGCCTGTCGGGCGGCAACCAGCAAAAGGCGATCATCGGCCGCTGGCTGCTGACGAAGCCGAAGGTGCTACTGCTGGACGACCCGACGCGCGGCGTCGATGTCGGCGCCAAGGCGGAGCTATATCGTCTGATGGACCGCCTCTGCCGCGAGGGGTTGGGCGTGGTCGTGACGTCGAGTGAGCTGCCGGAGCTGCTGACGGTGTGCGACCGCATCCTGGTGCTGTGCGAGGGGCGGCTGACGGGAGAGTTCGGCCGCGCCGAGGCGACGGAGCAGCGCATCATGGAGGCGGCGACGATGCGGAGTTAGAGCCCCTCCCACAACGCCGCTCTACGAAGTGTGCCCACCGAGGAGGGCCGCCATGCCCGTCGTGCGACCCGAGGAGCTGGTCCGCAATTTCCGCGAGAACGGCCTGAAGCTGCTGCTCCAGGAGGCCGGCAACGTCCGCGACGTCCTCGCGCTCACGGGGCGAACGCTGCGCGGCGAGCCCGACTTCGCCCGCCTCAAGGTGGCGCGGACGACCTACGTGACCGCCGCGTACCGCCACCTCACCAACGACATCGTCCTCCAGTTGCCGTACCGCACCCGCGCCGGCGGCCGGAAGCGCACGCTGACGCTCTGCATCCTGATCGAGCACCAGTCCGAGCCGGACGCCCTCATGATTTTCCGCGTCCTGGAGTACCTGGTCCAGATCTACAAAGAGCAGATCCGCGAATGGCGGAAGCGGCACGCGGGCTCGCTGGCGGGCTTCGCGTTCCAGCCGGTATTGCCGATCGTCCTCTATACCGGGTCGCGCCGCTGGGACGCGATCGAGGCTCTGGTGACGTTGGTGACGGGCGGCGAGGAGTTTGCCGACGTCGTCCCGGAGTTCCGCCCGCTGTTCGTCAACCTGCCGGCGCTGGCGCCCGAGGAGTTGGAAGCGTCCGGCGGCGCCATCGGCTGGGTGCTCGCGCTGATCCAGAAAAGGGACGCCGATCCCCACGAATACCGCGCCCTGTTAGCGCGCGCCGTCGCTCACCTGGAACGGATGGCGGAGGAGGAGCGCGACCGCTGGCTGCTGCTGTTGTCCTACGTCCAGGCGCTGGTGTACCATGACCGCGTCGCGGGCGAGAGGGAGGAACTGCGGGAACTGATTGTGAGTTCGACCCGCACGGACGAACGCCGCCGGGAGGTGAACGCCATGACGCAAACGATCGCGGAGGCCCTTCGCGAAGAGGGACTCAAGAAAGGGGTCGTGGACGGGGTGCAAAAGTCCCTCATTCACTTGCTGCGGGCCAAGTTCAAGAAAATTCCCCGTGCCGCCGAAAAAATAATCCAAGCCACGGACGATACGACACAACTCAACGCCTGGCTGAGCCGCGTGCTGACCGCGACCACCTTCGACGACATGGGGATCGGGACTCCACGCGGCCATTGAGCAGATTCGGCCTGCAGTCAGCATGTCAGCAGGCAGTTCCGCCAGGAGGTGAACGCTATGACGCAAACGATCGCGGAGGCCCTTCGCGAAGAGGGGTTTCTGGAGGGGCTCAGGAGAGCGGCGCTGCGCACCAGCCAAGACATCTTGCTAAGTCTGCTACGGACGAAATTCCAGCGCGTGCCGAAAGCGACCGAAAAAGTCGTTCGAGCCACTCACGACGCCGCACAACTCGACGCCTGGCTGAGCCGCGTGTTAACTGCTTCTACCCTCGAAGATATGGGAATAGGGGTTTAACGAGGAATTGAGCGGAGGCGTGGGAATCGCCGCGAGCCCGCGGACCTCTTCGGACCGCGGGCTCGCTTCGTCTCGCCTCCCGACGCCGTCACTTGATGAACAGCATCTCGCGGTACGTCGGCAGCGGCCACAGGTCGTCGGCCACCATCGTCTCCAGCTTGTCGCCGAACTTGCGGACCTCGGCCATCGCCGGCAGCACGCTGTCGCGCATCGCCTTCGCGTGCGCGAAGGCGTCGCCGTCGGCGTGGTGGCCCAGCGCCTTGTCCAGCGCCGCCGTCGCCTTCTGGAAGTCGCCAACCGTCGCCGTCAGGCTCTTCAGGAACTCCAGCTGCGGCCCGTTGTCGACGCCGGCGGCCTTCGTCGCGTTGACGGCCGTGGCGACCTCGCCCTGGTAGCGCAGGCACGCCGGCAGGATCATCGTCCGGGCCATCACGCTCGTCAGCTGGCCCTCGATGTTCACCGTCTTGACGTAGTTCTCGCTCAGGATCGTCAGGCGGCTCTGCAACTCACGCTCGCTGTACACCTTGTACTTGCCGAACAGGTCTACCGAGTCCTTCCGGGTGATGACCGGCAGGACGTCGACGGTGTTCTTCAGGTTCGGCAGGCCGCGCTTCGCCGCCTCGCTCTGCCACTCGTCCGTGTAGTTGTCGCCGTTGAAGATGACCTTCTTCGCGTCCTTGAGGATCTCCGGCAGCAGCTCCTGAATGGCCTTGTTCAGGTCCTTGCCCTTCGTCTTGACCGCGTTCTCGAGCTGCGTGGCGACGTAGTCGAGCGACTCGGCCACGATCGTGTTCAGCACCGTGTTCGGGCCGGCGATCGACTGCGAGCCGCCGACGGCGCGGAACTCGAACTTGTTGCCGGTGAAGGCGAACGGGCTGGTGCGGTTGCGGTCGCCGGCGTCGCGCGGCAGCTTCGGCAGCACGCTGACGCCGATCTCCATGACGCCGCCCTGCTTCGTACTCTTGGCGGCGCCCTTCTCCAGCTGGTCCATCACGTCCTGGAGCTGGTCGCCGAGGAACACGCTGATGATCGCCGGCGGGGCCTCGTTGGCGCCGAGGCGGTGGTCGTTGGCGGCGCCGCTGACGGCGACGCGCAGCAACTCGGGGTACTTCGCCACGGCGCGGATGACGGCGACGCAGAAGACGAGGAACTGGGCGTTGTCGTGCGGCGTGTCGCCGGGGTTGAGCAGGTTCTCGCCGCCGTCGGTCGCCATCGACCAGTTGTTGTGCTTGCCCGAGCCGTTGATGCCGGCGAACGGCTTCTCGTGCAGCAGGCAGGCCAGGCCGTACTGGTCGGCGGTCGAGCGCAGGATCTCCATCGTCAGCATCTGGTGGTCGGTCGCCAGGTTGCTGTCCTCGAAGATCGGCGCGATCTCGTACTGGCTCGGCGCCACCTCGTTGTGGCGCGTCTTGACCGGCACGCCCAGTTTAATCAGCTCGGCCTCGGCCTCGGCCATGCACGCCAAAACGCGCTCGGGGATGGTGCCGAAGTACTGGTCCTCCAACTCCTGCCCCTTCGGCGGCTTGGCGCCGAACAGCGTGCGGCCGGCGTTGATGAGGTCAGGCCGGGCGTAGAAGAAGTTCTTGTCGATCAGGAAGTATTCCTGTTCGGGGCCGACCGTCGTAAAGACCTTCTTCGCCTCGGTGTTGCCGAACAGGCGCAGGATGCGCAGAGCCTGCGTGGAGAGGGCCTCCATCGAGCGCAGCAGCGGCGTCTTCTTGTCGAGCGCCTCGCCGGTCCAGCTGAGGAAGGCGGTCGGCACGACGAGGGTGGCACCGTTGGGGCTCTCGCGCAGGTAGGCGGGGCTGGTCGGATCCCAGGCGGTGTAGCCGCGCGCCTCGAAGGTGGCGCGGATGCCGCCGGAGGGGAACGACGAGGCGTCCGGCTCGCCGCGGACGAGTTCCTTACCGCTGAACTCGGTGATGGCCTTGCCGTCGGAGACCGGGACGACGAAGCTGTCGTGCTTCTCGGCGGTCAGGCCGGTCATCGGCTGGAAAATGTGGGTGAAGTGCGTGGCGCCCTTCTCCATCGCCCAGTCCTTCATGGCGCTGGCGACGGTGTCGGCGATGGCGGGGTCGAGCGTGGCCCCCTGCTTGATCGTCTTCTGGAGCGCCTTGAAGATCGGCTTCGGCAGGCGCTGGCGCTGGACCTCCTCGTTGAAGACGTTGCAGCCGAACAGATCGACGATGTGCGTCTCTTTGAAGCTGACCCTGTTGAGCTGGTGCTTGGCGCCGGCAATGGCGGCAATGGCCTGCTGGCGTACGGTAGAACCCATTTCCTGTGGTCTCCTGAAGGGTGCGGAAGCGAGTGAGGACCGCACCCCTTCAACAGCCGATGGCGGTAGGACACGAAACGGTCCCGGCGAACCGCTACCGCTCACGGCAGTCCCCGGGGGTGGGAGAGATTCCTTCTTTCTTAGAAATCAGAGACGGCGTAGTCCAGGGAAGAGACGCAGGGAGCGTGAGAATCCCGGCGCGGAGGGCGGCGAAGAGACTCGCGGCGACTAAATCCGCGGTCGTGCCGGGGTTGCGGCCGTGCCCTTCGGCCCGGAGCCAGGCGTCGAGGTCGTGAAAGTCGTCCTGGCCCTCGGCGGTCCCCGGCCAGCCGGACACCAGGACCTCGGCGGCGCGACGGCTCGCCTCTTCCGCCTCGGCGCGGCCGCGCTTGCGGGCGATGAGGCTGTCGGGATACTTGCTCATCAGGAAGAGGTGACAGAAGAGGATGGCTCCCTCCAGGCAGCCGATCTGTTCGGCGCCGTACTCCAGGGCCGGCACGCCTTCCTCGAAGACTTCGCGGAAGCCGTTGGCGTACTGCCGGGCGACGAGGTCGCGGCCGGCGGCGAGGGCCATCACCTCGCGCAGGGGCAGCGTCGGCTCGTCGTAGATGTCCTGCTCCGGCGCGCGGCCGAGTCCGCCGGGTCGAGCTTGCCGAATCGCTCGATAGACGAGCCGGCTGTCCTCCAGGTCGAGCTTCGCCAGGAGGTCCGGCACGCCGTAGCGCAGGGCCGGCCACGGGTGAGGAGCCGCCGAGGTGTCCGCCGCCGCCAGGGGCGCGAACAGGAGAAGGATGCCCAGGTTGGCGTTCGTGCGGACGAAGTCGCGCGTTTGTTCGACGCCGTCGAGAACGACTCTCCCCAGGCGCTCGGCGGCGCGAGCGCCCTCCATGACCTGGCCGACGGCCACCGCGGCGAGCAGGAAGTCGTGGTAGGTGAGGTCGTCGAAGTCACGATAGCGGTGGACGTTGCCCGGCTTGCGCGCGGTCGCTTCCCAAAGGCAAGCGACCTGGGCGAGTTGGCCGACCGAAGGCATGGCGATCTCCTCACCCGCGCCTTACCCGGAGGGTGCCGGGGACGACTCACACTGACTCACACCCCGACTCACACCCCGCCGCGCTCGTTTTCCTTGCTCTTTCCAGACTTTTCATGGGGGTGTGAGTCGTGAGCGCCTGTGAGTCGTTCCCGACACTCGTTTCCCCTTTCCGCCCTCGAACCTGCCCGCGGGGCTCCGGGAATGCCGTCGGCCAATCTCCATTGTACCTGCGCGCGGCGGAACCGGGAAAGGTCCGTGATGGTGTCAGGAAGCGACAGGCGGGGCGTGCCGGGGAGGCTGTCCGGTTTCACGCCGTTCATTCGCGGCCGCCGACTTTTTCTGCGGACCCGGTGCCGGGTGCGCGTCCGTCTTGCAGATTATCTTAGTGAGGGCACGGCGAACCCGTCCTCCCGGCGCAGCCGTGCCCCTGACCTTGATGCTACACAGCAGGCCGTGTCCCATGAGCGAACTCCTCCGACTCGATGACTTGTCAGCTCAGCGGCGTGCCGACGAGGTCTGCCTGCGCTTCGAGGCCGCCTGGAAGGCCCACCGCTCCGGCCCCTCGTCCGCGCCCCGCCCGCGTCCCGAAGACCACCTCGCCGATGCCCCCGAGGCCGCCCGTCCGCTGCTGCTGCTGCGCGAGCTGCTGGCGCTGGACGTGGCGTACCGGCGGCAGGCTGGAGAAACACCCGCGGTCGAGGACTACCTCGCGCGTTTCCCCGACTCCGAAGCCGCGGTCCGTGCTGTCTTCGCGCCGGGGGAGCGGACGACCCCGCCGGCGCCAACCATTGATCCACAGGCCGGCCTGGAGCCGGGTGCGGCTGTGTGTTACTTCGGGGATTACGACATCCTGAAGGAGGTGGGCCGGGGCGGCATGGGGGTCATCTACCGGGCGCGGCAGCGCAGCCTCAAGCGCGTGGTGGCGCTGAAGATGATCCGCGACGGGCGGCTGGCGACCGAGGCCGACGTGCAGCGCTTCCGGCTGGAGGCGGAGGCGGTGGCCCACCTGGACCACGAGGGCATCGTCCCCATCCACGAGGTCGGCCAGCACGAGGGGCAGCACTACTTCTCCATGCGCTTCGTCCGGGGCGGCAGCCTGGCGGACCGGGCCGGGGAGTACGTGGGCCGTCCGCGAGAGGCGGCACGTCTGGTGGAGGCGGTGGCGCGGGCGGTACATCACGCGCACCAGCGGGGCGTGCTGCACCGGGATCTGAAGCCGGCCAACGTGCTGCTGGACGAGCAGGGTCGGCCGCTGGTGACGGACTTCGGGTTGGCGAAGATGGCGGGGGCGAGCCTTGAGACGCCGGCGGGTGCGGTACTGGGGACGCCGGAATACATGGCTCCAGAGCAGGCGTCCGGCGGTGGTCGGAACGTGACCACAGCGGCGGACGTGTACGGGCTCGGGGCGATCCTTTACGAACTGCTGACGGGCCGGCCGCCGTTTCGTGGGGCGGATATGTTGGAGACGCTGGCGTGGGTGGTGAGTCGTGATCCGGAGCGTGTTCGGGCGCTGAACAGGGCCGTGGACCGGGACCTGGAGACAATCTGCCTTAAGTGTCTGGAAAAAGAAGCGGGCCGCCGCTTCGCCAGTGCCGAGGCCCTGGCGGACGACTTGGAACGCTGGCGGCGCGGCGAGCCGATCGAGGCCCAGCAAGCCGGCGCCTGGACGCGGTTGAGCAAGTTCCTCCGCCGTCACAAGGCCCTCGGGGCCGGAACCGCGGCGGTTGTGGGTGCCTT
The DNA here is from genome assembly GCA_038229635.1 of Gemmatales bacterium. GTDB lineage: Bacteria > Planctomycetota > Planctomycetia > Gemmatales > Gemmataceae > DATFNV01. Next base: position 23,436 of record JBBROG010000019.1, read on the forward strand.
GCTCCTGGGCATCGTCGGGACGACCGTCGGCCTGTTCCGAGCCAACACGGAGAGCGTGCGGGCGCGCCAGGCCGAGGCCGACATTCTGGAAGAAAAGAAGCACACGGAAGCCCAGGTTGCCCACCTGCATTTGCAGAGCGGCCTCGCGGCGATGGAGAAGGGCGACCTGGCCAGTTCGCTGCTCTGGTTCGTGGAGGCGTTCCAGCGCGACCCCGACCGGGCCGAGCGCGAGCCAATACACCGCCGCCGACTGACGGCCGTTCTCGACCAGTTACCCGAGCTGCGACATCTGTTGGTTCTCGACGGCCAACCTGGAGAGGTCGTGCTCAGCCCGGACGGCGCGGTGCTGGCCGCCGTCGTCGATAAGGCCGTCCTCCTGCGAAACACACAGGACGGTCGTCCGGTCGCGCCGCCGCTGCGGCCGGAGCACGACGTCCAGAGCCTCCGTTTCAGCGGCGACGGACGCCGGCTCGTCACCTGGGACCGTTATAATAAGATATTCCAGGTGTGGGATGCGCGCACGGGAGCGGCGGGCACGGGCGCCGTCAAGGCCGAGGACCAGAAGGATCAGCTGTATGGGGCTTCTTTCAGCCCCGACGGGCGCCGCCTCGTGACTTATCACGGGGACACGAGTCGATCGACTGGGCACGCGCGGGTGTGGGACGCCGATACGGGCAAGCCAATCTCGGCGCCGATGAGGCACCGCGAGGAGGTGCAGGACGCCTCGTTCAGTCCGGACGGCAAGCGGGTCGTCACGGCCAGCGAGGACAACACGGCTGGGGTCTGGGACGCCGCGACCGGCAAGGCCGCCCTGCCGCCGCTGGAACACGGCCAGTACGTTTACCACGCCTCCTTCAGCCCCGACGGTCGGTACATCCTCACCGCGACGCACCAGAGCTGGAGCAACGCCCTGTCGTCGGCGGGCGTGGCTTTCGTCTGGGATGCCCGGAGCGGGAAAACGGTCACACCGCCGATGTACCACGATAGGGGGATCGCCGCCGCGCACTTCAGCCCGGACGGTCGGAAGGTCGGCACGGCGTGCGGCACTCAGGTGCGGCTCTGGGACGCCCAGGAGGGTCGGCCGACAACGCCGCCAATGCTCCATGCGGCGGACGTCAGGTCTCTCGCCTTCAGTCCCGATGGCCGCTGGCTGCTGACGCGCAGCGGCCGCGACGTGGTGCGCCTTTGGGACACCCGAACGGGGCTGCCAGTGACGCCGCCACTCGCTCACGGCCTGGCGCTGTCCGATGTCGTCTTCACGCCCGACGGTCGGGGGATCGTCACTGTGGCCGCTGACGACCGGGGCTGTGTCGTGCGCCACTGGGATTGCCATATAGAGGATGATAAAACTCCTCTTATGCGGCACGAGGAGCAGGTCGGTTACGCGGAGTTCAGTCCCGACGGCCGCCGGCTCGTCACGGCGAGCGGCTACAACATGCAGAGCAAGCCCTGCGCGGGCCGCGTCTGGGACGCCGACACGGGCGAGTTGCTCGCCACCTCGGACAATCACGAGTCGGCCGTGCAGGTGGCACGCTTCAGCCCCGATGGCCGTCGCTTCGTCACGGCGGGCTGGGACGCAACGGCTCGTCTCTGGAACGCCGACAACGGGCAGCCTCTGTCGCCCCCCTTGCGTCACCGCGGCTATGTCCAACACGCCGAATTTAGCCCCGATGGCCGCCGCCTTGTCACGATCGATCAGGAGGGTATAAATCCGGATTTCCAGGCCTGGGTCTGGGACGCCGATACAGGGCAACTGCTTTTCCCGCCGGTTCCCGGCAAGAGGCCGCTCGACGGTTTCGCGACCTTTGCCCCGGACGGCCGGCGTCTGCTGACCATCGAAAAGGACCGCCTCCGCCTTTGGAACGCGGAGACGGGGGAGGCTCTCGGAGAGCCGCTTCAATTCGACGGCGAAGACGTGCTGGAAGCTCGCTTCACCGCAGGGGGCTTGCGCGCGGTGACGTGCAACTCGGGCCTCGGCGTTCGCGTTTGGGACGTGGAGAATCGGCGCCCGCTCACGCCGCCGCTCCGGCACAGAAGCCATCCCCGAGCGCATCTGTCGGCGGACGGCCAGGTGCTGCTGACCGTCAGCCAGGACGTCGTCCGGGTCTGGGACGTGCGCACCGGCTGCCCGCTCACACCACCCATTACGGATCAGCAAAATGTGCTGCACGCGACCTTCAGCCCCGATGGGCAGTATCTGGCCACGGCGCTGGGCGAGAATCGAACCAAGCCCGGCCACGCCCGCGTCTGGGACGCGACGACGGGCCTGCCGGTCACGCCGCCGCTCCGGCACGGCATCGACGTGGAGCACGTCGCGTTCAGTCCGGACGGCCGGCGGCTGGTCACGACGTGCCTCGACGGGACGGTCCGCGTCTGGGACGTCAGCCCCGCAGCGGAGCCGCTCGACACCTTGACAGCCCACGCTCAACTGCTGTCCGGGCGCCGCCTGGACGCCACCGGCGGACTGGAGGTAATCGACAGTACGGAGTTGCGAGATCTCTTCGCCCGCGCTCCGCGTCTGGAACGCCGGCCGCGCCCGACGAAGCCGGGCGAACCGGCGGCGGGGTCACGCGAAGAGAAGGTCGCCTGGCACACGCGGATGGTGGACGACTTGGAGCGGACGCGGCAGTGGAGTTCCGCGTTATGGCATCTGGATAAGATTAAAGAACTTGGTCTGGACAACGACGCCCTCGGCCAGCGCCGAGCCAACGCCTACGCGCAGCTGGGAAAATGGGACAAGGCGGTCGCGGAGCGGCCCGACTTCACCCTGCGCTCGCGCGACCCTAGTCTCTGGCACCGCCGCGGCGTGTTCTACGCTCAGCGCGGCGAGTGGGAGAAGTCCGCCGCCGATCTCGGACGAGCCGCCAGCTTCGACCCCGCGGATACGGAGATCGTCTTTCACCAGGCCCTCGTGCTTCTGCGCCTGGGCAAGGACGAAGACTACCGCAATCTCTGCGCCGACCTGGCTGGGCGCCTGGACTACGACCGCTTCCAAAACGAGGCCCTGTTGCAAGCTATTCTGACCTGCGCCCTTGCACCCGACGCCGTGACCGATTACCAATCCTTAATTGCGCTCTGCGAGCGCAAGGCTGCCGACTTCAAAGTAAGCTGTGGCCCGCGCCATGCCCTCGGTCCCATCCACTACCGCGCCGGACGCGACGCGGAGGCCGTAGCCGCCCTGGAGGAGGCCCGCGAGCGACACACGGGAAAGGACAAGTTCACCGACTGCCTCTTCCTGGCGCTGGCGCACCACCGCCTGGGACACGGCGACCAGGTCGCGGCATGGCTCGCCCGCGCAGAAAAGGCCGTGCCGCCAGAAATGGACGAAAACTGGGATGATCGGTTGGAAGCGGAACTGCTGCTTCGCGAGGCCGGACGCCTGCGGAAAGGCCACAGCCAAGGAGCACCCAAGAAATGAGGGATCTGTAGCGCGCCGGCCATCGGTGGGCCGATGGGGCACGCCATGAAGAGCGCCGCTTCCTCAGGGAGGCCGAAGCCCTGATCGATCCCCCCAGTTCCTAAGCCCTGACCTTGTGGCATTCCATGGACAGCTCCGAAACCGCCGTATCGTTGTTGCTGCAAGAGCTTCAGGCCGGCCACCAAGAGGCGGCCGAGCAGCTGTGGCATGTGTACTTCCCACACATGGTCCGTCTGGCCCGTGGACACCTGCAAGGGCTGCCCCGCCGTGCCGCCGACGAGGAGGACGTCGCCCTGGGCGCCTTCGACAGCTTCTGCCGCGGCGCCGAGAAGGGCCGCTTCCCCCAGCTCCACGACCGCCACGGCCTGTGGCGCCTGCTCGTCACCCTCACCGCCCGCCACGCCGCCGAGTGGCGCCAACACGAAGCCCGGCAGAAGCGCGGCGGTGGCGCCGTCCGCGGCCACTCCGCCGTCGCACCAGGAGCCGACGACTCCTCGGCCGGCGACGGCTTTGACCAGATCGCGGGCGCCGCGCCGGACCCCGGCTTCGAGGCGTCCATGGCGGAGTCGTGCCGGCGGCTGCTGGACCTGCTCGGCGACGACGAACTGCGGCGGATCGCGGTGTGGAAGATGGAACAGCACACCAATTCGGAGATCGCGGCCAAGCTGGGCTGCGTGGTGGAGACGGTGGAGCGGCGTCTGCGGTTGATCCGGTCCATCTGGCAGCGGGAGGCGGAGCGATGAGCGCCAGCGACTCGAGCGGATCAGCTGGAGTAAAGAACAGGCGCGCCAGGTCGCCGAGGGAGAAGGCGATTGAGGTCGAGCCGAGCAGCGGCAACATTTTTGCCGACCTGGCCCTCCCCGACGCCGAGGGGCTTGCGGCGAAGGCCGCGTTGGTCCAACGGATCATCGATGTCATCGGCGCGCGCCGGCTGACCCAAGCTCAGGCGGCGGCCCTCCTGGGCGTCCGACAGCCGAAGGTGTCCGCCCTGATGCGGGGCAAACTCGACGGCTTTTCCAGCGATCGCCTGTTTCGGTTCTTAAACGCGCTAGGTCAGAACGTCGAGATCGTCATCCGGCCGACGAAGCGGGCGGGAGAGCCGGCGTCTACGCGGGTCGCTTCGACCTGAAGAGGAACGGAAAAGGGGACGGCACGTCCCCTTTTCCGGACGTCGTCAGGGTTGGCCCTCTCGTACGCGCGTCTCCTTGCGGGTGTCCGTCACCGACTTCTGCGGGCCACTCGCCTCCGCGCTCAAGGAACAGGCCGCAAGACGCGCCTCTTCCTGACGGAGAACCCGGGAACAATAGCCCAGGTAGGCCAAGGTCAGAAGGAGGGGCAAGGCGAGCAGCCAAAAGTACCACGGCAGGAACACCTGCCAGACGGACAAGACAAGTCCGAGGAGAAGGGTGGCCGGGAGGATATACTTGGCGGACCAGCCGTAGATGCGGGACAGCATCACTACTTTCCCCGAAAGAGCCGCGATGAGATTTCGAAGACGCCCTCGCCGAAGAGGCCCCGATAGAACACCTCCAACACAAGCTACGGTCCCCCAAGGATCACGGCGAGACTCGCGGCGACTTCGAGGATCGTTCCTATCCGGTGGTAGCGGAAGGTTTGCCCCCAGATGATCGCTTCCTCCCGCCACACACTCGTCTCGTCGTCGAGGCGTTTCCGCTTTCGGACGTGACGGGCGAGGTGGAACAGTTCGTGCGCGGTCGGGACGCTCCGAAGGTGCCAGCGCGACAGCCCCAGGAGGTACGGCCCTCCGTCCTCATCCGGCGGACCGGCCCACCCAAGGGACAGTCCGGCAAACCGATAGGACGCCCTCTCCATCGCGGCCAGAAACTCCTCAAGTTCGGCCGCCGCGAGCCCGGCAACTCGCAGGAACATGGGGTCCAGCGCCACCCGCCGAAACGCCTCGCGCACACGGCCATCGTCTGGCTTCGTCGGCTTCCCGCGCAACCAACCGCTCATCGTGCGACCACGCGGGATCCTCGTCGTTTCCGCGCTTCTCGACGATCAGGCATTCTCCTCAAGTTCCCGTATCACTCATCCTACCCGAGGGAGTGGGTAGATCGCAAGTGACGAACGACAAACCAGGAAAGGGGACGGGAACGTCCCGAATGCCATGAAGTTAAGGGGGTAACGGCTGAGTTGGGGTTTCGAGAAAGCCTGAAAACAAGGCGTTTTCGCAATCCCAAGCTCTTCAGTAAACCCTTAACTTAATGGCATTCTACGATGTCCCTTTTCCTTCCGGGCGGCAAGGGGGGTGCGGCATCAGGGGCGATTTTTTCCTCAGCGTGTTCCCCTTCAACAAGTTGTGTGAACTGTCCCCATCGTCTCCCATCGTCTCCATCGTCTCATCGTCTTTCCATGCTGTTGTCGTGAACGTCGTCGGTGGCGACGTTGAACTCCGTCTGCCAGTAGGTCACGGCCTTGCGAGCTTGTTCCAGAGAGCGAGCATAGCGGCTGTCGAGGCGGCGGCTGTCGTCGCCGTCCACCCTCGCCAACATCAAGTGAAACAGTCCGTTCCATTTGTTCAGGAAGATCACGGTCTTCGGCATATAACCCCCGGCCAGAAGTGGCAACCGGGAGCATCATACCTGAGCGGGTGAACCCAATCAAAGTTGGCAGAGACAACGGGCTGTCACACGGGCGGCGGCTGCTTGTGGAGTAGTTTTTCCAGTACGGCCAGTTCCACCGGCTTGACGAGGTGGAAGTTGAACCCCGCTTCCTGCGAACGGCGTCTGTCGTCATCTTGCCCCCAGCCGGTCAAGGCAACAAGGATCATGTCTCGGCCCCACGGTTGCTGACGAATACGCCGGGCGACTTCGTAGCCGTTCAGTTTGGGAAGTCCGATGTCCAGCAGGATCAATTCGGGGTGGAACGTCGCCGCCACTTCAACGGCCTCAAGGCCGTCGTAGGCGGTGCGAATGTCGTTCCCCTTGAGCCGCAACAACATCTCCAAGCTGTCAGCCGAGTCCTTGTTGTCGTCCACTACCAGAATGCGACATCCGCTCAAGGCTGTGGCTCTTGGCCCGTCACTTTTCGGCGGCGGTTCCTGTGGCGGTGGGACGAACACCGGCAGACGGACGACGAACTCGCTGCCTTTATCGGGGCCGTTGCTGCGGGCTTCAATGTTGCCGTCGTGCATTTCGACCAGCCGCCGCACCAGGGTCAGGCCGATACCGAGTCCCCCTTGCGACCTCTCCAACGACCCACCAACCTGCGTAAACAGGTCGAAGACACGGGCCAGCATGTCCGCAGGAATACCCACGCCGTTGTCTCGCACGCTGACGACCGCATCACTCCCTTGCCGTTCAGCGGCGAGCCAAATACGCCCTCCCTGATTCGTGTACTTGGAAGAGTTGTTTAGAAGATTTAAGAAGACCTGAGCGAGCCGGATGGGGTCGGCGTCCAGTAGAACCGGCTCTGTCGGGAGGCTGACAGTGAGTTCGTGGCCGGACTTCTCGATCAGCGGGCGGCTACTTTCCACGGCACTTTCTAACACCGTCACCAGTTCAACACGTTCCTTGCGGATGTCCAACTTGTTGCGGCTGATGCGGGACACGTCGAGAAGGTCATCAACGAGCCGAACCATCGCCGCCACTTGCCGGGCGATGACATCCCTGGCCGTCTTCACGTCCGTGATCTTCAAGCCGTCCATACCGAGATAATGGACGGCGTTGCTGATCGGGGCCAGAGGGTTCCTGAGTTCGTGGGCCAACGTCGCCAGAAACTCGTCCTTGTTGCGGTTGGCTGCGGCCAGTTCGTCGGCCCGCTCCCGCAAGGCGGAAACGTCTTCCACGGCCAGCAGGATTAGCTCAGGGTGTTTCGACTCCGGAGGAAATGGCCGGGCGTTGAGCAACATGCTCTTTCGACCGAGCGACGGGAACGTATGTTCAACCTCGAAGTCCTGAACAGATTTGTTTTTTGATAGGACTTCATCCAGCAACGTCCGCAGGGCGGGAATGTCCCACTGGCCGTTACCCAAGTCATACACCAAGCGGTTTTCCGTTTCCCCCTTCGTGACGTGAAACGAGTCGTAGAAGGCACGGTTCGCCGTCTTCACTCGCAAATCGACGTTGAGAACCAAGAACGGTTCTCGCAACGTCGCAATGATGTCGTCCGTGTAGACAAGGGCTTTTTCCAACGCCGCTTCTGTCTTCCGACTTTGGGTGATGTCCCGAAAGACCAGCACGACACCGGCGACTTCGCCCCCCCCGTTGCGGATCGGGGCGGCACTGTCGTCAATCGGTCGTTCCGTGCCATCTCTGGCGACAAGGATGCTGTGGCTCGCCAGCTTACAAGTGCGGCCTTCCCGCAAGGCTGGCACGGCGGGGTTCTCGACCGGCTGGCGGCTCTCCTCGTTGATGATGCGGAACACGCTGTCGAGCGGTTGCCCCACGCCCTCTTGCACCGTCCATCCCGTCAAGGCCACGGCGACTGGGTTGAGGAACGTGACCCGCAATTCGGCGTCCGTGGTGATGACGGCATCGCCAATGCTAGAAAGCGTAACGAGCAGCCAATGCCGCTGATCGTGCAACGCTTCGATTTTCGCCGGTGAGGAGTCAGCCACGCCACGCCCCCGTCTGTACTTTCGTTCACCATAGCCATTTGTCCGGCCTGTACGTCTTCCGAGAGGCGTTCGGGCCATTGTACTGACCGACCCGCCCCGTGCCAATTAGGATCAGGCCAGATTTCGGCCCCCGAAGAAACAAAGGGGTCGGAAGAAACAAAGGGGTCGAGAAACAAAGGGGTCGAGAAACAAAGGGGTCGCGAGAAACAAAGGGGAGAAACAAAGGGGTCGGGAGTCGTTCAGACATTTTGTCTTTACGACTCCCGACCCCTTTGGGTTTCGGGCGGGCGGGCCGACCGAGATCATGGGCTCACCTCGTCCGGGCGGCGGTGTCAGTCACCTTCTCCGAGTCGGTTAGGCCGACACAGAGTCCATAGAGCCGTTCGAGGATGCCCCGATAGTACTCCTCGCGCTGGGCTCTTTGCCCCTCCCAATAGGAGAGGGGCACGCCTGCCGCCCGGCCTACCTCCAAGAGAGCGGACCGCAGGTCGCGGTAGACCTCGGCGATCGCCGTCGTCGTACGCCGCAACTCGTCGGGCGCGAGGCTCTCGAAGCGCCCGAGCGTGAGGAAGGCGTTTCCCAAGTCCTCGCACCGCGCGGCCAAAACCGCCAGGGGATCGGCGAGCGGGGCGGAGGCCGAAAGCATCCCCCGGGTTTCGGCGACGAGGCCGCGCAGGCCCTCGACGTTGGCGGTGAGGAAGGCGCGCCTGCCGGGCAAGGCCGGGGAGAGGCAGACCGTCGTCCAGAAGTCGACGGCCCCGTCCAAACGGCCAGCCATCTGAGTCAGCAGGTGGTGCAGCCTGTCCCGCTGCTCGGTCGCGAGGGGAGGATTCATAACAGACCTCGGTCCTCGGCATCCGGCCTATTTCAAAGCCCCGCGCCGAGCAACGCCCGCACGACCCCGGCGAACGTCGCCGCGGGCATCTGGAGAGAGCCCGGTTGTCCTTGTGGCCCGTTAAGGTGGCTCATGTTCACTGGCATGAAGGAGTCGCCTTGGCGAGCGATAATGAACCCCTTACACTCCGCGAGCGGTAGTCCGAGGGCGTCGGCCAACTCGACGTGGCCGCCCCGCCGCGGCAAATCGTCGAAGGGCGACAGGCGAATCTGGCCGGTCGGCTCGTGAACGATGCCGACGCCGAGGTTAACGTCATTGTACTGGAGAGCGTCTTTGACGCGCTGGACTTCCCGAGGGTCGCAAGCGAAGAAGCTCATGTCACGGTATCTCGCCGTCTCGCGCGGGTCAACGCTTGGTGCCGACGAGGAAGCGCAGCAACGCCGCCGCGACGTCGACGCCCGTCACGGGAGCCAGCGCGCGCCAGCCGGGGACGGCATTTACCTCGATGACGTACAGGGTGCCGTCCGGCCCCGGCAGCAGGTCGACGCCCGCGACCGGGGCGCCGACGGCCGCCGCCGCGCGCAGCGCCAGGCTCTCCTCGGCGGGCGTGGCACGCACCGGCTCGGCTCGGCCGCCCTGCGCGACGTTGGTGCGCCAGTCGTCGCGGGCGTGGCGCCGCATCGCCGCCAGGGCGCGCCCGCCGACGACGAAGACGCGCAAGTCCCACCCCGGATGCCGCACGAACTGCTGCAAGTAGAGAACGGTCTGCAATCGCTCCAGGGTGCGGAAGGCGCGCCACGCCGTTTCCGGGTCGCTGACGCGGATCATGCCGCGCCCCTCGGAGCCGAAGAGCGGCTTGACGACGACGTCGCCGCCGAGCGCCGCGAACGCCTCCAGGGCGGCGTCGGCGTGCTGGCAGACGGCCGTCGGCGGCACCTTCAACCCGGCGGCTTCGAGGCGGGCGCAGGCGAGGTACTTGTCGACGCACGTCTCGACGGCGGCGGGAGGATTCAGCACGGCGACGCCGCGCGCCTGGAGGCGGTGCAGCACGTCCATGCGGAAGACGACGTGTTCCAGCGAGCCGGGCGGCATGGTGCGGACCACGACGGCGTCGTAACCGGCGAGGGAGTCGAAGGCGACGCCAAGGCCGGCGGTGACGCGGCGGAAGTCGACGGCGACGGCGTCGTGGCCCAGCGACGCCGCGGCTCGTTGGAGGTCGCGCACGTGCCAGCCGTCGCCGGACGAAAGGAGGGCTATCCGCATGAGGGATAACTACCGGAGTTGCCGCGGCCCGTCCACAGGGACGGGGAAGGCCCCGAGGCCGAGGGCTTCCGCGAGTTGGATCAGACCGTCCAGCAGGTGGCGCGGAAATTCCAGGGGTTCAGCGGGCATGGCGGGCAAACAACTCCTTCTGCAAGCGCTGCCATTCGGCCTCCTGAGCGTCGCGGAGTCGCTGAGCGGCTTCGCGCCGCGGCGAGTGTTCCATCAGGCTCAGGCCCGAGGCGATCAGGTCGAGGATGGCTCGCAGCCGTTCCGTCGGCGACAGGCGGCGGAACGCCTCAGCGTCCCGGCGGATGGTCTCGGCCTCGTTGGGGAAGCGGATGAGTTCTTGCAAGGGGCTTCTCCGTCGTGGCGCCGGGGAACAACCCCGGTCATTATAGCCGCCGGGCCGGCCGCGCGCGAGAGTTCCCAGGCGGTCCGTCTACCCGCGGTCTCTCGTCGCGACCGGCCGCGTGACGTCGACGAGCAGCCAGGCGAGCGACCCCGTCCAGAAGCTGCACGCGAAGATGACGAAGACCAACTCGGGTTGTTCGCGCGCGAACAGCCAGCCGGCGAGGCGCACGCCGGCGGCGCCGGCGAGGTTGCCGATCATGTTCATCGCCCCGCCGATCGTCCCGGCGTAGCGCTCGCCGACGTCCGCGACCGACGCCCACGCCGGCCCCATCGACAGGTCGTTGCCGAAGAACGTCACGCACAGCAGCAGCCCCAGCAGCCACGTCTCTTGCACGTAATTGGTCGCCAAAAACGCCGACCCGGCGATGACCGGCCCGATACAGCCGGTCAGACGGCGCCCCCACCGGCGGTTGCCGGTGCGGCGAATGATCTGGTCGGAGATGACTCCGCCCAGGAGGCAGGCGACGAGGCCGAAGGCGAACGGCAGCGCCGACAGCCAGCCCATCGTCTCCTCGGACAGGCCGCGCTGCTGGCGCAGGTAGCTCGGCAGCATCGTCACGTAGAAGTTCGCGGCGAAGCCGCCGCAGCCGTACATCAGGCACAGCGCCCAGACGCTGCGACAGCGGAGGATGTCGCCCCACGGGACGCCGGAGTGCTTCGCCGGGGCGGCGCGGCCGGCGGTGATGACGGCGCGCTCGGCGTCGTTCACCCCCGGCATGTCCTCCGGCCGGTTGCGGAACCACAGCCAGAAGGGGACGCACCAGGCGACGCCCAAAAGCGACGCCGCAGCCAGTGCCGCCCGCCAGTCGTAAAGGACAAACAGGGGGACCAGGAGGCGCGGGGCGAGGAAACCGCCGACGCGCGTCGCCATCCAGATGAGGCCCTGCGCCGAGGCGCGCTCCTGCGTCGGCATCCAGTCGGCCATTATGCGCGACACGGTCGGGAAGGCGCCCGCCTGGAAGGCGCCGAAGATGAAGCGGAGCGCCCACAGCGTGTAAAAGGGCGCCAGCCCGTCGTCGGGGAGGACGAGGGCGACGGCGGCGGTCGTCGCGGACCAGCCGACGACCAGGAGGACCATCAGGTGACGGGCGCCGAAGCGGTCGCAGGCGAGGCCCCAGGGGATCTCCAGCAGCGAGTAGCCGAGCAGGAAGGCCATCATCAGGCTGCTCCACGCGCCGTCGTCGAGGCCGAATTCCTTCGTGAGGCGCGGGCCGGCCGTGGCGAAGCCGACGCGGTGGATGTAGATCACCACCGCCAGGACGCAGACGGCGGCGAGGACGTGGTAGCGCACGAAGGTGGGGCGGGCGGAGGTGGCGTGGCCCATGACTGCCTCGGGGGCGGCGGGGGGAGAGGAACCGTACCGGCCCCGATCATCGGCGACGGCGGCGACGCGGTCAAGGCGCCGAATTTTTACTTCTCTCCTTCTTCCCTCCGTTCCTGCTCACCCTCCGCCGCGAGCCGGTCCACCAACTCCAGCGCCTGCCGCGACGTCTTCAGCGTCCCGTCGAGTTGCCCCTCGCGCACCGCGTCGAGCAGGCGCTTGAACAGCGGCCCCGGTTCCAGCCCGTGCCGCGTCAGGTCGTGCCCCGTCAGCAGCGGCGGCGGATTCAGGTCGGCTTCCGTCCACTCCCCCAACAACCGCTCGCAGTAGTCGACGTGTTCCGCGCCGCGCCCGCTCGCCAGGGCGTCGGCGCGGTGCAGCGCCAGCAAGTCGCGGATGCCGGGGTGGATCAGCACCTGCTTCAGCTTGCTCGTCCGCATCTGCATCACGTCGGCGAGGTATTGGTGCTTCTCCACCAGCCACTCGACGCGCTCGCGCTCCTCGTTCGACAGGCGCAGCCGCTGACAGATCTCCGCCGCCATGCGCCGGCCGACGTGCTCGTGGTGGTAGAACGTGTAGCGCTCCGGCGTCCGGCCGATGGTGCGCGGCTTGCCCACGTCGTGCAGCAGCGCCGCGAACGCCAGGGGGAACGAGGCGTTCGGGGCGAGCCGATCCAGCACCTTCAGGACGTGTCCCCACAGGTCGCCCGTCGGCGCCGCCGGCGGTCCCTGCGGCAGCCCCTTCATCGCCGCGACCTCCGGCAGCAGCACGTCCGCCAGGCCCAACTCGTCGAGCAAGGCGACGCCGCGCGCCCGGCGCGGGTAGGTCAGCAGGCGGCGCAGCTCCTCGGCGATGCGCTCGGCGCTGACGACCTCGATCTCGGGAGCCATACGCCGCGCTGCGTCGGCCGTCGCCGGGTCGACGGCCAGGTCGAAGCCGACGGCGATGCGGGCGGCGCGCAGCACGCGCAGCTTGTCCTCGGCGAAGCGCGTCGCCGGGTCGCCGATGGCCCGCAAAAGGCGCCGTTCGAGATCTTCACGACCGCCGACGTAGTCGATCAGCATGTTCTCCAGTGGGTCGAAGAACATGCCGTTGATGGTGAAGTCGCGGCGCAAGGCGTCCTCGCGCGGCGACGAGAAGACGACCTCGTCGGGGTGGCGGCCGTCGCTGTAAGAGACGTCGGAGCGGAAGGTGGCGACTTGCACTTTCAGCGGGCGCGGCCCGAGTACCTCGACGACGCCGAAGGCGGCGCCGACGGCGACGATGCGGCGGAAGAGGCGGCGCACGTCCTCGGGGCGGGCGTCGCTGGCGATGTCGTAGTCCTTGGGCACGAGGCCGAGCAGCTCGTCGCGCACGCAGCCGCCGGCCCAGAGAGCCTGGTGGCCGGCCTCGCGCAGGCGGCGCACGACGTCGACGGCGAAGTCGCGCTCGGTCATGTCAGGCAGTCGGGGCATCGGCCACGGCCTCCGGCGTCACCGCCTCACGCACCCAAAACCGCAATTCATTGCGCCCGTACCCGCGCACGTCCCAGCCCTCGAAGAACGCCTCGTGGCCGTCCAGCGCCTCGCGCTCCGACTGCACGACGACCACCGACCCGAGAGCGACCTTGTCCATCACGCCGCGGACCATCGCCAGGAACTCCTCGGGGCGGCGCGTGTAGTCGACGAACGGCGGGCTGAAGAAGACGTTCACCGGCTCGGCGGGCGGCGCCCAGCGCTCGGCCCAGCGGTAGCTGTCGATGCGCACGACCGTCGCCCGGTCGGCGACGTCGAAGTCCCGCAAGTTGCGGTCGATGTCGCCGGCGGTGCGGACGTCGCGCTCGACGAAGGTGGCGGCCCGCGCGCCGCGGCTGAGGGCCTCCAGGCCGACAACGCCGGTGCCGGCGAAGACGTCGAAGAAAGGACGACCCGGCACGGCGTCGCCGAGGATGCTGAACAGCGCCTCGCGCACCATGTCCGGCGTCGGCCTCAGGTTTGGGTGGACGGTACAGTTGACCTTACGGCCGCGCAACTGCCCGGCCACGATACGGATTTGGGCACGCATGTCGCTCTCCGCCTTCCGTTCGCCTCTTCGCCCTCGCCTCTTATTCTCTCGTCGCTCCGCCTCCGAGGGCAATCACCATTTTCGCGAATTGGCGTCCGGGCCGCCTCTCTTGATCGTCCGGCGACGGGGGCGTATAGTTCTGACGCGGGGCAGGTCGCGGACTTGCCCGTCTCCCATCCCTTCGCGCCGAGAGGAGGCCGACCATGTGCCCGATTGTACTCCGGCCGTCGCCGTCGAGCCTCGGCCCCGTCCGCGCCTGAGACGTCTCTCGCCGGCCGGGTCGGGCCAGGCTCTCACACGTTTCCTTCCGCAGGGACATTCCTCCGGCCGGGTCGCGGTGCGCGCCGGCCGGTTTCGTGGGAGCGACCGATGAAATCGCGTAAACCGAACCGCAAACAGATGATGGCGTCCTGCGACGGACTCGGCCCCGACGACGGGCTCGACCCGCGCTTCGACGCCCGCGGCGTGGCCCGGCGCGGCCCGAGCCGCAAGACGCTCCAACTCTGCCGCGAGGTGCAGCGGACGCTCACCGTCGTCCTCGGCGGCGGGTGCGACGACGATGTGCTGCGCGACCTGTTCGTGCAGTCGGTCGTGCCGGCGCCGAACGCCGGACGGCTGCTGGTGACGGTCGGCCTGACGCCGTCGGGCCGGCCGGTCGAAGCCGTCGAGGTGCTGACGCGACTCCAGGAGGCGGCCGGCCTATTGCGCGGCGAAATCGCCGCCGCCGTCCGCCGGCGCAAGGCGCCCGAACTGGTGTTCGAGGTCGTCGCGGCGTGAGTCTTGCCGCTCGCGGCTTCGCCATTGCGTGCGAAACCGCGAGCGGCGTCCTTTCACTTCCCGGCCGTCCCCGCCAACGTCGCCCGGTCCCAGAACTTCACCTCGCCGAGCTTGCGCTGCTCGTCGCCGCTGGCAGTCACGACCTTCTTGCCGTCCGGCGACGGCGCCAGCGCCCACACCGGGTTCTTATGCGGGAGCGTCCCGGCGGCGCTCAGCGTGCCGACGTCCCAGAACTTGACCGTCCAGTCCTTGCTGCCGGCGGCGAGGAGATTGTCCTCGGGCAGGAACGCCAGGGCCGTGACCATGAAGGTGTGCCCGTGCGCGATGACGCCCTTTTCGGAGGCGGTTTTCACGTCCCAGAGCCGGATCTCGCCCTGGCGGACGGCGAAGCGCTGGTTTTCGAGCCCGACGGCGAGGAGGCCGCTGTCGCGGCTGAAGGCGAGCGCCGCGACCGGGCCGTCGTGGGCCAGCGCCTGGCGCTGCTCGCCGGTCGCGGCGCTCCACAGGCAGACCGTCTTGTCGTCGCCGCCGGTGGCCAGCGTGCCGCCGTCGGGGGCGAAGGCGACGGCCTGGACGGTGTCCTTGTGGCGCTGGAGCAGCGCCCGCTGCTGTCCGGTGGCCACGTCCCAAAGGCGCGCGGTGCGATCGAAACCGGCGCTGGCGAGTGTCCGGCCGTCGGGAGAAACAGCCACGGCGGTCACGGCGCCGAGGTGGCCGCGCAGCGTCGCCCGCTCGCGGCCGGTCTTCACGTCCCACAGCTTGAGCGTCTTGTCGTCGCTCGCCGAGGCCAGGGCGGTGCCGTCCGGCGTGAAGACGACGCCGTTGACCGTGCCGGAATGTCCCTCCAGCGCGGCGCGCTCCTCGCCGGACGCGGCGTCCCACAGCCGCACCACGCGGTCGCTGCCGCCGGTGGCGACCGTGGCGCCGTCGGGCGAATAGCAAACGCTCAAGACCAGGGTGGCGTGACGGTCGAGGGTCATCGTCCGCGCCGCGGGCCGCGACATCTCGACGGCGCCGCAGCCGCACGCGAGAAAAGTGAGAAGACAAATTCGTGACGGGCGAACGAGGAATGGCATGGGAAGCTCCTGCCGGCGGCACGGGGCCGCTCGGAGTCACAAGGGTTTCCCTATTTCACCGGATCGGCCGGCGAATGGCAACCGCGCGGGGCGCCGGCCTGACACCTTTGTAACTCACTCGCGCCCCCCGCCGGTTTCGCGGTAGGATCGCCGTCACTTTCGACGTAGAATCGAGGAAGCCCTCTGCCCCGCCCGACTCATGACAAGGAGTGGTTCGATGAGACGAGGTCCGCTACTGACGGCCTGCCTTGCCCTGCTCGCCAGCGCCCCCATCGCCCGCGGCTACGTCGAGATCCCCTACACCCTCGGGCGGGTGTTGGCCGAGTCGACGAACGTGGTGCTGGTGCAGGTGACGAAGGTCAACAAGGAGAAGGGCCTCATCGTCTACAAGAAGCTCCAGGACCTCAAAGGCAAGCACCCGCAAAACGAGATCAAGCACAACATCGGCCAGCGCGGCTTCCACCCGCGCGAGTGGCAGAACGTCATGGCGTGGGCCGAGGAGGGGAAGAAGGCCGTCTTCTTCCACAACGGCGGCGCCAGCGAGACGTGCATCGGCACCTACTGGTATCAGGCGTACCCCGAGGGCGAGTGGTGGGGCATGAGCCACGCCGAGCCGTTCATGCTGCGCACCTACGCCGGCGACCCGGAGAAGCTCGCCGCCGTCGTGACGGCCATGCTCGCCGGCAAGGAGGTCGTCGTCCCCTGCATGGCCGACGGCAACAAGGATCTGCTGCACCAGCGCAAGGCCAAAATGCAGCGCCTCAAGGCGAGCCTCAAGCTCCAGGAGTACAACGCCAAGCGCGACTTCGTCGCCTGGGGCGGCGGCGAGGACGGCGCGAGCGACATTCCTGAAGTCAAGAGTTACGTCCTCGTCGCGGAGAGCACGCCGGGCTGGCGCTTCCTGCCGCAGAAGCAGGTGAGCGGCGACGCCTGGCGCAAGCCCGACTTCGACGACCGCTCATGGCGCCAGGGCAAGGCCCCCATCGGCTACGGCGAGGACGAGATCCCCAAGCGCAAGGGGACGGTCGTCGCCGAGCAGGGGCAGAGCTTCGTCTTCCGCCGCGCCATCGACGTGCCGAGCGACGTGCTGGCGCAGAAGGGCGTGACGTTCGCCCTGAAGGTGGCCAGCGACGACCACGCCGACGTCTATCTCAACGGCGAGTTGGTCGATAAGGATCCCCAGGAAGACCACGAGTTTGCTTACTGGAACCGCGAGGTCGAGGTGCCGCTGAAGGTCGTCAAGCCGGGCCGCAACGTCTTCGCCGTCTTCGTCAAGAACCACCCCGGCAGCTCCGACATCTACCTCGACATGGAGTTCTCCGCCCAGGTTCCGGTGCCGAAGGCGCCCAGGAAGCCGGTGGCGGTCGTGGCGGCGCCGGGAGCGACGAAGCCGGCCGGACCCGCGAAGGCGCTGCTGCCCGAGAAGCCGAACCCGCTCGTCGTCATCGACGCGGCCAGGAAGACGGTGACGCTCCCCTGCGCGATCGCGCCGCGCAAGCTGCCGAACCTGAACGAGATTTACCCGATCGAAGTCATCGCCTGCTACCCGGCGCCGCGCGGGCAGAAGGCTCACGAGACGGTGGTGACGTTCGGCGACGTCAAGCCGGGCGACGTCCACCGGGCGCTGGAGCTGCTCGGGCTGAAGCCGGGCAAGCCGGCGAAGGGCGAGGACCAGAAGCCGCAAGGGCCGGAGTTGAAGTTGTTCCTGGAGTTCACGGGGGCCGACGGGAAGGCCCAGCGCGTCGACATCGCGAAGACGATGGTCTTCCGCGACACGGGCAAGCCGGTGCCGCCGCTGACGTGGCACTTCACCGGGTCGGCGCTGAGTCAGCCCGACCCGGAGAAGGACGACAAGGTCTACGGCGCCGACCTGACGGGGACGCTCGTGGCGCTGTTTCCGGTGACGGACGAGACGGTGATCCAGAGTCACCTGACGATGAAGGAAGAGCCGCTGTTCAAGCTGGAGACGGACAAGAAGCTGCTGCCCAAGGAGGGCGCGGCGGCGAAGTTGGTTATCGAGGTGAAATAAGGGGCCGCTTGCGGCTTCGCAATTGCGAAGCCGCAAGCGGCTCGTCAGTCGCGCGCGACGTGCCGTATCGTCAGGTTGTGCCCGACGAGGTCGATTGTCCCCTCGGCCGGGTCGAGCCGCACCGCGTGGAACGGCGCCGTGCCCGGCGGAAGTTGCTTGTTCAAGAGGAGCGATTTCCCCGTGCGCTTGTCGATGCTCACCACGGACGACGTGACATTGCCGTCGGGGCGGGCTCTTGACGAGGTGAACAAGATCACCGGCGATTCCTCGAAGTGTTCCAGCATGAGGCGCTGGGCGCGGACGCCGTCGTTGTGCCAGTGGCGTTTGCCGTCGCGCCGGAAGGCGTACAAGGTGCCGTCGGCGGGCAAGCAGCGCAGTCCGCCCGCCAGACCTGTGGTCGGCCCTGGTGACGGACCCCCTCCCGCTTTGGGCTGGCGGTTGAGCAGGACGTAATAGTGATCGCGGTCGCGCAGCAACTCCGCAGCCGTGACGCCCTGCATGTGTTCGGCTTCGATCTGGCCCGTCAACACCTCCCGACGGTCGTGGAGGTCGAAGACGCGCAGCGTGCCGCCCCTCGTCACGAACCCCGCCAGGTGCGGCTCCCGCGGGCTGAGGAGGACCGAGACTTCTGGGAGAGAGACTTTCCAGAGTTCTTTGCCCGTCACCGAGTCGCGGAGGCGGATCGCCTCCGGGCTGCCCTCGACGCCGACGGCCTCAAAGATCGGGCGGGCCAAGGAGCGCCCCCCCAATTGCCCCCCTCTCGTGGCCGCCGGCAATTCGACACGGGAGCCGTCCTGCGGGCGCAAGACGATCCGAACATCTCTCAATCGTCCCGAAGGGTCGAAGTCCCCGAGATAAACGTAACGGTCGTCCCCTCCCAGCGTCCCCGTTTCTTCCGGCAGCGGCCGCGTCCAGGAGACGGCGCCGTTCAGCGGGTCGAGAGCCACGAGGTCGGTCGTGCTCGGGACACAGACACACCCCGGCCGAACCGGACCGCTCCCGTCGAGCAGGACGGTGCGCCCGGTCGGGTAAGTGACCGAGACGATTCCCGATTCGTCCACGCCCACTTGTGTGGGAGCCATCTTGGGCCGGTCGCCCAGGTCGTGCTTCCACAGCACGCGCTTCTCCAACAGGTCGAGCCCGTAGACGACGTGTCCCAGAGGCACCACGGCAAGGTGCCCCTCGGCGGAGATCGGCACGCGGGCGTGGGGTTGCAGGCTTGTGGCGAGCAGCGGCCGCAGCATCCCGAGGCTCAGGTCCACCTCCATCAGGACGGCCCGGCCGTCGCGGTCGATCAGCTTCAGTTGGCCGGCGCCGACGTCCAGAACCAGACGTTGGCGACGGAACAGCGGCGGAGCCTCGCCTTCGGGGTCGAGGCCGAGGAACTGGCCGCGCGGCGGGAAGGTGCCGCGCACTTCGACGACGCGAAAACGCTTCTTCTCCCACGGGTCGTCGAGGAGGCCGACGAAGCGCTTGTCGAAGGCGAGGTCGCGGAGGTAGTCGGCGCCCTTCATGCCGTCGTGTAGCGGGGTGTTCGCGAACTCCTCGCCGAGGCTGCGGTAGTAAAACAGCGCGTCCTCCGCTTCGCCGGCCTGGGTGAGCAAGCGGGCCAGCGCCTCCGTCGCCCGCGCCGCCGTCGCCGGGTCGTCGCGCTGGCGCCGCGCCTGGAGCAGGTGCAGTTCCGCTTCGAGGAAGCGGCCGCGCCCGGACGCCGCCAGGCGCTCCGCGTACTCCAGCCTGGCCTCGGGGCCGACGCCGGGGACGGTGCCGTACAGGGCGACGAAGCGGCCCAGCGCGTCGAGGTCGCCGGCGCGCGCCGCCTCCCCCTGCCGCCGCACTTCGGCCAGGATCGGAGCCACGCCGCCCGGCGCGACGGCGTCGAGGAGGGCGCCGACGCGGCCGCGCAACCAGCCTTGCGGCCCGACGCCCGTCGCCGTGGTCGTGCGCCGCGTCGCCGCATCGGTCCAGCCCAATTCCTCGCCCTGCCACGTCCCCGGCACGCGCTCCGTCAGGCCGTCGAGTCGGCCATACAGCGCCAGAGCCTCCGCGAAGCGCCCCTGACTCGCGCGTCCGCGCGCCACGATCGCCAAGGTGTTCGCCTCGCGGCGCCGTTGCTCGTCCGCGCCTTCGCGACCCGGCACGCGGCACGACGCCCACAGTTCGTCGAGGTGTTTTTCGCCCGCCGCGAAGTCACGCCGTACCCATTGGGCCAGCACCTCGTGCAGGCGGCGCCGCGCCTCGCCACGCACCTCGTCGGGCGGGTTGACAGCCAGCGCCGCGCGCAGGTCGGCGAGGGCGCCGTCGAAGTTGCCCTGGTCGCGGCGCAGCGTGCCGCGCTCGACGAGCCCGCGCGGGTCGCGCGGCCTGCCGGCGAGGAGGCGGTCGACGCGGGCCAGGCGCGTTTTGAGATTGGGATAAACGGTCACGCCGTCGACCGTCTGCGAGACGACCTCGCCGCCGAAGAACGCCAGGTTGCCCGGCACGTCGCCGGCGCGCGCGCGGGCGAAGGCGAGGGCGCGGCCCGAGGCCATGTCGAGCGCCAGCACGCCGGGGCCGCCCGTCTCCGTCGACGCCTTCAGCGGGAGATAATAGACGCCGTCGCCCGCCGCCCCCTGCCCGGACGGGACGCCGGTGGGGCGCTCCCAGGCTTGCTTGCCGTCGGCGAGGCCCAACGCGCGCGTGCGGCCGGCGCCGACGAGGACGACCCGGCCGCGCTGGACGCCCGCGAAAAAGAGGTCCCCGTCGCGCCCCGCCTGCCAGAGCGGCGTGCCCGCGCGCAGGTCGAGGCAGTAGACCGTGTCGGCGTCGCCCGGCGTGAGGAGCACGCGGCCCTCGGCGACGACCGGCGCCGACGGCCGCCACGCGTCGTCCAGCTCGCTGACGTTGAAAGGCGGGGTGCCTTCCTGCGGCGCAGGCTTCTTCGAGGGGTAAAGAAACGCCCAGGCGAGGCCGCGCGTCAGCGGGTCGACGGCGAGGACGGCGCCGCCGTCGGTCGGACAAATCAGCAGGCCGTCGGCATAGGTCAGGTGGCAGCCGCGCAGGCGCCGGGCCGGGTCGAGCAGGACGCGGTCGCGCAGGCCGGCGAGCTTCAGCGACCAGACGACGTCGCCGCGCGCCGGGTCGAGGGCGACGAGGCGCACGTCGCCGTCGCGCTCCAGGAGGGCGTAGAGGCGCCCGTCGGCGGGCAGCGGCGGGCCGAGGAAGAAGCCGCCGTTCAATTCGCCGGTGCCGCGGCCGCCCTTTTCCCAGAGCAACTCGCCGGTGTCGAGGTCGACGGCGCGCAGCCGGTTGGCGAAGACGGCGTTCGCGAGCGGGCCGAAGGAAGGGCGGCTCGCGCCGTCCGGCGGCTGAATCAGGTGGGGCGGCGGCGGCAGGGGCAAGTCCTCGACGGCGAAGACGCGCAGGCCGTCGGTGCTGAGTGTGCCGACGGTCGCGTTGACGAGCGGGAAGTGGGCGGCGCCGCCGTAACTTTCGAGCCAGTTGCGGACGTTGACCGCCTTGCCGGCGTCGCGGGCGACGGCGTCGAGGCTCAGCGGCGACGGCCGGCGCCACAGCTCGCGCCCGGTCGCGAGGTCGGCGGCGTGCAGCCCGTCGTGGCCGCGGTAGACGACGCGGCCCGGCGTGGCGATGGGGAACGAGCCGGGAAGGAGGGGCCGGCCGGCACGCTCGACGCCCTTGACGCCGTTCTCGACCCATTCGCGCGGGCTCTTGTCGCCGAGGGTGTCGGCCGTCCAGAGCGTTTCCAGCAGGGGCAGGTCGGCATCGCCGCGGGCGTCGCGCGCGGCGTCGCCGCGGAAGACGCTCCACGAGGCGGGAAACGCGCGCTGACGGGCCAGGCGATCCGCCTCGGCACGAAGGCCGGCGAAGTCGAGAGTCCGCGTGCCCAGGCGCAGCCCGTCCGGGGCACGCTCCTGAAGGCGCTTCCAGGCGCGCCCTTCGCGCGCCGCGTCGCCGGCGAGGCGAAAGGCCAGAGCGGCCTTGAAGAGCGACAAGGGTGACAACTCCGCGCCGGGCCGGGCGAGCAAATGTCCGTAGTAGGCGGCGCCGGCGCGGCCGCCGCGGTCGAGGTGATGGCCGGCGAGTCGTTCGGCCG
The DNA here is from genome assembly GCA_038229635.1 of Gemmatales bacterium. Classification (GTDB taxonomy): domain Bacteria; phylum Planctomycetota; class Planctomycetia; order Gemmatales; family Gemmataceae; genus DATFNV01. The sequence goes on from JBBROG010000019.1 coordinate 45,281, forward strand.
CCTCGGCGCCGGCGTCGGTGTACAGGTAGCGGCGCACGACCTCGGCGAGGAGCGTCGTCTCCTCCCCCGCGCGGGCGTCCTTGAGTAAGGCACTCGCTTTAGGGCCGTACTGGGCGTTATAGAACTCGCGCCCGGCGGGCGGCAGGCCGGCGAGGAGGCGCTCCGCCTCGGCGCGGAGGCCGGTCGAGTAGACGAGCAACTTGCCGTCGCGCGACGGGCGCGACGCCGGCAGGAACTGATCGTCCTTGGCGTCGAGGATCGTCTGCAAGACGGTGACCGCCTCGCCCCACGCCTGCGTCTTGATATAGTCGCGGGCGGCCTCCAGCTTTTGGCGGGCGTAGGTATTGGCGGGCAGGACGACGGCCTGCGCGGGAGGCAGGGGCGACGGAGGAGTCGGGCTTCCGGAGCGGTCCGGGGTCTGAGCCGAGGAAGGGCACGGCAGCAGCACGGCCAAGGCGGTCGCCAGAAGGACGGGTCGTGTACGTCGTGTCGCGGACATCACACGGCTCCCTCGGCAGCTTCCCCAACGACCCTACTGCCGCAGCAGGAACTCCTTCGCGTTCAGCAGCCCCCACGCCACGTCCTCCAGCGCCGCCCGGCGGTCCTTCGCCTTCGCGACGTGGGCCGTCTCCGCCCGCAGCTCCTTCTCTCCCGGCCGCCGACTGAGCGCCGCGAGGTACAGTTCCTCGACGATCGCGCGGTCCGACGCGCCGGCCGCCAGCAGCCGGCCGAGGCGGTTGTTCGGCTCGCCGAGGGCGCGGTTGAGCAGTTCGCCACTCATCATCTGAAACGCCTGCGCCAGCGTCGCGTCCTCGGAGCGCTCGCACTCGCAGGTCAGCGACCGCTCCGGCTTGCCGAACACCTGCAGGAAGCGCTCGCCGTCCGACGCCCTTCGGTCCCGCGCGGGGACGGCTCGCACGCCCGGCAACTGTCCCGCCCGTATTCCCTCCGGGTAGCCGTTGAACTTCACCGACACGCCCGTCACCCGCGCCACGGCGTCGAGCAGCTGCTCCGCCTGCAGCCCCCGCACCAGGGCGTGCGAAAAGTTGCTCTCGTCGTCGCCGTTGGTGTCGTTCGGTACGGCGGAGAGCTGGTACGTCCGGGACATGAGGATGGTGCGCGCCAGGTAACGGAGGTCGTATTTGTGCGCGACCAGGTCGCGCGCCAGCGCGTCGAGCAGCGGGCCGTTGACCGGCGGGTTGGAGTCACGGAAGTCGTCGATGGGGTCGACCAGGCCGCGGCCCATGAAGTGATACCAGACCCGGTTCGCCTGCGCGCGGGCGAAGTAGGGGTTGTCCGGCCGCGTGACCCACTCCGCCAGGGCGCGCGTGCGGTCCCCCTCGGGGTCGACGGCGTCGCCCGCGCTGGGGAAGCGCGGCCGCACCGCGCCGCCGCTACGCGGGTGCTTGACCTCGCCCTCCCGCGCCAGCCAGACGACCTGCTCGCCGTCGAACTCGTGCGTGTCGAAGCGGTCGCGGCGGCGGTTCTCGACGACGCGGTACTGGACGCGCGCAAAGAACGCCGCCAGGCCGTAGTAATCGTCCTGCGTCCAGCGGTCGAACGGGTGCGTGTGGCAGCGGGCACACTGCACGCGCACGCCGAGAAAGACCTGGGCCACCGCCTCGGCCCGCGCCTGCGGGTCGCGCAAGGCGCGGTAGAAGTTCGCCGCCGGGTCGGCGTAGGTGCTGCCGCGCGCCGCGATGACGTCGCGCGCCAACTCGTCCAGCGGCTTGCCGTCGAGGAACGACTGCCGCAGCCAGCGGTGCAGCGCCTGCACGCCCTTGCGGTCCAGCACCTTCTCCTCGCTGCGCAGCAAATCCGACCATTTCAGCGCCCAGAAGTCGGCAAACTCGGGCCGTTCGAGGAGGCGGTCGATGAGCCGCGCCCGCTTGTCGGGCCGGGCGTCGGCGAGGAACGCCCGCGCCTCGTCCGCCGTCGGCAAAACGCCGAGGGTGTCGAGGGAGACGCGGCGCAGGAACACGGCGTCCGGGGCGAGGTCCGACGGCCGCAGGCGCAGGGAGCGCAGCTTGGCGTCGACGTGCTCGTCGACGTAGTTCACCGCCGGCGGAGCCTGCCAGACGAAGCCCTTGCGCTCGGGCACCCAGGCGAGTCGGGCCGTCGCCTGGCGGTCGAGGAAGCGGACGAGGACGGCCGTCTCGCCGAAGCCCTCGCGGCGGGCGACGCCGTCGGGGCCGACGCTCGTCAGCGTGTTGGACGGCTCGTAGCAGGCCAGGCGGGTGACGTCGCGCACGCTGCCGTCGCCGAAGCGGGCGCGGACGCGCAGGGCGACGCGGTCGAGCGGCTCGAAGGCGACCTGCTGGGACGGCGTGACGTCGAGCCCGAGGAGCGTCGGGGTCGCGGCGGCGTCCGGCGGCGTGCCGGCGGCGACCCAGCGATAAAGAAGGTCGTATTCCGGGGCGTCGGCGCCGAAGCGCTTGCCGCCCTCGTGCGGCACGGCGCCGACGGCCTTGAGGAGGAGCAGGCTGTCGGCCGGGCGGTGCGGGTCGGTGCGGCGGCTGAAACCGCCGCGCGTCAGGGCGGCGAAGTCGAGGGCGGGATCCTCGCCGCGCAGCGACAGCTTGAAGCCGCCTTTGCCGTTCAGGTTGCCGTGACACGCGCCCTGGTTACAGCCGCCCTTGGAGAGGACGGCCATGACGTCGTTGCGAAAGCTGACCGCCTGGGCCGGGGCGGCGCCGGCGAGGAGGGCGAGCGTGACGAGGCCGGCGGCGGACGAGGTGAGGCGTGCTGGCATGGTCGGTCTCGGGGCGAGGGAAGGCGGGGTGAGATCCCCATGATCTTACGGCCTTGAGAGCGGCCGTGCAATCGCCTCCCCCCGCCGGCGCGCCGGGCCGGCCTCAGCTCGCGACTTTCTTCGCGCGGGCGCGGGCGCGGGCCGGCGCGGCGACGACGACGACTTTGAGCCCGAGGGCGGGGAGGCCGAGGCGCTCGTGCAGGCTGCCCAACTCGGCGACGAGTACGGCGCCGACGCGCCCGGCGTCGTCGCCGGTGCCTTTTTCGGCGAGGCGCTTGAGGATGGCCTGGGCGAGCCGGAAGATCGAATCGCCGAACCGACTCTCGTAAGTCCGGCGGAAGTCCGCGTACAGCGGGGGGAGCTGATCCAGGCACCAGAGGGAGGTGCGCCTCGCCTCCTCGGCGAGGGAGGCCTTGTTGATCACGGTGCGCAGGGTGGTAAGCTCTATCAATCCGCTGTCTTCCATGCTCGTCTCCGGGGTGGTGAGGCTCTCCTATCTTAGCCGTTCGGGCCGTCCGAAAGAAGGCCAACCGCGCGGCGGGCGGGGGACTCGTGACGGTTTTCGGCGGGGCGGTGTTGCTTGGCGCCGCGGCATGGTATAGTATATCCGCCACATCCCCGCGCCCCGACGACCTCCCGGTGGGCTTGTCATGCCTGCACAGCTCCTGGCCCTGACCGACGGCCCCAGCATCGTCCTGGACAAGCCGATCCTGTTGCTCGGCCGCCACCCGGAATGCGATATCCTCATCGACTCGCGCAAGATCTCGCGCCGGCACTGCGTCATCGCCCAGGTCGCCGACTATCTGGTGATCCGCGACCTGGAAAGCACCAACGGCATCCGCATCAACGGCTCGCGCGTCGTCGAGGGGAAGCTGCGCCCCGGCGACGAGGTGACGATCGGCAACCACCGCTATCAGGTGAAGTGGAGCGACCTGCCGTCGCCGCCGCGCGCCCAGCTGATGAAGAAGGAATTGGCCCGCCCGGTAACGCCGGACGACGTCCTCGACGACGACGAGGTCCTTGAGTCGTGCGACGAGCCGGTGCCGCTGCGCGAGGAGTCGCCGCGCCACGGCCCCGCGGCGGTCGGCAAGCCGGTGCGGCCGCCCACCCCGGCCGATTCGATCCGCGACGAGAAGCCGTCGCCGCAAGAGTCGATCCTCCTGCCCGAGGAGTTCCACCTCGCGCCGGGCAGCGACGCCGGGCCGGCGCCGCAGGAGTCGCACTCGCATCATTGACGACCGACTTACGCCCCGATTGCGTTCCGCCTCGCGGGCGGATACCATCGGGCGCGTCATGAGCGCCGTCAGCCAAATCCTGAACGCCATCGAACAAGGCGACCCGCACGCCGCCGGCCAGCTTTTGCCTCTGGTCTACGACGAGCTGCACCGCCTGGCCGCGCACAAGCTGGCGCGGGAGAAGCCGGGCCACACGCTCCAGCCGACCGCCCTGGTCCACGAAGCGTATCTGCGGCTGGTCGGCGACGCCGCGCCGCGCTGGGACGGCCGAGGCCATTTCTTCGCCGCGGCCGCCGAGGCGATGCGGCGTATTCTCGTGGACCACGCCCGTCGTCGGACGGCCCAGAAGCGCGGCGGCCTCGCGCGGCGGGTGGCGTGGGACGACCGCTTCACCGTGGCCGACGCCGAGGACGACGAACTGCTCGCCCTCGACGAAGCCCTCGGCGAACTGGAGCGGCACGACCCGCGCGGCGCCCAACTGGTGAAGCTCCGCTACTTCTCCGGGCTGACGCACCAGCAAGCGGCGGAAGCCCTCGGCATCAGCCGCCGAGCCGCCGACCGGGTCTGGGCCGTGGCGAAGGCGTGGCTGTACCAGCGTATTCAGGCGGGCTGATATTTTTATCGATGAGGACGGCCATCACTCGTACAACCCGTCGCTGCTCAGGGCCGCGTCCGCGACGGATACGCCGCAATCGACGGCCGCACCGAACAGCCGCCGCTCCCACTCGTCGGCGGGGACGGGCGGCGCTACCGGGAGTAGCTGCCGGCGGAGGACATCCAGCGCCAGGGCCTCGGGGGCGACGCCACGCCGGCGGGCCTGCGCGGCCAGGGCGAACTCCAAGTGGGGTGGCAGGGTGATAATCATCGAGCGCTCCGACTTGAGCCAACCTTGGGGGCGGCGCCATCGTCATTTTACGCCCCCGCGCTGGAGCGGGCAAATCCCCGGGGCGTGTCAGAAAGCGTCAGGAAACGACAGGGCCATCCCACGGGACGAATATTTTTTGAATTCTTCGGTGCAACTCGTCCCCGTTGACGCATTGGGGAGTGTTCCGAAGTTCCCAACCCGACATGAGGTGCCGTCATGGCCGCCTGGAACCCCCGTGCCAACGAGATCTTCGCCAGCGCCCTCGAACTGCCGCCGACGCAGCGGCAGGCTTACCTCGAACAGGCGTGCGGCGCCGACGGCGAGCTTCTACGGCAGGCGGAAGCCCTGCTCGCGGCCCACGCCGACGCCGGCAGCTTCCTCGACCGGCCCGCCCTCGACGAAGGGGGCATTGACACGACGCCCCCCGACTCCGGCCCGCCGCTGCCGGCCTCGGACAGCGTCGTGCAGGCGCTGGGAGCCGGCCTGCCTGGCGTGCGCCTGCGCGAATTGGAGGGCGACACGGTCCCCGACGTCGAGCCGCCCGAGGCGTCGGCGAAGGCCGGGCCGGCGGAGTTGCCGGGGCGTTACCGGATGGAGGGCGAGATCGCCCGCGGCGGCATGGGCGCCGTGCTGAAGGGCCGCGACACCGACCTGGGCCGCGACATTGCCGTCAAGGTGCTGCTGGAGACGCACCGGGGACGCACCGAACTGGTCCAGCGCTTCGTCGAGGAGGCGCAGATCGCCGGCCAGTTGCAGCACCCGGGGATCGTCCCCGTCTACGACATGGGGCAGTTCGGCGACAAGCGGCCGTACTTCACGATGAAGCTGGTGAAGGGGCAGACGCTGGCCAAACTCCTGAAGGAGCGGCAGAACCCCGGCGACGAGCGCGGGCGGTTCGTGGGCGTCTTCGAGCAGGTGTGCCAGACGCTGGCCTACGCGCACGCGCGGGGCGTGATCCACCGCGACTTGAAGCCGGCGAACGTCATGGTGGGCGCCTTCGGCGAGGTCCAGGTCATGGACTGGGGCCTGGCGAAAGTCCTCACCGACCCCGAGCGCGCGCCGGGGGAAGAGACCGCGCAGGAACCGACGAGTGTCATCCGGACGGAGCCGGGCGACGCGGAGGGGCGCGGTCCGACGCAGGCGGGCAGCGTCATGGGGACGCCGGCGTACATGGCGCCGGAGCAGGCGCGCGGCGAGGTCGGGCGCGTGGACGAGCGCGCCGACGTGTTCGGCCTGGGCGCCATCCTCTGCAAGATCCTGACGGGGCAGCCACCCTTCGTCGGCCCGTCGAGCGCGGCCCTGCGCCAGGCAGGGAAAGGCGACCTCGCCGACGCCTTTTCTCGGCTGGACGGCTGCGGCGCCGACGCAGAGCTGATCGGCCTGGCGAGGCACTGCCTGGCGGCGGAGCCGGAGGAGAGGCCGGGCCACGCCGGCGCGGTGGCGGACGCGGTGACGGCGTACCAGCATTCGGTGGCGGAGCGGCTGCGTCAGGCGGAGATCGGGCGTGCCGAGGCGCAGGTGAAGGCGGCGGAGGAGCGCAAGCGGCGTCGGCTAGCGCTGGCGCTGGCGGGGTCGGTGCTGCTGACCGTCGTGCTGGGCAGCGGCGGCTGGGTGTGGGTCGCCGGGCAGAGGGCGGAGCAGGAGCGGCAGCAGGCGGCGCGGGACCTGGCCGAGGCGACGAAGCAGGCGCAGCGCCGGCAGGAGATCGCCGAAATCCTTGGAGAGGCGATAGCGCTACGCGGAAGAGGAGAGGCGAACACCGCGGCGCAGGCGCGCGGCCAGGTCGAGCGGGCGCTGGCCTTGCTGGAGAGTACGCCCGAGGAAACCCTCAAGGCACGGGCCACGACGCTGCTGGCCGAACTGGAGGACGAGG
>JBBROG010000020.1:0-50881 GCA_038229635.1 Gemmatales bacterium
AACCGGTTGGCCTTGTCCTTGTTGCGGGGCGATCCAAGCAAAGGGTCGTTGAAAGTCAAACGGAAGCGGGCGGGGAGGAACATTCGGTACTTGGCACAACTCCTTGGGTTTTCAAGCAATTGAAGTGCGTTTGCCGTGGCCTGCCGCTCCGGCTGCGCGCGGACACGGGGAGACCCTATGGCCACGTTCCAACAGGTGATCGAGAAGAAGCGCCCCGCTGTCGTTTAGCGCCCCCCAAACACTGCGCCTGACGGCGAACCCATTCCTTCGCCCCGGAGGAAGCTCCGTCCATGCCGCAACAAGTGATTGAGAAAACCCGCTCGGCCCTGAAGCCCGACCCGCGTGAGGAGATCGTTCGGCTTGCCCTTGCCAACTCGAACCCCGGCGGCGGATGGCTGGTGAACCTCGGCGTACCCTAAGCATCGCCCTCCAAATAGACCAGCGGCCGCCTTACCAGGGCGTGATTGCGGTCCGATGACGCGACAGGCTGATCCTGCGCGCAGGGCCAGCGAGCGCGGCCGCCCTTTTTCACACGGAGACAACTCATGTCCCGATCACGAAGCCGGGGGCGGCATCGCCGCCAGCGGATGGAGGCCGCTCTGCGCGAGGCCATCGAACGCGCCAGGAGCGCCGACGCCCGGGGGGCGGACTCCCCCTCGGAGAAGCCCGACAACGGGCAACTCTGGGAGCTGCTCGTGGCCATCGAGCGGTCCGGCTTGCAGGTGTGGGACGTCGCGCGGGCGATCCGGTGCTCCGAGGACGAACTGGCGATGATCGCCCAGGTCGTCGCCCCGCACCTGGTCAGGACGGCCCCCGGCACCGTCACCCTTCGCGACAGGTACGCGAAGTGATCCTGTGCGTCGGCAGTATCGAGTATCACGTCTCAGCGGCGACATCTGAGACTGGCCGACGCGAACAATCTCATGGGGGGTTATATGGGAGAAATCATACTCTATCCGACCGGCGACAAACACCACCTGGTGAGCCTTGAGAAAAACCTATGCATCGTTCGCGACCACGTGACCGGCGTGGCCAAGAAGTTCAAAACGGGCCTCTTCATGTACGGGGTCGGCGGCATCGGCAAGTCGTACACGATCCTGGGCCACCTCAAGCAGCTCGACGTGCCCTACGTCCTGCACAACTCGCGCATGACGGCCAAGGGGCTGTTCCTCTCCCTGGGCCGGGCGCCGGATGCCGTCCACGTCCTCGAGGACATGGAGCGCCTGACGAAAGACGCGGACGCCCAAGGGGTGTTGCGCAGCGCCCTCTGGGCGCAGCCCGGCCACGATCGGGTCGTGACCTGGACGACGGCCAGGGACGGCCCGATGCAATTCACTTTCCGCGGGGGGCTGATCCTTGTCAGCAACCGCCCTCTCGCGGACCTGCCCGAACTGCGCGCCCTGGCGACGCGGATCGAGGTATGCCGGCTTGAGGTCAGCGAGGGCGAAATGACGGCGCTGATGCGGCGCCTGGCGTCGGACGGCTTCCGGGTGGGCGACAAGGTCGTCGTGAGGCCCGAGGAGTGCCGCGAGATCACCGAGCACCTGCTCCGGGAATGCCACGCCGCCGGCTGCACGCTCGACCTGCGGTTGCAACAGAAGAGCTTCCAGACCTACCTGCAATGGAGTTTGGACTTCTCCAACTGCCACTGGCGCGACCTGGTCGCCGCCAGCGTCCGTGAGGCGACGCACCACTTCCGCCACGAGGTGAACACGACGTCACCCGAGGAACGCAAGAAGCACCGCAGGAACGTCCTGCGGGAAATCATCGGCCAGACCAAGGACGCCAAGGACCAAGAGGACCGTTACAGGGCTGCGACCGACGCGTCGCGGGCCGACTTCTTCCGCCGGAAGCGCGAAGTGGAAACGGGGGATTTTAACGAACAGGATGCCGCATGATGGCGTGACGAGGCCCCGCCGACTCGTTCGTACGGACCGTACCCCCCGTCGCGCTTTTTCGAGCACGGGGCCTCCGCCGTCCTCCAAGTTTCCGTCGCAACCTGTGTCTTTGGCCGGTCTTTCCTTATCGCCCGCGTGGAGAATCCGTCTATGTCCAAGGCCATGATCGAAACCGTCACCAGGATGGTGCTCCTGGCCGAGTTGATCCCCGACCCGGAGCACCTGGCCCGCCACACCCCCGAGCGCGTCAAGCAACTGGCCGCCGACCTGGCCGCCAACGGCCTCCACCAGGCCATCGGCGTGTTGGCGGGCCAGCGCATCATCTTCGGCCACGGCCGCTACGCCGCCGCGAAATCGCTGGGCTGGAAGGAGATCGAGGCGAAGGTCTACCCGGCTACTCTCTCGGAAACGCAGTGGAAGGTCATCCGCGCCACCGAGAACCTGCAAAGGACAGACCTTACAGGGTACGAAAAGTGGCAGTTGGGCCTGGAACTGCTCAAGCTCAACCCGCTGTGGCAGGGGAAAGACCTGGCCGAGCACCTTTCACTCGACCCGTCGATGGTGACGCGGCTGCTCTGCCCGTCGAAATGCATCCCCGCCGCACAGGACGCCCTGAAGCAGGGGAAGATCGGCATCAGCACCTGCTACGCGATCAGCAAGTGCGCGACCCCCGAAGAACAGGCCGCGATGCTGGCCGCGGCACTGGGCGGCACGAGCCGGGACGCGCTCGAACGGCAGGGGCGAAAGCGGCGCAATGGAACCGTTCCGGCGGTCAAGCTGAGCAAAGTGAAGATCGCCATGACCGGCGGAGTGAACCTGGTCATCAGCGGAAAAAAAGGATTTGGAATGTCGGAAATTGTCGAACTGCTGGCGGACACCCTCAAGGCCGCGAAAAAGGCGGCGGAGCAGTACGACGTTTCTACGTGGACAAAGATGATGGCCGATTTGGCGAAGGGGTAACGAGACGGCGGGGCCGCCGGGCGTGCCGTGCGGGACGTATCTCTGTCCGCCGCCTTGTGAGGCGGATTACGCCACAACGAAAGGGCAACGTCAATGAAAAACCCGCGTCCGAAACACGATGTCGCGGTGGCTATCGCCCAGGCTTCGCTCGACGTGGTCGCCTCGTGCGTCCGCCCGGAACTGCACAAGGACGTCTGGGAGGAGTTTTACCGGATCGCCCTCGCCGGGGTCGAGTCGTTCGACGTGATGCGCGACCGGACGCGCCACCGCCTCCGCCCCACTAACAACTGAGGAGACGCCGTGATACTCGCGCGACTGCTGCTGCTTGTGGCGATGGCCCTGTTCGGCTGCGCCTACGCCCTGCTGGCCTTCGTCCAGCCGTGGGCGCTGGTACTGCTGGGGCTCGCCGTCGTCGCCGCGCTGACCAGGCGGCCCGCCGCGTACTCCACAGAGTACGGCAGCGGCCGCTGGGCGACCGCGGACGAACTGCTCGAGGCCGGGGTACTCGGCGCCAGGAGCGGCATGATCGTCGGGGCCGTCCCCTACCAGCCCGAGAAAATCCCCGCCATCCGGGGGCTGTCTTCCCCCGGCGTCGGGTCGAGGAGGGCCTGCGAGGACTTCTTCGCGGCGTTCAGCCGGGGCAACACCGCCGTCGCCCGCCTGCCCGACGCCGTCCACGTCGCGGTGTTCGCGCCGACGGGCGCGGGCAAGGGCGTGTCGTGCGTCGTCCCCACCTGCTGACCTGCCCGGACTCCTGCGTCGTGGTCGACGTCAAGAACGGCGAGAACGCGCGGCTGACGGGGGAATACCGGAGGAAGAAGTTCCGCCACAAGGTCTACTACCTCGACCCCTTCCGCCTGGTGACGCGGGAGCCCGACACGCTGAACCCGGTCGAGTTCGTCGACAAGAACTCGCAATTCGCGATCGAAGATAGCCTCGAAATCGGCGCGGCGCTCGTGGATCGCAAGGAGGAGAAGGGGGACGGGGTTCACTTCCTGGACACCGCCGAGGCCGTCATCGCGGCCGCGGTCGCCACGGCGGTCCGGTACGCCCCCGGCGCCGCCAAGTCCCTCCAGGGCGTGTGCGACATGGTCGGCGCCGGGCGGTGGCCGAAGTCCCTGGCGCTGATGCGGCAGTCGGACGCCTGGGGGGGGCTGCTGGCGCGGATGGGCGACAGCCTCACGCACCTCCAGGACCGCGAGCTGGCCTCGACGATGTCCACGGCCGCGCGCTTCCTGCGGTTCCTGTCGACCCCGGCCGTCGCCGAGAGTACGCGGTCGAGTTCCTTCGACCCCGCCGAGTTGCGCGGCGGAAAGGTCACGGTCTACCTGGTGCTGCCCGCCGACCGGGCTCTGACCCTGGGACCGCTGCTCAGGCTGTGGGTCGGCTGCCTGATGCGCGCCGTCGTCCGCGGGGGGCTGCAAGAGAAAAACAAGGTCCATTTTATCTGCGACGAGGCCGGCCTGCTCGGGAAAATGGACCAGATTGCCTCCGCATTGACCGTCGGGCGCGGCTTCGGCCTGCTGTTGCAGCTCTACTACCAGGACCTCGGCCAACTTCGAAAATGCTGGCCCGACGGCGCGGACCAGACGGTCCTCGCCAACTCGACGCAGATCTACTTCAGGGTCAACGACCTGGAAACGGCCCGGCGCGTCAGCGAGCATCTCGGCAAGGGGACGATCGTCGTCGACGAGGGCGGCGCGTCCAAGTCCTGGACGCGGAATTTCACCGACGACGGCAAGGGCGGCTGGAGCCAGTCCGGCGGCACGAGCACGAGTTGGAAGCTGCTCGGCCGCGAGGTGCTCACGGCCTCGGAGGTGATGGCGCTCGACCGGAGGGGGGCGGTCGTGTTCACCCCCGGCGTGCTCCCCTTCTGGGCCGTCCTGCTGCGGTACTACGAGAACGACCTGCTCCCCCGGGGCGGGCGGCTGAAGGCGGTCGTCAAGTCCGCCGTCGTGCTGGCGGCGGCGGTCGGGGCGGTGTGGTGGATGTCGTTGCTGGTGCAGAAGGTCACGGGGCGGCCGTTGGTCGACGTCCGCTGGGTCAAGTGAAAGGAGATTGTCATGAGCGAAGACGAACTGGTCGCCGCGACGTTCGGCCCGGAAAAGTCGATGGGCGTCGCCGGGGCCGCGAAGGAGGGCCTGAACGCCTTCGTGCCCGGGCTGACGCTGGACAACATCCTGAAGGACGTCGGGGCGGAGCTGAAGCGCCTCGGCGTGCAGGGCCAGATGGAAATGGCCTCGGCCCTGTTCGGCAACGGGGGCTTCGTCCCCTACGGCCCCGGGCAGTACACGCCCGCGGCGGAGAAGGCGCAGGAGGCGCCCGAGATCAAGGTCGAGGAGCGCGGCCGCGGCGGCCGCGGCCTGTGATCGCCCCCGCCCGGCGGGGGCCGCCCTCCCCCCGCCATTACCTTCGCCCGTTGGAGGAGTCCGATGGAAACGTTCTTGATGGTCCTCGTGGCGTCGGGGGTGATTTGCCTCCTCTACGGGCTGAAACAAGCCCAGACGAAAATCGGCAAATTCCTGGACGACAGGAGAAGCCGGTAAAGCCGTCGCGAGGACGAAACACGGGCCGGGGGCGCCCCCCGGCCTTCTCCCAGAAGGAGTGAGTCATGGATTGTACGTGGTTTCTCGTTATCTGCTGCCTGATCTTCGGCATCAGCGCCGCCGCCAAGAAGTACCAGGAACTGGCCGTCGTGGACGAGGACAAGAAACTGCTGGAGACGAACCCCGAGGCGTGGCTGGCGCGCAAGAAGGCGGAGGCGCTGGCGAAGGAGGCGGAGGAGCGCGCGAAGGACCGCAACCACAACACGGCTCTCAACGCCGCCCGGATCGGCGCGTGGTTCTTCAAGAACTGGTAACCGGGAGGGGTCGCCCACCCCTCCCCCTTTCCCGAGGGGGTACGCGATGGGACTTTTCAGCGACATGGCGGAAGGATTTTTCGACGGCTTCCTCCGGTCCGTGGCCGAGAACGGCCTGCCGCGCCTGGGCGGCCAGGCCCGGGGCCGGATCGACCGGCTGTGCGGGGAACTGGGCTGGGCGGTGGACGAGCGGGGCGACGATTTCGTCCGCCTGCACTTCCGCGACGCGACCGGCGGCCTCCGCGTCGTCTCGGTCTGCCAGGGCGACGGCGCGCTCGTGCGGTTCATCGCCTCCAGCAACGCCAGCCTCCGGTCCGTGCCGCCCCGGCTGGCGGAGTACCTCGTGACGCGCCACGCCGACCTCCCGTTCGGGGCCTGGACGGTGACGCGCCAGAACGACGCGGCCGCGTTCGCCCTGGTCTACAACGCCCTCGGCGGCGGGCTGACGGCGGACACCTTCAAGGCGGTCTGCGAGGCGCTGGTCCGGGAGGCCGTCGATTTCGACGGCCGGCTGCGTGGCGCGGGCCTGGTGACTTAACGGAGGGCATCCGATGAAGACGCTCTACACGCTCGTGGCCGTCGCCTTTTTCCTCTGTGCGCCGGTCTGGTTCGGCTACGTCGCCTACCGCGACCTGACGCACCCGGAGAATTGGGGCCAGGACTGGACGAACGACCCGCGCGTCTACCTCCCGCTGGCGGCGGTGGCGGTCCCCCTCGTCGTCTGGGCGTGGCGGCGGGAATGCCTCAACGCGAAACGCCGGACTGACGTGATGCTGGCCCCGCTGCGGCGGCAGCTGATCGACGCTTATGCGGAGTTGGATAAGGCGCAACGCGAACGTCGTGGCAACGACTAAGGAGCGGATCATGGGAACGTGCGAAGTCTGTCGGGTCGCCCTGGTGCTGTCCGTCTGCGTGGTGGGCACGTTCGTCGGCATGCTGCTGGCCAACGCGACCGTGGCGCTGCTGCTGTGGCTCCGGAAGGGGGAGTGACGTGCTGGCCACGCTGATGATTCTCCTGGTGGCGTTCGTGCTGGCGACGGCGCTGTGGGGCGTCCTGCTGTGGCTGGCGGCGCGGCGCGTGCTGCGTCACATCCGGGGGGACGCCGAGGCGACGCGGGCCGTGGTCGAACACGTCCTGATGCCGCTCGTGGGGAAGAAGCCGGGCGAGGACATTCCCCCGCGGCCGTAGGCCGCCGGGGGGGCCGGGGACACGGGCGCCCCGTTTTTCGGGAGAAATGCGATGCCGGACACCGAAATAACTTCCTTCGCGATCGGCGTGATGATCGGGGGCTGCGGCGCGCTCGCTCTGTCCGCCCTGTGGGAACTGGCGCGGGACTCCTTCCGGGGAATGAAGCGGCTGCTCCTCCGGCTGGGCGTCCTGAAGCCGGACGACTTCACGAACGCCTACCTGGTGGCGAGGGCGGCCGACGCGGCGTGGCTGGCGTTGGGGGCCGGGGCGCCGCCGGCGGGCGAGGCGGGCCGCGAGCGCTTCGACCGCCTCGTGCGGGAGGGCGTCCGCGCGGGGATGAATTTCTACCTCGCGGAATACCGGCGGCTGTACGGGCTGAGCGGCCTGCGGCACGTCGACCGTCGGGATGGGGGCGGCGGCGGAGGCGACGGCGCGGGGGGCGCGTGAGGGGGCATGACATGCACTGGAAAGAACGGCGGTTCCTGGAGGTGAAAGACCTGTACGCCCCCGACGGCCCGTTCGAGGGGCTGGTCAAGAAGGACCTGTGCTACGGCCTCCTCGACGGGGGCAAGATCCTGTCCGTGCGGGTCGGCGGCCGGCGGCTGGTGCTGCGAGAGTCGGTGGAGGCGTACATCGCCGCCCTGATCGAGGAGGCGAGGCGTCCGCCCGGGGAGGCGGCCCCCGCCCCGCCGCCGCCTAAGTCGCGGCGGCGGCGTCCTTCCCCGGCGCCGTTCGAGTTTCGGCACGTCCCTCCCCGGCCGGCGTAGCCGCCTGCCCGCGCTTGGCCCGGAACTCCTCGGCGAGCCTCCGGAGGCGCTGGGGGTTGTCCGCCAGGTGCGAGTAGTGCCTGCGGATGACCTGCGGCGTGTTCCCCATGATGGCGGCCAGGTCTTCGATGCCCCCTCCCGCCTCCAAGTAGGCGGTGTGGGCCTCGTGCCGGTACGAATAGAGCGTGAACGTGGGCGGCAGGTCGGCGGCTTTTCGGAGTTGCTCGATCCGCCGCTGAATCTTCATCTGGTTCCACCCGCCGGGCTTGCAGCCCTGGCTTCTCCCGGTGCGGAAGAGCTTCCCCTCCGGGTGAATCGCCGCCAAGTTCTTCACCACCTCCAGCGCCTCGTCGTTCAGGAAGATGATCCGGTCCTTGTCCTTGTTGCTCGTCTTGTGAGACACCTCGCCCTCGTCCAGGTGGGCGCGGCCGCGGTAGACGAGGGCCCCCAGCCCGTCGTCGAAGTGGCGGGCCTCGGCGTTGAACAACTCGGACGGGCGGCAGCCGGTGGCCTCCAGCACGACGAGCAGGTCGCGGAAGTCCTCCCCCGCGGCGGCCAGCGCCCGGCGGTGCATCTCCGGCGTCACGCGGCACTCGCCGCCCCGGCTGCGGGGCGACGGCTTTTCCAGGCCCCGGACCGGGTTGGCCGGGATCAAGTCTTCCTTCACCGCCCAGTTGAGGCAGGCGTGCAGGCTGTCCACGAAGTTGCGGACGGTGCCGTTGCGCCAGCGGTAAACGCACCGGCGTTTGTGGTGCCGTCGCGGCTCCCGCATGAAGGCGATGAAGGCTTTGGCGTGCGCCTTCTTCAGGTCAGACACGCGCATCTCTCCGGTCTTCCGCCCGCCCGCCGCGTACCCGAGGAAGGGCACGAGTGACGACCGGCGGATCTCCACGGTGTCAGGCTTCTTTGTTTCCGCGAGGTAGCGTAGGTACAGCTCGGTCACGACGCGCAGGGTGTTGCCGGCGGCGATGGTGGGAGCGTTGGCCAGTTCCATGATCTCGCGGAACCTGGCGAGGGCGGCGAGGAAGGTGGGGCCGTTGGGGCCGTCCTCCGGCCCGGTGGCCAGGCGATAGCGCTGCCCCTGGTACATCGTGAAGTAGCCGTTCTTGCTCTCGAAGTGCTTGATGCTGCTCTTGCGGCCTGCCACGGGAGGGCCTCCTGTCGGAACGGGCGCAAAAGACAGAATTCCGTACCGCCATTTTACATTCCGTACCGCATTCCGTACCAGGCCAGTTGTGGAATTGCGGCGTTGAATTTGGCCCAAGTCATTATCAAGGCGGGATTTGCGTCTTCAGAAAATTGCTCGTCAGATACCGATGTAGGGCATGAGAGAAACCACCCTTCGTTGACCCTTTCGCCGGGCGTATCCGCTTGATTGGTAAGGGCTTAGGAATTACGATCCCTTCGCTCAGGCCTCCGCCGGCCCGCCCGGACCTCTCCGCACTACCAGGATACCCCGGCGACGGCGGCGGGGGAAGAGCCGGGGCGCCTGATCCGCCGCTAATCGCTTATTCGCTTCTCGCGAGCGCGGATTTAGGCGGGGGCGTCGGGGGCGGGGCGTTTGTTGAGGGGGGTTGGGCTGCTTTGTGACAGACCGACCGGATGGCGGGTTCGCCAACTCCCGCCCGTAGCGGTCACTCGCAAAGACTGGTAAGATTTACAAACCGCGCTGTAAAATCAATCGCGCAGGCAAAGTCTGTGAGGAGCCCCCAAGCCTGCGCCGCTGCCCGGTCAATTTTCCGCAAGACGAAGGGGGCCAGCGGCGTGCGTCCCGAGGGGCCGTGCATTGTGCCGCCGGCCGGGAAGGGCGGCACGGGCGTTGCTTAGGGTGGGATCTGGAAACCACCGGGTTCCCGGCTTCCCGCGGGGCAACGCGCCCCGGCCCGCCGCCCGGCTCGAAAAAGGAGGCGACGCCATGACCACCCAGACCGCGACGCCGGGGGCCGCCAGGTACGACGTGCGCGAGCGCTTCCGGCAACTGGCGGCCCAATGGAAGGAGAAGTCGCGGCACCTCTCGAACACCGCGCAGATGGCGATGCTCAAGCCGTACCAACAGATCATCGGCATGGGAGAGCGCGCCGTGCCGCTGATCCTGGAAGAGTTGGCCCGAGAGCCGGACCACTGGTTCTGGGCGCTGGAGGCGATCACGCAAGAGGACCCGGTCCCGCCGGAAGCCGCCGGGAAAGTGCGGCAGAAGGCCCAAGCCTGGATCGCCTGGGGCCAACAGCGGGGCTTGACGGCTAATGATCCAGTCCAGTGACTTCCCGCGCCTGACGCCGCACAACCACCGCGTCACGAGCCCGGAGACGACCGACTACAACTGCGTGGCGTGGGCGGCCGGCGACGCCGAACACTGGTGGCAGCCGGGGGAGTACTGGCAGCCGGCGGACTGGCCGGAAGACGACTGCGGATTGGGCGCGCTAGCGCAGGCGTTCTTGGCCCTCGGCTACGCGGACTGCGGGATGAACCAGGGGTTGGAGCCGGGATACCTGAAGGTCGCGCTCTACGGCTCCGGCGCCGCCTACACCCACGCGGCGCGGCAACTCCCGACCGGCAAGTGGACGAGCAAGCTGGGCAAGGGCGAGGACATCGAACACGACACGGCCGAGGACGTCACGGGCGGCGTGTACGGCGAGGTGATGGGCGTCATGCAGAAGCCAGTGCCTGGTTCCGATAACTCTTCGTCGGAGGCCCTCACGGACTGCGGACTTCGTCAGAATTCCCCGCCGGTGCGTCCGTCGAGCCGGTAGTCGCCTCGGTCATCTGGAACGAAAAGGGATCTTCCTCGCGTGCTACCTCGTCGTTTTCCTCCGGCCGCGTCAGGACGCGGCCGCGCCAGTCCCGCTCGACGGCGTCGCCCGCGGGGCGCGGCCTGCGAAAGACGGCGACCAGCGACTCGAACGCTTGTTTCATGAGACCCTCCCGGCGCCGGCCCGCGCGCACCCCGACTCGGGGCGCGGCCGCGCCGGCACGACAAGACTGGACAGTTCGCGCTGTGTTGGCAGGGCTCGGCGGGGAGGGGGTTGGCCTGCCCCTCGTCGCCGAGCCTTTCACGGGCGTGGGTACGTCAGCCGCCCTCGTGGAGGTGGCGGCGCAGGGCCTGGAGGCCGCGCTTGATGAGGCTCGCCGTCGCCCCCGGCGAACGGTTCATACGAGCCGCGATGTCCGCCAGCGGCCGCCCTTCGAGGTGGCGCAGCCGGACGGCCTCGCGCTGATCCTCCGGCAGCATCTCCAAGGCTCGGGCGAGTCGTCCTTCGTCCTCGACCCGCATCGCCTTCTGGCTCGGGGAGGAGTGGCCGGCGTCCAGTTCTTGCTTCAGGGCCGCGTTGCTCCCCCCGGAGTCGTCGAGGGAGCGCTCCTTGCGGACGTCGCGCTTCTGCAACCCGGCGTGGTCGCGCATCGTCCCGGCCACACGGTTCTCCAGGATACGCCGCAGCCAGGCGACCCACTCCCCTTCCGTCTCCCCCTGGAATTGAGGGAAACAGCGGTACGCCTCCAGGAAGGTTTGCTGGACCACATCCGAGGCGTCCGCGCGGACGGCGATGCGCCCATCCACCTGCCGCGCCGCCAGCGTCGTCAGGCCGGGGCGATACGCCTCCAGCAAGTCGCCCAGCGCTCGCGCGTCGCCCTGACGGGCGCGGGTCAGTAATTCGGTTGTCGGGGAGGGCTCGCTCATCGACCGCCCCTGAACAGGAAGGTGCAAAACGGCGGCACTCAGGTCGCGCAGCTTCCACATTTTTCGCAAAGTTCCGGCGCGACCGCCGGTCCTCCTCATTGTCGCGCGGGCGGCCGTTGCCGTCAAACGGCCGCGCCCGAGCGGCGCCCCAGGCGGACCACTTCCTGATCCTCGAAGACGACGTCCTCCGCGTCGTGGGTGCGCGGGCGGGTCCGCAGCCAGGTGTTCCAGCCCAGGCGCGGCGGCGGACCGCCGTCGCCCCGACTCAGGCGACATTTCGGCACGTCCGCGGCCGCGAGGACCAGTTGCACGTCGAAACGGAACTCCGGCCCCACGTACAGGCGAACGAGATGGCACAGGAGGAAGAACGCCTTGCGCGCCGGCGCCGGCGTCCGGTCGGGCAAGAACTCGTTGAAGCGCTCGTAGCACAGCGGGCCGAGGCGCACGCGGAACTTGCCGCGCGCCTCCCAGACGCGCCGGCCGGCGACCGTATCCTTGCCGAGGCGGTTGTTGCCGCCGCGGGGCGCTAGCGTCGACTGACTCGCGCGGTCGAGGATCAGCCACTGCCCGCGGAACTGCTGCACGCGCGCCGACGTCTGGAAATAGTCGGCGAGCAGTGCCTCCAGCGAGGCGGCGCAGCGGCGCCGCTGGGCGAGGAAGCCGCCGTAGGAGATCAGCGCCAGGTCGTCCACCTCGGCCAGCGGCCGGGCGGGCGCGCCGGCGCGCGGCGGCGCGGCCGTCACGCGCAGCCGGCCGCGCAGCGACGAGTCGCCCAGGCCGATCAGGCTGAACAGGCCGCGCAGGAACGGGTTCGGGTCGGCGGCCGCCTCCCCCCGCGCGGGGCGCGTCGCCACGTCCTGCTCGTAAGCCACGAACAGACGGTACTTCTCCCACGCCCGGAAGAAGAGCGAGATGAGGCGGTGGTTGAACAGGTCGAACCAGGCGCGTAGCGCGTACTTTTCCGGGCCGTCCTGGTCGTGCGCCAGTCGTATGAGGCGCTCCGTGTAGTGAACGGGCAGGACGCCTTTCGGGCCGGTCAGGCCCATGAAGGCGACCGTCAGCGCCGGCGGCGGCTCCGGCTCGTCGGGGTCGAGGGCGTCGTCGCCCTCGTAGTCGAGCGACCGCGCCGGGCGCGACAGGTCGTAGATCATGCTGGGCGGAAAGCTCAGCGACGGGTGGGCGCGGAAGCGCACGGCCTCGAGCAGCGGCGGCCCGTCGCGGCCGACGGGCTGGCGCGACGGGTCGAGCTTTTGCAGCAGCCGTACCGCTTGAAAGAAGTTGAAGTCGAACGGCCGCGCGAACAGCCACGCCTCGGCGGAGATCGGGCCGCGCGGCGGGAGGGGATCAGGGTTCATTGGACTCCCTCCGGAAGCCCCTCTCCCCTTTGGGGAGAGGGGTTGGGGGTGAGGGGAGATTGACGCAGTCTCTCACACCAACTGCTGTTCCCCCGCCCGCGGCGGCCACGTCTTCAAGATACCCTTCTCCTGGGGCGTCCGCAGCACGA
Source organism: Gemmatales bacterium (assembly GCA_038229635.1). GTDB lineage: Bacteria > Planctomycetota > Planctomycetia > Gemmatales > Gemmataceae > DATFNV01. Next base: position 12,855 of record JBBROG010000020.1, read on the forward strand.
GTTGGCTGAACGAGTTGATCGAGGCGTACAGCCCCAGGAAGCGCTCCAGCACGCAGGCGAACAGGTAGGCGCCCGTGCCGAGGCAGCCTTCGCGGTCGATCTCGACATCGACTTCGATCCCCTGGGCGAAACCGCCCGCCGTCCGCGCCCCCGTGCGGCGCACCACGCGGCGGCTCTTCACCGCCAGGACCGCGTCAACGAACGAGTGCGTCCCCACCGGACCCGTCCCCTCCGTCAGGTGGTCGTACAGCCGCAAGATCTCTTGCAGCGCCTTGCGCCCCTCGTCGCCCTCGGACTCCTCGCCCGTTTCCGGGTGGATGTTGGATAGGGAAAGGTGGTTGAGGCTCAGGTGGGAGACGAGGCGCCAGTAAGTGCCGCGGCGCAGCGGCGGGTAGCGGGGCAGCGTCGGCGGCGTCACGCAGCGCGGGTTGCCGGCGAGCGGGTCCGCCGACAGGTGACGCATTTCCAGGTCGTTCTTGGCGCGGAGGCGCCGGATCGCCGCGTCGCGGTTCATGCAGGTCATCGCCACGTTCAGGCGCGGCGTCGCCGGCAGGCGCGGGTCGAAGTTGAGGTCGACGAGGTTCAGGTACGTCTCGGTGCCGCTCAGGCGCTTTTCCGCGCCGTGGTCGTCGCGGACCATCGCCTGCCGGCGCGCGGCGTACCAGAAGGCGGCGTCCGCCTCGCGCGACGTGCCGTGGCGCAGCGAGTAGAAGGGGTGATACGTCACGGTCTTGCGGGCGGCCGGGTCGTCGCGGGTGACGCCGTCGACGGAGCAGACTTCCACGCCGCGGCGGTGGTCGGCGTCCGGCACCAGTTGGTACTCGTAGTGCGACGGCTTCAGGTCCAGCGCCGTCGTCCCCTCGAACAGGTTGATGACCGGGGTGCAGCCGAGCCGAAACGTCTGCTCGGTCACGGCCTTCGCCAGGGCCGGGTCGCCCTGATTCAGAAACAGAACGACCTCCAGGCCGCGGCCGAAGCCGGCGGCGCGCGCCCGCGCGAAGCCGGCGAGGTCGACGAAGAAGAACTTGTTCGGGAAGGCGAAGAATTCGGTCAGCAGGCGGTAGCCGACGAAGGCGCGCGACGGGTAGGATAGCAGCCCCTCGTCGCCGCCGAAGCCGACGGGGAGCAGGCAGTCGTGCTCCCCCGGCCGCAGCCGGAACGGCGCCGCGGCGCCGTCGAGCGGCCGGAACAGAACCTCCAGGGTGTTGTTGAAGAGCAGTTCGTAGAGGCGGCCCACGAGGGTCGTGTCGCCGGCGAGGTAGAAGCGCAGCCGGTCGAGCGATTTGAGCGTCGCGAAGGTCGCCTCGCCGGCGCACTCCAGGCGCAGGCGCAGCGCCGCCTTGGTCTGCGGCGGCGGCCGCGCTTCGCCGGTCAGGTCGCCGAACGCCCCCGTCTGCAGCCGGGCGCCGGCGAGGCGCAGCGGCCAGAGGCGCAGGGGGTAGCAGGTGCGGAACGGGCACGCCAACCCCTTGGCGGGGTCGCCGGGGTCGTAGGAGACGGGGTCGGTGATCAGCCGGCTCTTCGCCGGGATGGGGACCCCCTCGGCCAGCTCGCCGCGCGACGGGTCGACGTCGAACTGCACCACGGCGAGCGACGGCACCGGCGCCAGGTAGTGGGGATAGAGGATATTGAGGAGCGCTTCGGTGAGTTCGGGGAACTCGTCGTCGAGCTTGCTCTGGACGCGCCCCGCCAGCAGCGCGAACGCCTGGATGAGGCGCTCGACGTGCGGGTCGAGCGCCTCGTGCTCCCGCAGGCCCAGCCGCTCGGCGATGGGCCGGTACTGCTCGCCGAACTCCTCGGCCTCTTTGCGGATGAAGCGGAGTTCTTTTTCATAGTAATGGCGCAGCTCTTCGCTCATCGCGGCCCCCGGTCAGCGTCGGACCTGGCAATGCCCCGTGGCCAACTCCAGGATGGTGTTATAGGCCAGTTCGGGGGCCGGGTCGGCGTTGAGGACGGCTTTGACGCGGAAGCGCAGCGTGGGGCCGGCCTGCGCGTGCGGGTCGACCATCTCGACGACGACGTCTTTGAGGCGCGGCTCGAAGCGGCGGATCGTCTCGCGCAGGGCGTCGACGACCCGCTGCTTATCCTCGGAGGAGTGGGGGCGGAAGGCGGTCAGGTCGGGCATGCCGTAGTTGGCGATGGAGTTGGCCGTCTCTTCCAGGGCGGGGGGCACCGCCGGGAACGCCCGCGGCGTGTCGAGGAGGTCTTCGAGGTCGGCGCGGATGCGCTCGCCGAGCTGGTCGGCGCTGTAGCCGGGGCGCCAGGACGTGCCGACGGACTCCGGGTCGGTGAGGCGGTCAAGCAGCGACGGCTTCAGGACGTCGGGGGCTCGTTCGGGGGGCATGGCTCACTCCAACGGCCCGACGCGGCAGCAAGGGCGAACGGACTCCCTTGTTGCCGCGTCGGGTTGCTCCCACTCTTCTCGCGCGGGAACAAGGGACGTGTTGTTCGTGTCGTCGGAGCCGCGCACGGAGCGTACTCGCGGAGTAAGCGGCCTTTGCGTCGGCTTCAACCGCTTACTCCGCGAGTACGCACCGTGCGCGGCTCCGACGGACCACACCTCCCTTGCCCCCGCACTAGCGCCCGGCGCGCCGGTGCGAGCCCGTCAACCGGGGCAGTGCAGGAAGACGGCTTCGACATCGTTTCCCGTGTCGCGCGAGCTGACACTGCCCCCCACGTACCAGCCGGCCAGGGTCCGCCATTCGATCTTGCCGACGCTCACGGGGGCCGGGTCGTAGACGAGGACCTCGCCGGGGCGGTGGCCGGCGATGACGACGATGTGGGTCTTGCCGTTCACCCACAGGGGGCCGTACAGCTTGAGCCACGACTCCAGGCCGTCTTCCGAAGGCGACACCGGCGGGACCGACCGCAGGCCCAGACGGTGGGCTAGGGCGAGAATCTGCGGGTTGGCGATCCCGCTGTTACTGTCGCGAATCTTCGCGCTGGCGTCGTCTTCCGACGGGTCGAGGATGCCCTCCTCGCACGCCTGGAGTTTCTCGCGGCGCCAGGTGATGAGCATCTGGGCGCTGGCGTACCAGCAAGACATGGTCATCGTTTGTGGAATTAGCTTCATTCCGGACACGGTATACATATTTTATCCTTGTTAGGGTTATTGTGAAGGCGGCGGCGGCCGCCGCTATCGACTATAAGGGCGGTAGTAGGACGCCTGGGTCGCCTCGTCCTCGACGCCGCCCCCGATCTTGCGCGCCAGGGCGTCCAGGGCCGACGCCGTCTGCGGGAACGACTTCCGCTGGCTGGCCTCGCGCGACCAGGAGATGTGGATGTGGTTCGTGTGGTCGCCCTTGAACCCGCCGCGCTGTTTGCCGCGCGCGTCGGGATACCACATCCACTGGTCCCAGATGAAGTAGCTCCAGTCGATCTCCGCCTGGTTCGGCAGGAGGACGTCGGTGATCAGCCCCCAGGCGACCTGGGCCTCCGCGGGCCGGCCGACCAGCAGGCCGACGTCCAAGGCCCGCCCCTCGCCGTGGTCGTCGTGGTCGGGGTTGTAGATTCCCAGCATCCGCGTCTCGGGGAACCGAGAGTGGATGAGGCTCCAGAGGGCGAGAGGCGCGGGTTGGCTTTGGCCCCAGTTGGTACTCACGGTCGTCGCTCCTTTGCCACCAGGGCGGCATTCGGTCATCGATCAAAGGTTACCCCGGCCAGCCCACAATCACCGCCGCGCGCTCGCTGTAGTAGGAGAGGGGTCGGTTGCGGTAGAGGCCGGTCAACGGGTCGAGGCTCTCCTTGCCGAACACGTCAGGGTCCATAACGCTCAACAGCTTCTCGTTCCCCGTGGGAGTCCCGATTCCGTACACGACATTGGTGTGGGCGACGCCGGGGCTCAGGTTAAAGACCAAGAGGACGTGCCCGATCTTGAGCTTCGATTCGATGAATTCCAGCGTGAGCCGGCTGCCGGCCATCACGGCGAATTGCACGGAGAAATCGTCGGCCAGGGTCGAGAAATTTCGGCCGCCCGGCGCGACGGGGTCGAGACCCCCATTCGGCCAGGTCGCGTACTCTTCGATAAGCTCATCCTGAGACGCCCTTTTCCGGAACGGCGTCACCGCCAGCCAGGACTGCATCGCCGCGGCCCAACACGTCCAGGTCTGGTGCTGCTTCACATGAGGGGGCAGGCTGCGATACATGGCGTTCTCCGGCACCGCACAGGTAGCAAAGATCCTCACGGGTCCGGCGCGCGGGCAGCGCACCGGCCGCACTCGGCGGACTCGCGAGGCTCGCCTCAGGGGACGTACACGAGCGGCCGTTCGGCCGTCTGCAACAGGTATTTCCCCATAAAGAAGTCGTAGTCCCAGGTCTCAAGACCGACGGCGGGGTTGTTGATCGCGAGCGTCTTGTCGGAGACGCCGACGATCACGATCCAGTGGCCGGAGAGCTTTCCAGGCCACTTCCCCGCATAAATGACCGGGCCGCTGCCCAACAGTTCCCACATGCCTTCGTTGGTCAGCGACACGTAGCCTACGGTGAAGCCGAGTTTGCGAGCGATGCGTTCCCGCTCGTCAGGGCCGCCCCCGCCGATGCCCTGGTTGGCCTCGTAGATGTGCTGCGTTTCCGTGTCTTCGGAAGGGTCGATGAGTTTCGAGCCCTTGCTGCGGCCGCGGTAGTACTTGACCACCATCTGAAGCGACGTGTACCAGCACGCCCACGTTTGCGGCTGAATCATTGCCGGGACGGCGTGGTAAATCGAACTATTCATCGCCATTGGTATTCCTTCTCCGGATACCATGATTCCACAACAGGGCCGTGACCCCGTTCTGGATTGGATGAGGACGCAGATCTATTTAACCGAACAAAGCGGCCTGCCCCAGGGCGAAGGGCTTTGACAGGTGCCCGCCTACGAAACCCTAGCTACGCCGGGTTCCTCTGTTCGACGAGCAGCTGCCGCCATTCCAGCAGCCCGGCCTCCTCCTCGCCCGCCACGAAGAGGTGAGCGCCGGCGCCGAGAGTCGGCCCCCCGGGCTCCCTGTGCCAGTCGATCACCCGACCGAGTTTGACCCGGTCGTCGGCGGCCGCCGACGAACCGGGATAAAGCACGGGCAGAAAGACGGTATCACTCCAGCCGTTGACGAGCGCCAGCCGGGCTTGCGCCCACAGCAGGTCGCGCGGCGCCCGCGGAGCGTTCATCGTCGCCGCGGCGACCTGGTCCAGCGGCACCCAGTAGTAGTGGCCGCGGGCCATCACCTCCAGGACGGGGCCGAAGAGGTCGTCGGCGTCGTGCAGGCCGCGGAAGGGCGCGCCGTTGAGCGACCCGACGACGTTCGGGAGCGCCGGCAGCACTCGCTCCAGGTCGCGGAGGGCATCGGCCGGCCGGCCCGCCCGCAGGTGGCGCAGCGCCTCCAACCGCGGGGCGAGGTGCGGCGGCGGGTCGGCGAGGAACTCTGGGGCGCCCGACTCCGCGAAGACCTTGCGGCGAGCCTCCTCCGCGTCGAGGGCGAGGCGATATTGGAGGACGGCGTTGTCGCGGGGCAACTCGCCGTAGTGGACGGCGTCGATCTGGCGCCGAGCCCGGTCCCAGTCGCCCGCGAAGGCGAGCAACTCGAAGAGGAACAGCCGGGCGTTCGGGTCGGCCGGGCGGCCCCGGACGACCTGCGTCTGGGCCTCGACGGCCTCGCCGAGCCGCCCCGCGTCGAAGAATTCCGCGGCGTTCATGTGCGGACCCCTTGCCCCTTCCCCTCTCCCCGGAGGGGGAGAGGGGGAAGATTGACTACTGCCCCTTGATGCCGCCCTTGCCGACGTTGAAGGCCCCCTTCTTGGTCCCGTAGGCGTACTCGGCCTTCGCGTAGTTGAAGGTGACTTGCTCCATCGGCTCGTTGCCGGACTTGGCGTTGGCGGTGTCGACGTTCGTGACGTAGCACGTCGTGAACTTGAAGCTCGCGAACTCCTTGGGCGCCTCGGAGCCCGAAGCGTGGACGAGAGAGACCTCCAGGCTCCCGATTTTCTTGCCGTTGACGCAGGCGGTGATGAGGTCCGGCGAGGCCGGGTCCCAGCGCTTGCGGATGCTGAAGTCGCGGACGTGGCCGACCCCCGTGGGCTGGGACTCCCAGGCCCGGATGTCGTTGTGAACGCCCCAGTGGAACTCCTCGACGTCGATCCACCCGGACTTCAGCTTCGAGTCGCCCGTGATGCCGTCGACCTTGACAATCGCGCGGAAAGCCATCTGACACCTCCACGAAGTATAGGACCTTGCGGGAATTGGGTTCGGGATGCCGGGCCGGCCGCCGGGTCGTCCCCGGCCGGCCGTCGCCCCTTCTACAAGACTAATGCGGTTTCCCGCACAGTCGCGGACAGGTTTTTTTCGCGCGGCCGTTTCGCGCCTCGTTCGGCGCGGGCGCGAAACGGCGGGACGAGCCGCTCACACCCCCGGCCGCGACGGCGGCAGCTGCGCCACCAGGCTCATGGCCGTGTTCAGCCCTTCGAGGTGCAGGTGCGGCAGCAGAAACGCCTTCGCCTGAAACCACCCCGGCCTCTTGGGCATCGGCGACACGTCGATGCGCGCGTCGCGGAGGGGGTACTTGCCGCGGTCTTCCGGCGGGAGGTTCTCGGGCTTCTCGGCGACGTACGACTTGATCCAGTCGTTGAGTTGCGACTCCAGGGTCTCGCGGCTGAATTGCTTGCCGACCCAGCTGCGCACCATGACCTGCAGGCAGTGCGAGAATCGCGACACGCTGAGAATGTAATTGATCTTCGCCGACAGCGCCGCGTTGCTGGTGGCGAAGTCGGCGTCGCGGCCGATGTACTCCTTCGGCCGCTGGCACGACTGCGCCCCGAGGAACGCGGCGTAATCCGTGTCCTTCCAGTACTGCAGCGGCAGGAAGCCGAGCGAGGACAGCTCGTTCTCGCAGCGCCCGGGGATGGCGACCTCGGTCGGGCACTTGACCGCCTTGAGGCCGGATTCCGTCTCGAAGACGTGGACCGGCAGTTCCTCGACCTTCCCGCCGCCTTCGAGGCCGCGAATGCGGGCGAGCCAGCCGTCCTCCGCGAAGGCGTTGGTCACGCGCGTCGCGAAGGCCCAGGCGGCGTTCATCCACAGGTACTTGCCGTGGTCGCGGCCGTTGACGCCTTCCTCGTAGTTGAACTCCTTGACCGGGTTGTCTTTGCCGTAAGGCAGCCGCGCCAGCACCCGCGGCATGGTCAAGCCGACGTAGCGCGAGTCCTCCGACTGCCGGAACGCGTTCCACGCCGAGTGCTTCGCGCCCGCCATGATCTCGGACCAGCCGATGGTCACGTCGAACTTCTCGAACGAGGGCAGGTCCTCGTGAAAAATCTTCGGGCTGGCGGCCGCGATGAACGGGGCGTGCGCGGCGGCGGCCACCTCGGACATCTTCCGCAGCAGGGCGACGTCCGGGCCGGCGGCGGAGAACTCGTAATCGCCGACCAGGATGCCGTAGGGCTTGCCCCCCGGCGTGTCGTACTCGTGCGTGTACACCTTGTGGAACAGCGCGCTCTGGTCGTACTTCGGCGCTTCCAGCAGGTCGGTGCGTAGCTCGTCCTTGGTGACGTTCAGGACCCGGATCACCAGCCGCTCGCTCGTGTCGGTATTCTGCGTCAAGTAGCGGAGCCCGCGCCAGGTGCCTTCCAGCTTCTGGAGGTCCGGGTGGTGCATGACGTGATTCAGCTGAGCCGAGACGTCCGCGTCGATCTTGGCGATGAGGGCGTCGAGGAGTTGCATCGACTTGCGGTCGACCAGTTCCTCGCGCGGCAGGACGTGATTGCGGATGAGCGCCGTGAGATTGGCGACGTCGCGCTCGACGACGGTCCGCTGCTCCTGCGAGGGGTTGAAGGCGGTGAGCATCTGTTCGACGAGGCTCGCCTCGGCGCCCGCCGGCGGGGCTCCGGGGACCGCGCCGGGTTGGGGTGCGGGAGTGGTCATGATGGGGTCACCTCCGTCTTGGGGGCGCCGTCCGCGGGCGGGGCGGCGGCCGGGTCTTCCGCCTGGGCCTTGAGAATGGTGTCGAGCAGGTCGTGGTTCTTGAACACCTTGTCGAGGCGCTTGCCGGCGTCGGGCTGGGCCATGATGCGCCGCTTGAGTTCCATCAAGCTCTGCTGGATCTCGAGCAGCTTGGCCAAGGGGGGGAGGCTCTTAGCCACGCTGGTCGGGCTGAAGTCGGCGAACTTGGTGAATTCGATGTCGACGGGCAGTTCGGTCGCCCCGCCTTCGCGGTCGCTGAGGACGTTCGGGACCGTGAACGCGACGCGCGGCTTGGCGTCCTTCATGAGCTTGTCGATGTCGCCGCCGAGGACGTCCACGGGGTTCCTCTTCGAGAGTTCCGCGAGCGGTTCGCGGCGCTGGCCCGACAGGTCGGCGAGGATGCCGACGACGAACGGCAACTCTTTCAGTTCGATGGCGTTGCCCTTCTCGACCTTGTAGTGGATATGCACGCGGGGCGGGCGGTCGCGCCCGAGCCGGTCCTGGATGCTGTTGCTCACGATCGATTCTCCGGATAGGGAAGGGGCGTCACGCGGGGCCGGCGACGGCGCCTGCCGAGTCCTTGCCGGCGACGGCGCCGGCCGAGTCCTTGGGGGTGATGTCGTAGCGGCGGAACAGCGCCGCCACGACTTGCTCGTCGGGGATCAGCTTGCGCATCAGCGCCGAGAACGGCAGCCGCCCGAGGGAGACGGCGTGGCGAACCACGTCGGGGACCGGGCTTTCGGGCCGGATCTTTTCCATAGCCGCCGCCACCTCTTCGAGCCGTGCGAGCAGCGAATCCCAGGAGAGCGCCGCGCCGGGGGGCGCGGGCGGGCGCGGGGAGTCGTCCTCTACAGGCATATCGCTTTCCGCGGCGTCGGGCGGACATTTTTCCTCGACGAGCCGGTCGACATAATTTTTGCACTGGTCGAGCGCCTGGCCGAGGTTGTGCAAGAGAGTCCTGTCCGACGGCAGCACGGCGTCGAACGTCCGCCGCAGCCCGTTCAGGGCGTCGACGCAGGCGTGTACCTCGGCGGCGGTCTTGCGGCAGGCCGCCGGCTTGGCCTCATCGCGGGCGAGGCGCGCGTCCTCCGCGCTCACCCCCGACGCCGTGTCGCCCGTCAGCTGCTGGAGGCCGTAGCCGCCTCTCGTCCCCCGCACGAGCGGGATCAGCACGACGGTTTCCTGGAGATACCAGACGTAAGGAATGTCGAGGTCGGCGAACACCTTGCGTCGCTTGGCCGGCTCCGGGGGATAAAGGACGTCCCAGCGCTCGCCGACGAGGCGTGCCAGGAGGGTCAGTCCGGCCGCGAGTCCGGGAAAGCCGTACACTTCCGTCAGGGCGACCGTCAGCCGCGCCGCCACGCCGAGGTGCTTGGCCTCGGCCTTGAGGAACGCCGCGCCGTCCTTGACGAGTTCGTTCCACGCCTTCAGTCGTTGCCTTTTTTCTTCCTCCTTTTCGTCTTCCGCCGCGGGCTTGACCAGGTCGCGAAACTTGGCGTCGAACTCGTACATCTTCTCGTCGACGGCGCCGGGCGGCGCCGCGGCCGTCAGGGGGGCGAGGAGGCCGTCGAGGTCGAGAACTGACGCGGGCGGGGACATCGGCCATCCGGGTTAGCGGGACGCGGGGGTCGTCAAGCGACCCGGCGCCGTCGCGGCGGAAGCCACGGACGGCGCGGCAGTCGCACGAGGATCTCTCGTCTCTCCCTACTGTAGCCGTGCCGCTGCGGGGAATACAAGGAAAAAGAAAGGGGGCGTGGAGGGGCGCGCCGGCGCCGCCCCGGCCGCGCGGGCCGTCGGGACGACGCGCGCTTACCCCTTCGTCAGCAGTCCGCGTCCCTGCATCCAGTCGGCGAGCCGCTCCTTCCACGTCGTCACCACCGCGTCCTTCGGCGCCAGCCCGACGCCGTGCGCCCCCTTCTCGTAGACGTGCAGTTCCGCCGGCATCTTATACTTCTTTAGCGCTAGGTAAAAGAGGATGCTGTTCTCCGGCAGCACCGCCTTGTCGGCGTCGGTGTGGAACAGGAACGTCGGCGGCGTCTTCGCCGTCACCTGCTGGTCGTTGCACAGGCTCTCGACCAGTTCCGCCGACGGGTCTTTGCCGAGGAGGTTGGCGCGCGAGCCGCCGTGCGTGTACGGCGGCTTCATCGTGATGACGGGGTAGCTGAGGATCAGGAAGTCGGGGCGACAGCTCGTCTTGTCGATGGGGTCGGCGGCGTCGGGCTTGCCGTCGTCGAAGTGCGTGCCGGCGGTCGAGGCGAGGTGTCCGCCGGCCGAAAAGCCCCAGATTCCGACGCGCTTTGGGTCGACCTTCCACTCGGCGGCGCGGGCGCGGACGGTGCGAATCGCCCGTTGGGCGTCCTGCAAGGGAGCCGGGTGGCGGTAGCGCGGGGCGAGGCGGTACTTCAGCACGAAGGCGGTCACGCCCTGCGCGGTCAGCCAGTCGGCGACGTCCTTGCCCTCGTGGCCGACGGCGAGGTGGCCGTAGCCGCCGCCGGGGCAGACGACGACAGCGCAGCCGTTCGCCTTGTCGGTGGGAGGGAGCGAGATCGTGAGAGAAGGCTTGTCGTCGTTCTCGGTGCCGACGGCGCCGGGGGCGCCGGCGGGCCAGAGCGGCTCGACCTTGGGGGGGGCGGCGTCCGCGGCCGACAGGACGAGCGTCAGGGTGCAGAGGGTCAGGTACATCGTCTTGTTTATCCTTTCACGGCGATCCTGGTTGTCTAGCCCGCGGAGCGGGCGGCGGATCGTAGCCCCGAGTGGAGCGCAACCCGGGGAAACCGACCGGGGACAGCATCACGTATGGAACCCGCGTAGCGGGTGACGGATCGTAGCCCCGGGTGGAGCGCAACCCGCGCAGCAACCCGGGGAACCCATCCGGGGACATGCTACCATCCGCCGCCCCTCCGCGGGCTAACCCAACTGGCTTCGGAAAAAAATCTCGAAAATCTCTCTCGCACCTGTCCCGGTATCGTCCGGCTGGGGAGGTAGGGGTAAAGAGGGATTGCAAACGGACCGCAGAGAGGCCGACCGGGGTGTGACCCCGCCGAGTCGGGCGTCCGGACCGTGCGCCCGACTCGTTTCTTCACGCCGACGGCCCCCTTATTCCGGACAAGACTCGCATGTCCTGGAAAACCCTGTTCGCGCGCCGCCCCACGCCTCGCCTCCGGACGACGCCCCGTCCGCCGTCTCTCGAACTCCTGGAAGACCGCGTCGTGCCGAGCGCCAACTTCTTCGGCGCCCAGGCCAAGGTGGTCACGCCGTTCAGCGGCGCCCAGGTCGACAGCGCCGTCAGCGTGCTGGTGCAGCAAGACGGGAAAATCGTGGCCGCGGGGAACTCGGGCCGGAGTTTCGCCCTGACCCGCTACCAGACGAACGGCGCGCTCGACGCCACGTTCGGCACCAGCGGCCGGGTGGTGACGCCGTTCCCCGGCGACTACACCTCAGTCACCGCCGCCGACCTCCAGGCCGACGGCAAAATCGTCGTCGCGGGCAACGATTACAGCACGAAAACGAACGTCCAGGCCCAGGTCCTGGTGCGTTACACCAAGGGCGGCGCCCTCGACCCCTCGTTCGGCGGCGGGAAGGTCACCGTCCTCCAGGGGACCAACGGGTTCGGCAGTTACGTGGCGGCCTTGCCGAACGGCGAGATCGCGGTGACGGGAAGCATCTACGACTTTAACACCTCGCAAACGAGCTTCGTGGTCGAGGAGTACACGGCGGCCGGCACGCCCGACACCTCCTTCGGGACCAACGGCCGAGTGACCACCGTCGTCGGCGCTTCCGGCTCGGTGGCCGGCATCGCCCTGCAAGGTGGCAACATCCTCGTGGCCGGCAGCACCTACGACCCCGTCGCCGCGACGTCGGTCTTCGTGGTGGCGCGGTACACGGCGGGCGGCGCGCTCGACACGACGTTCGGCGTCGGCGGCCTGGGCACGTCCGCCGCCATCGGCTCGGGCTCCGCGAGCGGGATCGCGGTCGGGCCGGACGGGAAGGTCGTCGTCGTCGGCATCGTTTCCACCTTCACCCCGACGTTCAGCTTCTCTTCGGTCGTCGGCCGCTTCACGGTCGGCGGGACCTTCGACGCCGGCTTCGGCGTCGGCGGCCTGGCCTTCACCAGCTCCGCCATCGGCGTCGGCACGCCGGGCGTCGCGGTCCAGGCCGACGGCAAGGTCGTCGTCGGGAGTTCGGCGGGCGACCTCGTGTTCGCGCGATTCGCCGTGACCCGTTTCACCGCCGCCGGCGTCCTGGACGGCGGCTTCGGCAGCGGCGGCACCGCGACCACCCCCATCGGCAACGTCGCGGCGGCCCACGCGGTCGCCCTGCAACGGGACGGCAAAGTCGTGGCCGCGGGCTTCGACTTCAACCCGGCCACCGGCAACGACTTTGCCCTGGCCCGCTACACGCCCGCGGGAAGGCAAGACGCCGGCTTCGGCCAGGGCGGCGTCGTGACGACGAACTTCGTCGGCCAGGTCAGCGCCCAGGCCAACAGCGTCGTCGAGGACGAGGACGGTAACACCCTCGTCGCGGGCACCACTTCGAGCGCCGGCGCCAGCCTGTCGCTGGCGCGCTACCGCCGCGACGGCCGCCTCGACGACGATTTCGGCAACGGCGGCAAGGTCCAGGTCACCTTCAACCCCTACATCTTCGGCCCCGCCATCAACGACGGGTTCGTCGCGGTCCAGCGCGACGAAAAGATCCTGCTCCTGGGCACCTCCATCGAGCCCGGCTCGACCAACTACGATTTCGCCCTGGCACGTCTGCTGCCCGACGGCCGGCTCGACCCGCGCTTCGGCACGGGGGGCAAGGTGACCACCTTCAGCGGGGCCAAGTTCACCGACATGGCTCCCTCCGGCGGCGTCGTGATCCAGCCCGACGGCAAGATCCTGGCGGCCGGCTACCTGGAAAACTACGGCGTCTACCCGTACGTCGATAAGGGCGTCGTGGTGCGCTACAACCGCGACGGCAGCCTCGACACCTCGTTCGGCTCCGGGGGCCGGTCCGTCTTCGACCTCCCCCAGGGGTTGGACCGCGTCACCGCCCTCGCGCTCGGCCCCGACGGCAAGATCGTGGTCGGCGGCTTCGTCACAGACCAGACGACGTTTAACGAGTTCTACTTCCTGGAGCGGCTGCAACCCAACGGCGCCGCGGACGGCACGTTCGGGACGGGCGGGCAAGTCATCACGAATTTCTCAGGCTATTTCTTCGCCTCGGGCGCCCCGCTCGCGGTCCGGCCCGACGGCAAGATCCTGGTCGGCGGCCCCACCTACGACCCCGTCGCGTCCCGGAGCTACATGACCGTGGCCCAGTTCACGGCCGGCGGCGCCGTGGACGCCGGCTACGGCGTGGGGGGCCAGGCGTCTGTCGGCTTCGGCGACCCGAGCGCCTCCTTCGTCGAACTCGGGGCCATGACCCTCCAGCCCGACGGCAAAGTGGTGGTGGCCGGGATCTACACCGTGTACGACCCGACCACCTTCGCAACCATCTCGACGTCCTTCGCCGTGGCCCGGCTCACCGCTACGGGGAGTTTGGACACCCACTTCGGCACCGGCGGCCGGGTGACGACCCTCTTCGACGGCCGGGTCACCGCCAAGGCCGTGCTGGTCCGGCGGGACGGCGGCATCGTGGTCGTCGGCGGCTTTGTCGACCCGAACGCGCTCGTCAGCGACTACGCGCTGGCGGAGTACAACCCCGACGGCAGCCTGGCTTGGGGGCACCGGCACCGCCACTAGCAAGAAGTTCCCCCCGGCCGCGCGCCCGCGCGGCCGGGGGAAGTTTCTCGAAAAAATCCGCCTCTCCCCTGTCCCGGTTTCTTCCGGCCCGAGAGGTAGAGAGATAGAGGCATCGCGAGAGACAACTTTAATACCCGTCGCGGTCGCCCACCGCGACGGACCCCATCGAACACGACGGCCCCGCCGCCCGGAGGTGCCTGCCATGAGCAGCGTACACGACGCCCCCGTTCCGCGCGTCCTCTGGTATCCGCCACCCGAGTCCGTTCTCCCGGCGGCACGTCCGCGCGAGAAGCCGCTGGCGAGTCGCTTTCTGCGCCTGATCGCGAAGCTCCTCGACGTCGTTATCCTCGGCATCGCTTACCGCGTCGTCCGCGACCTCGTCGACCTGCTCTCCCCGGTCGATTCGGGGATGACCCACGCCCGTTTCGCCCTCGGGTTCGGGGGCGTGGCCGCCTTCCTGCTGTTGCAGGCAGTCCTCCTCTCCGCGTGCGGCCAGACGCTCGGCAAGATGGCGATGGGCGTGCGCGTCGTCGGCTATTACGACGAGAAGAATCCTGGTTTCGTGCGCGCCGTCCTCCTGCGCGTCATGTTGCCGCCCGCGATCTGGCTCCTCCCCGGCGTGGGCGCGCTGTTCCTCCTGCTCGACCTCGTGTCCGGGTTGGGCGACGAACGCCGCTGCCTCCACGACCAGCTGGCCGAGACGAAGGTGGTCCAGGTCTGACCGCCGGCTCGTCCGTTTCTTGCCACCAATTCCCCCCCTGTCCGTCCCGCGAGGGAAGGAGGTCCGCCGTGTCCCCAGGCGCCGTCCACCGCTGCACTATCCTGCTCGTCTTCGTCGTCAGCCTTGGCTTCGTCGTCGTCCTGTCCGGCCGGGGCGACGTCCTCGGGGCGCGCAAGAACTGGGAGGAACTGAAGGCGAAGGAAGAGATGATGGAACAGATCAAGGAGGTGCAAAAGGTCCAGGCGGAGACCCATCCGCCGCCGACGGTCGTCCCCGACCTTCTCGCCGGCCGCCTCACTCTCCTGGAAGCGGCCGCCCGGTTCCGCGACGGGTGCGTGCGCCAGCCCGAGGTGACGCGGCACGGCTGGCGCCTCGCCTACGGCCATCTGCCGGAAGCGGAGGGTTATTGCGAAATGGTGATCCGTCACGTCCAGAGCAAGTACGAACTGGACGAGCGCCCCGCAGAGGGGCAGGCCGCGGCGCGGCGCCTGCGGGCCGAGATGGAGCAACACCGCCGCGACGGCACCCTACGCTTGCCCTGATTCCCCCGCCCGGCGCTGAGCACGGAGCCTCAGCGCCGGATGGACGCGCGGAAGTCGTCGAAGGTACTCACGTCCACGGCGGCGTCGAACCAGTTCTCCAGGAGGGCCATGTCTTCCGTCGCTTGGATCGTCGTCACCAAGTCGTTGGGCACCGGCGCCTTGCAGAGCTTCTCCAGTACGCGCAATAGGACCGCTCGCCGCTCCTTCACGATGGCTTCCGCCTGCCACTCCAGGATTTGCTGAGACACGCGCACGTTCCAGCCCTCCAAGGCCTGTTTCCACTCGTTCCGCACGCCCAGCAGTTCCGCGAAACCTCACGGCCGGCTTTGCATGGCGGCGCGGAAGTCGTCGAAGTTACTCACCTCTATGGCGGCGTCGAACCAGTTCTCCAAGAGAGACAAGTCCTCGGTCGCCTGGATGGACGTCTTGAGATCGTTGGGCACCGGCGCCTTGCAGCGCTTCTCCAGCGCGCGCAACAAGAGCGCCTTTTGTTGCTTGAAGGCGCCAATCGCCTGCCACTCCATGACTTGTTGAGAAACAAGCACGTTCCAACCCTCCAAAGCCTGCTTCCATTCGTTCCGCACGCCCGGCAATTCCGCGAACACCAGGGCGTCTCCGGCGTATTCTAACCGAACCTGCGGGTTCGGCTCCAGATCAGCCAGCCGCTTCCACTCCTCGATGACCGCCGGCGAACCGCTGCCGTTCATCAACGCCACCCAGGGCAAGACACACCGACGCAACTCCCCGGCGGCGATCCGGGCGAGCGTCCCGGCCGCGTCCTCCTCGCGTACCGCCAGACGAACGACCCGCCCGCCCAAACCGTACTCGGGCATCCCCGGCAGCGGCATGCCGAGCGCGTCGGCCTGGCGCGGGCCGGTCAGGTTCAGAGTCAGGCCGCCGACGAGATACTTCAGCCGCGGGTCCGACAAAGGGCGCCGCTCCCGGCGGAAGCGCAGCATGTACTCCAGCACGCGCTCCAGGTCGTCGTGGCGCGGCTCGGTCTGGAACTCCGCGACCAACATCCACGGCTCGTCGGGCCGGGCGGGGTCGAGGAACTCCGCCAGCGCGTCGCACGTCAGTTCCGACACTGGCGGCGGCGGGGCGGTCCGCGCGTCGAGCCAGCCGACGAAGCCCAGCGCCGGGTCGAGGCGCGGCAGCGCCCAGCCGAAGAAACCGAGCGCGTCGCGCTTCGCCGTCCGCCGCGCCGTCAGGTCGAACATTCCCACGAATCACCTCCGTTACGGCGCCGGATCCGTCGCCGCCCGCGCCACCGACTCGATGGCGATCGCCGCCACCGCCGCCCCGTAGTCGAGGTCGATGTTCTCCATCGTGTCGTGCATGTCGTGGTAGCCCTGACGGTTGATGTCGTAATTCTCCATGAACAGCACCACCGGCACGCCGGCGTCGGAGAAGATCTGGCCGTCGGTGTTGTACAGCGTGCTGCGCGGGTCGAACGGCAGACGTACCTCGCCGTGCAGCGCGGGGTGCGGCGCCGTCTCCGGCATCGTCGCGCCGTCGGCGGAGCGCTTGCCGCGCGGCCGGCCGGCCCGCGACTTCCGCTTGTTCCACGCCTTCGCGCCGGCGTTCCACGCCTCGGCGGCCAGGTGCGCCTGGTACGCCAACCGGAGCGATTCCACGCCCACGCCGGGCGCGATCTGGAAGACGTCGCGGTCGCGGTCGTTGTTGTGCGCGACCATGTCGAGGACGTAGACGCCCTGCACGCGCGCCTTCGACAGGTCGTGGCCCTTGCCGTCCGGCAGGCGCAGCTTCAGCGTGCGCTCGACCAACCGCTGGCACAGGGCGCGGGCGCCGAGGCAGTCGGCGGGGAACTCCTCGCCGGTCAGGTGGACGAGCCAGACGTCGCAGGCGAGTTTTCCGGTACGACTCATCTCCAGAAAGATCGGGGCGCCGAGCATCAGCGCCGCCGTCGCCGAGTGGTTGTCGTCGGCGCCGGCGGCGGCGAGGCGGGCGCCGTCGCCGCCGTACTTTGGGTCATAGCGGTCCACCATGAACGCCGTGTCGTAATGGTCGGCCATGACGACCGCCCGGCCCCGGTCGCGGCCGGGGATGACGACGACGATGTCGCGCTCCTCGGCCTCTCCCTGCTGGTTCTTCAGCCAGCCGCCCATCCACGGGAACGGGAACTCCGTCCGCCAGGCGAACGGCAGCGACCCGGCCAGGGCGCGGCCCGCCATCCCCTGCTCGGCGATTTGCGACTCGTAATAGGCGATGAGGTAGTCGCCGAGGGCGTCGAGGTCGCGGCGGTGGTGCGGCGACTCTTTCTCCGTCGCCGCGTCGCGCACGCAGTCGGCGTTGTTCTTCGTCAGGTAATCGCCGTGGGCGAGGTGAGTAATCGTCTCCCAGTAGGCCGCCTCGAAGGAGCGGTTGGCGGTGTGCTTGTAGGTCAGCGACGGCACCGACTTCGACGCCGCCTTCGAGGCGTCGAGCGTGCCCCGCAGCTTCTCGGCGAGGGCGCGGGCCTGCTCGGGGTCGCTCGACTTCGCGGGTAGGGCGTCGAGCCATGCCTCGATGGTTTCGTGCTTGGGCACGGCGAGCATCCGGCGCGCGAAGGAGGGCCGCAGCGGCTCGTCCAGCATGTTGCGCGAGTCGAGCAGCTTGCGGATGTTGCGCGCCGTCTGGTGCGGCCGCTGGTCGTAGTGCCGGGCCAGGTCGAAGAGGGTCAGCGCCTCCGCGTAGCCGTCGCGTTGGAGTAGACGCGGCCACAGTTCAATGGGTTTTTGAAGGTCCGGTTTGTCGGCGTCGTAGGCAGTCAGGTAGCCGAGAGGGGCGGACGACAGCAAGGCTCCGCGCCCCGCCGCGGGGTCGAGGTAGGCGGCGAGGGGGCGGTGCCAGTAGACCTCGTGACGGCCGACGCGCATTGCCGGGAAGAGGAAGCGGTAGCCGAACAGCCCGCCGGCGGCGAGCGCGTCGGCGGCGCGCTCCAACTCGTCGGGGCCGGCGTTCGGTCCGTCGAGGAGCAGGCGCCAGTCGCGCGTCCAGACCTGGGAGTTGCGCGCCATCGGCTTGCCGTACAGGCCGAGGTCTTGCCCCGACGTGCTGAACAGGACGTGCGCCAGCTTGTCCTCGTGCTCCAGGCATTTCAGCTCGTCCTCGTTCCGGTGAACGCGCTCCCAGCGGTGGCTCCTCTTGTAGGTGTTGCGCACCGGGCCGTGGCGGTCGTCCGGCGCCGGCTTGCCCGCGCGTGGCTCGTGCAGCCAGCCGGACTGCGGCACGCGGATGCCGTGCGGGTCTTCGTGGCGCGGGAAGGTGTGCAGCAGCGGAATCTGCGTCGCGAAGGGCAGAGAACGTTGCAAGCGCCGGTAAGGCGGGGCGCCCCAAAAGACGAGGCTGCCAGGGAAGGGGAGCAGATGCAGTTCGCCGGCGAGGTAGGCTCGGCGCACGGCGACAGGCAGCTTGGCGAACGGGCGGAAGGTGAGCAGGTACTTCACGCCTCGGAGGGATTCGCGCGGGCCGAGGACGAGCGGCCGCGTCCAGCGCGGCAGCGGATCGTCGTCCTCCGCCGCCGACGGCAGGACGCGGAAGCCGGTCGCGCGGAGGTCGCCCTCCTTCGCGCCGTAGACGGTGGCGAGCAGGTCGCGGAAGAAAGCCGGCTCGCCGTCGCCGGCCTCGCGACCTGGGGCGGTGAAGAAGCTCCGCCAGAAGCCGCGCGCCGGCCCCTGCTCGCTGCCGCCGAACAGCGTCCAGCGCACGCGGCCCTTGTCGTCCTGCGTGCGCGACAGGGCCAGCGGCAGCAGCACGACGTAGCGCTCGTGGGCGAGCTTGCCCGCCGCCGCCGCGAGCGCCGGCGGCCAGTACGGGTTGTCGATCAGCTTGCCCTTGGAGATGCCGTGGGCCGGCTGGCCCTGGCCGAGGCGGGCCAGCGCGCCGACCACGCAGTGAGCCAGCGTGTTCAGGCCGGGCTGCAATTCGACGGCCTCCTCGTACTCGCTGACGCCCCAGCCGAAGGGGTCGCCGTCGAGCATGGGGTTGATGCCGACGCCGCCGTAAGGCTTCGGCCCGAGGCGCGGCGGCGGTACGAACTCCGAATAGGCGGCGATGGGGAAGTGCCCCTCGCCCTGGAAGCGGGACGCCCCGGACAGCAACTGTTTCCACCCCTGCGCCGGCATGGTACGATCCCTCACGAGAGAAAGTCAGAGGACGTGGCTGGAGGAGCCCCTACGTTACCAGCGGCCGCGCCGCAGGCAAGTCTTATCCCGGAGCTTCGCGATGATTCGCGCCACCGTGCCCGCCGACACCCCGGTCCTGCTGAGCCTGGCTCAGGGGACCGGCGTCTTCAAGCCCTTCGAGATCGACGCGCTGAAGGAAGTGCTGGACGACTACCACGCCCACAACCACGCCCACGGCCATCGGTCGGTGACGTGCGAGGACGGCGGCCAGGTCATCGCCTTCGCCTACTACGCGCCGGCGGCGATGACGGACCGGACGTGGTACCTCTACTGGATCGCGGTGTCGCAGCGCATTCAGGCGAAAGGCGTCGGCGGCAAGCTGCTGCGCCACGCGGAGGAGGACATTCGCGCGCTCGGCGGGCGCGTGCTGTTCCTGGAGACATCGTCGCTGCCGCACTACGAGTTGACGCGGAAATTCTACCTCAAGCACCACTACGACCGCGAGGCGACGCTGCGCGACTACTACGCGGACGGGGATGACATGGTGGTGTTTCGGAAGAGGCTGATGTGAGATGGGGTGGGGGGGAAAAAAAGTCCCGCCGTCGGCAATTCGGCGTCGCCCATCACCGAAGAACCAACAGGCGGGACACTTTTAGTATACCCACGAATCGAGGCATGTCAATTCCTTAAAGCGCCCTTTCGCTTTTTTCTCCGGCGCTCGTTCGTCCGGAAAGCACTCCTACCTCTTCTCGATCACCAGTTCCCCGTGGGGCGCGGCGATCGACGCCGGGTCTTTATCCGTGGAGAACTTCAGCACGTCGAGGAGCGCGAAGGGTTGGAGGAGCTTCCTGGGGAGCGACCCCGGGGGCGCGTTGGGGGTGGGGGCCGCGTCGGGGTCGCCGAGGAAGAAGCACGGGACGGCGTACAGGGTCTGGTCCATCCCGACGACCCGGAACGCCAGCATCCCGGACCGTACTTCCAGGCCCGTCTGCTCGTGCCGTATGTTCGCGGGCCTCGGCGGCACGTAGAGGCCCAGCTGCTTGGCATCGTAGGCCGGGATGGTCGTGACTTCCGTGCCGGTGTCGACAACAAACTTGTGGTCGACAAACTGTCCGCCCCCGTCGCGAACCGAGAGCGTGACCTCGGCCCGGAGCTTGATGTCGCCCGTGGCGTAGAGAGTCTTCCCGGCGACCGGAATTGCGAGTCGGGACATCAATACCCCAGGTAGGTCTTCACGTCGGGGCGCTTTTCCAGCGGCGCGGCCTTCTTGAGCGCGAAGGTCTCGTCCGACCCGACCGCCAGGACCTCCGGGCCGTCGGGCGACGGGCGGTACATGACCTCGTAGCCGAGGCCGTCGAAGTACCAGTCGACCGTCCAGCGGTTAAGAAAGTCTTCCTTGTTGTAGTCAAACGCCTCGGGCCGCATCTTGGCGCGCTCTTCCTCGACCAGCTCCCGTATCTCGGGCGGGACGGTCAGGAGGCCGTGGGGCAGTTCCTCGGGGGACTTGCCCTTGAGGTCGAGGGCGGCGTTGTGCATCGGGAAGGTGAGCATGGCCATGTCCTCGTGCTTAGATCACTTACCACCGCTTTTTGCCGTGTAGGAGTAGTCGACGAACCCGATCATCATCTCCTCCCACGTCTGGTCGCCCCAGTAGACCGTCTTCGTCGGGTCGGGGTTGTTCCAGTTCTTGTCCGAGTTGTCGAAGTACGCCGTGCATTCGATCCGCGTCCCGGCCGGCAGGGGCAGCGGCTTCGCCAGGCGGTAGTTGCTCTGCCAGTTGAAGTCCCAGCGCGGCACCGACAGCAGCACCTCCTGCTTGCCGCCGGGGAAGACCGCCCGGTACTCGAAGCTCTTGCCGCGCAGGTGCATGTGCGGCAAGAACGAGTACAGCACGGCGTCCTCGCGGAAGGTCGAGGACGACGTCACCTTGCGGCCGGCGTCGCCGGGCGGGATCTCGAAGTCCTCGTTATGGATGCCGCGCGTCCGCATCTCGTGCTGCGGCGGCTCCTTGGCGAAGACGAGGCCGACCGACGAGCGGTCCGTCTGCTCGGTGCCGTTGGGCGTGTAGTGCATCTGGAAGGCGATCATCGCGCCTTTGGGGATCTTCTTCGCCGTGCCGGCGGGGAAGACCGCCGGCATGTCGCCGGGGGCGTAGCCGACCAGGAAGCCGTCGCCGATGCCGTCGCCACTCCTCTGCCGCCGCTGGCCCGGCATGATGACGTAGGCGATGATGTGGTGGACCACGCTCTTGTTGCCCGGCTTCGCCTCCGCCGCCTGAATCCAACGGTCCTCCGTAAAGTTCGTCTTCACCCCGAACATCTGGTAGGGGAGGCCGCCCTCCGCCTTCGCCGGCACCGTGAACGCCTTCGGCATCGTGAAGACGACGTCCGGCTGGCCGACGCGCCAGCCGTCGACGAACGCGCGCGGCGGCGGCTGGTCCTTGTCGTCGCCCTTCGGGCAGCCGCCGTCGACCCAGGCGAGGAGGGCCTTGCGGTCCCCTTCCGAGAGCTGGCGATCGTTCTCGAATTGCCCGTGCTTCGGGTCGGCGTACCACGGCGGCATGCGCTTCTCGGCGACGACTTCCTTGATGGTCTCGGCCCAGGCGGCGGCGTCGTCGTAGGTCAGCAGCGGCATCGGCCCGATCTGGCCGGGGCGGTGGCACTCCTGGCAGTGCGCCTGAAGGAGGCGCGACACCTGCTTCGTGTAGGTCACCGTCGCGGCGCCCGTCGCCTTGGCCACGCGGGCGATCAGACAGCCGGGCGCCTCCGTCTCCGCCTTCGTCACCGGCTTGCCGGCGAGGACCTCGTCGAGCGCCTCGGCGAGGTCGCGGCGCGTCGGCTTCGGCCGGCTGAAGCCGACGCCGTACTGGTCGTCGATCCGTCCGCGGTAGACGACCGTTCGCTTGCCGTCGAGGACGAACGCTTCGGGCGTGCGTCGGGCGCCGAAGCGGTCGGCGACGGCGTTGGCGGCGTCCTTGCAGACGGGTAAGGAAAGGTCGTACTTCTTGGCGTGTTCGGCGACGCGGGCGGGCGTGTCCTGCGTGTTGCTGTTGACGGCGAGGAACTGGACGCCCTTCGCCGCGTACTCCTTCGCCAGCTCGGCGAGGCGCGGGGCGTACAGGTTGTTCACCGGACATTCCGTACCGACAAACACCACGACCAGCGCCTTTCGATCGGCCAGGCCGGCGAGCGTCCATTCCTTGCCCGACGTGTCCTTCAGGGCGAATTCGTCGATCTTCTTGCCGAGCGGAGAAGCGGATGATTCGGCGGCACCGGCCAAGGAGGCGGCGAGCAGAGCGACACAGCAGGCGAAAGCGAAGACGGAACGCATGGATGATCCTCGGCACCAGGAAAACAGAAGCCTCACGGGGCGCGACGAACGATGTCTTGGCTGGCCAACTCCGCCAGCTTTTTCTGGATCTCCTTACCAGCGCGGCTTGTCAGCGTCATAGGACAGCGCGTTCCACTGCAAGGTGCCGTGCGTCGAGGCGCCGGCGGGCGAAGTCGTCATCACGTCGGCTCGCTGTCGGTCCGTCACCTCGATCTCGACGTACCAGCCTTCGCGCTGCCATTCGAGAATCACGGTCCCGGTGACTCCCGGCATCACGCGGTCGGGGGGAACGTCGTGCTTGGTTTCAAGTATTGCCGCAAGGGCTCGGGCGCCCTCGGTCGTGGCGGGGCGGGGCGCCTCGGCGCCCTGACCGTCCCAATCGTCCGTCAGTTGGCCCAGATCGCGCAACGCCTCGGTGGTCCGTTTCCAGGCAGGGCCGGCAACTCCGTTTCCCCTACCGATTTCCGTGGCCGTCCCGACCCCGCTCAGAAGGCCGAGGACGGAATGGGTGGCGGGGATCGTGGTTGCCGCACTCATCGTATCTCTCCGTCCGCTCCGTAAGGCGTCTGCTCATCTTATCACGGATCAGATAAGAAAAAACCCGCCTTCCGTGGAGCTGCGAACTCCCTCCCCCGAAAACGGGCCGTCGTTGCCCTCAAGGAGCCCCCGATGCCGCGTGAGTTCGACCCGACGGTGAAGGTGCTGGTGGAGACGTCGCCGGCCGACTGGCTGGCCCTCGACGGCCTCCCGCCCGCGCCCGTTACCGACATTAGCGCCGAGATCACCGCCGTCCTCTCCGGGGCCGCCGACCGCTTCCTGCGCGTCGACGCGGCCGAGCCGTACGTGCTGCACCTCGACTTCCAGAGCGGGCACGACTCGGCCTCGCTGCCGCCCCGCCTGCAGCTGTATAATGCCGGCGGGGCGTATCGCACGGGCCTGCCGGTGCGCAGCGTCGCAGTGATCCTCCGGCCCGAGGCCGACTCGCCGCGGCTGACCGGCGTCCTGAAGCGCACTTTGCCGGGGAAGCGGCGTCCTTACGAGGTCTTCGAGTACGGCGTGCTGCGCGTCTGGCGGATCCCGGCCGAGCGTCTGATCCGGGGCGGGCCGGGGACGCTGCCCCTGGCGCCCATCGCGGCGGTGAGCGAGGCGGACTTGCCCGGCGTGATCCGCGTGATCGAGCGCCGCCTGCGCGGCGAGGCGAAGCGCCGCGAGTTGTGGTCGGCGACGCGCATCCTCATGGGGCTGCGCTACCCGGCGGGCTTGGTGGATGTGTTATTGCAGGGGATTACCGAAATGAGAGAGTCCACGACGTATCAAGCGATCATCGCGGAAGGCGAGGCCCTGGGCCGCGCCGAGGAGGCACGCCGGTTGCTCCTGCTCGTCGGCGAGCGCCACCTGGGGGCGCCCGACCAGGCGGCGCGGGTCGCCGTCGGCGCTCTGACGGACGTGGAGCGCGTCGAAGACCTCGTCGCCCGCGCACACGAAGCGGAAGACTGGCGGCAATTGCTCGGGTTGAAGGCGCCGCGCCGGCGCGGCGGGCGACGGGAGGCGTGACGGGAAAGGATCGCCATGACCGAGTCGCAGGAATCGCGACCACGTCCGGAGGGGAGAGCCGTCCCCGCCCTCGGCCTCTTTGGCGCCGCTCTCCTCATCGCGGGGACGTTCGCGCCGGTCGGCCGAGCCCCGACGGGCGCGGCCGTCAGCTACCTGGACGCCGGCGGCGCTGACGGCAATCTGATGATCGGCCTCGGCGTCGCCTCCTTCGTCCTGACCTGGGTTCTGCACTGGTATCGCGGACTGGGGGCGACAGGTGGCCTGGCGCTGCTCCTTCTCGCCGCCGGAGGACTCCGCCCGCCGCGCGGCGTTACGTTCGGCGCGGGGACGGAAGGGTGGGGTTGGGCGGTGATGTTCGCCGGCGTCGTCAGCCTCTTATCCGCGGCCTTGCTCGCCCAGATACGTCGGCCGAAGGACGAGGAGCCGACTCCAGAATGAGAGACTTCGCGCGGGCCGACTGCCAAAAGGAAGGGGAGCAGTCGATACACCCTATCGTCAAAGCCAATTTGGCACACGGCCGCGCCCGCGCCGGCTCTTCTCAACCCTTTACGTCTCCATGACTTGGGAAGCCGTCTTCCCCTCCGCCGCGATTGGCACCGCGCTTGCTCTTCCTTCTCTCGTACACATCCGCGGGACGGAGGCGAGGTCGCGACGGGGAGGACGCTCATGGACATGAACCGCTTCACCGAAAAGGCTCAGCAGGCGTTGCAAGCGTCGCAGCAGCGCGCCGTGCGCCTGGGACATCAGCAAATCGACGTCGAACACTTGCTCGCCTCCCTCCTGGAACAGGAGCCTGGCCTGACCGTCTCCATCCTGCGCAAGGCCGACGTCGACGTCGACGCCCTGCGCCGCCGCGTCGAGCGCGAGTTGGAGAAGATACCGCGCGTCAGCACCGTCAGCGGCAACGAGGACCGGGCTTATCTCAGCAACAGGCTCAATCGCCTGCTCGGCCAGGCCGAGGAGGAGGCCAAGCGCTTCAAGGACGACTTCGTCTCCGTCGAACATCTGCTGCTCGCCCTGACCGAGGACGCCGGCGCCGCCGGCAAGCTCCTCAAGGAGGCGGGCCTCGGCCGCGACCGCCTCATGAAGGCTCTCCACGAAGTGCGAGGGAACCAGCGCGTGACGACTCAGAATCCCGAAGCGACCTACGAGGCCCTGGACAAGTACGGCCGCGACCTGACCGACTTCGCCCGCAAAGGGAAGCTCGACCCGGTCATCGGCCGCGACGACGAGATCCGCCGCGTCATTCAGGTTCTCAGTCGGCGCACCAAGAACAACCCCGTCCTCATCGGCGAACCGGGCGTCGGCAAGACCGCTATCGTCGAGGGCCTCGCCCAGCGCATCGTCCGCGGCGACGTGCCGGAGGGGCTCAAGAACAAGCGCGTCACCGCGCTCGACATGGGCGCCCTCATCGCCGGCGCCAAGTTCCGCGGCGAGTTCGAGGAGCGCCTCAAGGCCGTCCTCAAGGAAGTGCAGTCGTCCGAGGGCGAAATCATCCTGTTTATCGACGAGCTGCACACCGTCGTCGGCGCCGGCAAGGCCGAGGGCGCGATGGACGCCGGCAACCTGCTCAAGCCGATGCTCGCGCGCGGCGAGCTGCACTGCATCGGCGCCACGACACTCGACGAGTACCGCCAGCACATCGAGAAGGACGCTGCCCTGGAGCGACGCTTCCAGCCGGTCCTGGTCGACCAGCCGACCGTCGAGGACACCATCTCGATCCTGCGCGGCCTGAAGGAGAAGTACGAGGTCCACCACGGCGTACGCATCAAGGACGCGGCCCTCGTCGCGGCGGCGGTGCTGTCCAATCGCTACATCTCGGACCGCTTCCTGCCGGATAAAGCCATCGACCTCGTCGACGAGGCGGCGGCGAAGCTCAAGACCGAGATCGACTCGATGCCGACGCAGCTGGACGAGGTCAACCGCCGCGTCATGCAGCTGCAGATCGAGGAGAACGCGCTGAGGAAGGAGAAGGACTCGGCGTCGCAGGAGCGCCTCGCCAAGATTCGCAAGGAACTCGCCGACCTGCAAGGCCAGGCCGACGCGCTGAGGGCCCAGTGGCAGACGGAGAAGGAGGGCGTGCAGCGGCTGCGCAACCTCCGCGAGGCCATCGAGAAGACGAAGCTGCAAATCGACCAGGCCAAGCAGCACGCGGACCTGCAAAAGGCGGCGGAGTTGCAGTACGGCACCCTCTTCGGACTCGAAAAGAAGCTCAAGGAGGAGGAAGAAAACCTCGCGGCCAAGCAGGGCGAGAGCCACCTCCTCAAGGAGGAGGTCGACGAGGAGGATATCGCCGCCGTCGTCAGCCGCTGGACCGGCGTGCCGGTGTCGCGGCTGCTGTCCGGCGAGGTGCAGAAGCTGCTGACGCTGGAGGACGAGCTGCACAAGCGCGTCATCGGCCAGGACGAGGCGGTGACGGCGGTCGCCGAGGCCGTCGTCCGCGCCCGCAGCGGCCTGAAGGATCCGCAGCGGCCCATCGGCAGCTTCATCTTCCTGGGACCGACCGGCGTGGGCAAGACGGAGCTGGCGCGGGCACTGGCCGAGTTCCTGTTCGACGACGAGCGCTCGATGATCCGCATCGACATGTCGGAGTACCAGGAGAAGCACACGGTGGCGCGGCTGATCGGCGCCCCGCCGGGCTACGTCGGCTACGAGGAGGGCGGCCAGCTCACCGAGGCGGTGCGGCGCAAGCCGTACAGCGTGATCCTGTTCGACGAGATCGAGAAGGCGCACCACGACGTCTTCAACGTCATGCTGCAAATCCTGGACGACGGCCGGCTGACCGACGGGAAGGGGCGCGCGGTCGACTTCAAGAACACGATCGTCGTCATGACGTCGAACGTCGGCAGCCAGCGCATCTTGCAGTACCGGGGTTCGACGATCGGCGAAATCTACGACCGCATGAAGGACGCGGTGCTCGACGAGATGCGGCACCACTTCCGGCCGGAGTTCCTCAACCGCGTGGACGAGATCGTCGTCTTCCACTCGCTGAGCCAGGAGCACCTGAAGGAGATCGTCGAAATCCAATTGGACCGCCTGCGGCAGCGGTTGGCGGAGCGACACGTCACGCTGACGCTGACCGACGCGGCCAAGACACACCTGGTGACGGTTGGCCACGAGCCGCAGTACGGGGCGCGACCGCTGAAGCGGGCCATCCAGCGCGAGATCGAGACGCCGCTGGCCCGGCTGCTGCTCAAGGGCGAGGTGCGCGACGGGCAGAACGTCCTCGTGGACTCCAACGGCGACGGGCTGACGTTCGCCCCTGGGACTCAAGAGGCTCTGGCAACAACTTGAATGGTAGGATTGCGCTCGACCAGCCCGAAGCGCCCGCGCGGGCGCTTCGGGCTGGTCGAGTGCCCTGTCGCGTCTCCTCTTCCCGCCGGGTATAATCGCCGACGACGCCCGTCACCCGACTCCCGAGGAGACTCCGCCATGCCGCCTCGTCCCAGCCGCCGCCGCTTCCTCCAAACGACTGCCGCCGCCGGCTTCTTCGCCGGCGCCCTCTCCGCCGAGGACAAGAAGCCGTCCGCCAACGAACGCCTCCAGGTCGGCGTCGTCGGCGTCACCAACCAGGGCGAGTACGAGTGGCGCAACGTCGCCTCCGCCGGCGCCGAGATCGTCGCCTGGTGCGACGTCGACGAGCGCCGCGCCGGCCGGGCGCGCGAAACCTTCCCCAAGGCGAGCTTCGACGTCGACTTTCGCAAGATGCTCGACCGCAAGGGGATCGACGCCGTCGTCGTCGCCACGCCGGACCACACGCACGCCGTCGCCACCGTCGCCGCCCTCAAGTCCGGCCGCCACGTCTACTGCGAGAAGCCGCTCACGCACGACGTCTACGAGGCCCGCGTCGTCGCCGAGACGGCCAAGACGACAGGCAAAGTGACGCAGCTGGGCACGCAGATCCACAACACCGGCGACAATTACCGCCGCGCCGTCGAGCTCGTGCAGTCGGGAGCCATCGGCACGGTGCGCGAGGTCCACGTCTGGTGCGGCCGGCCCTGGGGCGGCGCCAAGAAGCCGGAGGGGAGTCAACCGATCCCGCAAGGATTGCATTGGGACCTGTGGCTCGGCACCGCGCCGGAGCGGCCCTTCTACCACGGCGACGACCCGAAGCAGTACGGCGTCTACCACCCGTTCAACTGGCGCGGCTGGTGGGACTTCGGCGGCGGCACCCTGCCCGACCTCGGCTGCCACCACATGGACCTGCCGTTTTGGGCGCTCAAGCTGCGCCACCCCACCAAGGTCAGCGCCGAGGGGCCGCCGCCGCAGGCCGAAACCGTCGCCGGCTGGCTCGTCGTCACCTACGAGTTCCCCGCGCGCGGCGACCTGCCGCCAGTCACGCTTACCTGGCACGACAGCGGCAAGCGCCCGAAATACTTCGCGGAGGGGAAATTGCCCAAGTGGGGCGACGGCACGCTCTTCGTCGGCGACAAGGGCATGCTGCTGTGCGACTACAACCGCCGCGTGCTGCTGCCGGAGAATCAGTACGCCGGCTTTGCGCCGCCGAAGCCGACGATTCCCAACTCGGTCGGGCACCACCGGGAGTGGGTCGAGGCGTGCAAGACCGGCGCGGCGACGACGTGCAACTTCGACTACGCCGGCGCCCTGACCGAGGCGGTGCTGCTCGGCGTCGTCTCCTACCGCTGCGGCAAGCCGCTGGAGTGGGACGCGAAGAATCTCAAGGCGACGAACGCGCCCGAGGCGGAGAAGTACCTGCGGCGCGAGTACCGCAAGCCGTGGACGCTGTGAGCCGGGGGACGCTCACGCCGCTCGCGGCTTGGCGATTGCGAAGCCGCGAGCGGCGGAGGGGTCACGCCAGAATCTCCTTCAGCACTTCCCCGTGGACGTTCGTCAGCCGCCGCTGGATGCCGTTGTGGTAGTACGTCAGCCGCTCGTGGTCGACGCCGAGCAAGTGAAGCACGGTCGCGTGGAAGTCGTACCAGGACACGGGCCGGTCGGCCGCCTTCCAGCCGACCTCGTCGGTCGCCCCGTAGGCGAGGCCGTGCCTCAGGCCGGCGCCGGCGAGCCAGACGGTGAAGCCGTACTGGTTGTGGTCGCGGCCCTTGCCGACGACGTTCGCCGCCGACTGCGCGAACGGCGTGCGGCCGAACTCGGTCGTGAAGAGGACGAGCGTGTCGTCGAGCAGGCCGCGGCGGCGCAGGTCTGTCAGCAGGGCCGTCACCGGGCGGTCGATGCGCTTCGCCTCCTGCCCGTGGTTCAGCACCATGTCCTCGTGCCCGTCCCAGTTGCGCCGCGGGCTGCCGAAGGTGCCGCCGGAGAAGAGTTGCACGAAGCGCACGCCGCGCTCCAGCAGGCGCCGCGCCAGCAGGCAGCCGCGGCCGAAGTCGGCCGTCTCGGGGCGGTCGAGGCCGTAGAGCGTTTGCACCTCTTTCGACTCGCTTTCCAGGCCAGCGGCCTCCGGGACGGCGAGCTGCATCCGCGCCGCCAGTTCGTAGGACTTGATGCGCGCCGACAGGGCGTCGCCGCCGCCGCGCTCCTCGAAGTGGCGCCGATTCATTTGCCCGAGGAGGTCGCGGGCGGCGCGGTCGGCGCCGGGGTCGATGGGGCGGGCGGGGAACAGGTCGTCGATGGGGTTGCCCTTGCCGCGGACGACGACGCCCTGGTGCCGCGCTGGCAGGAAGCCGTTCGTCCAGTTGATCGCCCCGCCGGCGGGGTACTCGCGCGCGTCGGGGATGACGACGAACGCCGGCAGGTTGTCCGTCGCGCTGCCGAGGCCGTAGGACAGCCAGGAGCCGAGGACGGGGAAGCCGTTGAGGCGAAAGCCGGTGCTTTCCTGAAACGTCGCCGGCGTGTGGTTCGACGTCTCCGCGACCATCGAGTGGATCACCGTCAACTCGTCGGCGACCCCCGCGAGATGAGGGAACAACTCCGAAACCCACAGGCCGCTCTTGCCGCGTCGCCGGAAGGCCCAGTCGGGCTTGCGCAGGAGGCCGACCTGGCCGAAGAAGACGTCGGGCTTCTCCTGCGACACGACCGTCAGCGACTTGCCGTGCAGACGAGGCAACTCCGGCTTGTAGTCGAAGGTGTCGACCTGGCTCATGGCGCCGAGGAGGCAGATGTGGATGGCGCGCTTCGCCTTCGGGGCGAAGTGCGGGCAGGGAGGGTGAGCCTCGCCGGGGACCGAGGCGGCGCGCAGGGAGCCGTCGCGCAGCAGGAGGGAGGCCAGGGCGGCGCCGCCGAGGCCGCGCGGGAGCCAGGAGAGGAACTCGCGCCGGGGGAAGGGCTCATTCGTAGGTCGCAGGGCTTCACCGGGAAAAGTCGTCACGGATTTCGACATGTTAATCCCTCCCGCCATTCCGGCGCGGAACTTGACCCGCGCCCGACCGGCTCCTAAGAATGCCCTCATCGTAACACGTTGGAGCCACGAATGTCCGTCGACCACGAGCGGATCCGCAAGGCGGTCCGCGAAATCCTCCTTGCCGTCGGCGAGGACCCCGACCGCGAGGGGTTGCGCGACACCCCCGACCGCGTCGCCCGCATGTACGCCGAACTGTTCTCCGGCCTGCACCAGGACCCCCGCGAACTGCTCCGGAAGACGTTCACCGAGAAGTACGACGAGATGGTGACCCTCAAGGACATCGTCTTCGACAGCATCTGCGAACACCATTTGCTCCCCTTCATGGGCAAGGCGCACCTCGCCTACATCCCCAACGGCAAGATCGTCGGGCTGAGCAAGCTGGCCCGCATCGTCGAGATGCTGTCGCGCCGGCCGCAGGTGCAGGAGCGCATGACCGAACAGCTCGCCGACCTCGTCATGGAGGAACTCGACGCCCGCGGCGCCGGCGTCATCCTCGAAGCCACGCACACCTGCATGACCGTTCGCGGCGTGCGCAAGGCCGGCAGCGTCATGGCCACCAGCGCCATGCGCGGCGTCTTTCAGACCAACCCGCTGACGCGCAACGAATTCATGTCCCACGTCTACGGCAAGCGGTGAGGCGAAATGCTCGTCCTGTTCTGTCTCCGCCTGGCCGCCGGCCTGCTCGCCTGTCTCCTGCTCCTGGCGCCGGCGCAGATCAACCCCCGCTTCTACCGGACGCACTTCCTCGTCGCGCTCGGCCTGGCGGCCGTCGCCGCGTTGATGCTCGACCGCGAGCAGGCGAACTCGTGGCTCTGGCTGACCCTCGGCGGGGGGATGGTTCTCGCCCTCGCCGGCTTCCTCAGCTGGTCGCTCGAAGGGGCGCCGCTCGGCCGGAGCCTGATCGTCGCGGCGACGCTCTGTGTCGGGGCGGCGCTGGTGCTGGCGGAGGTGGCGAGCGAAGACCCGGGCGGCCTGCGCTGGCGCCTGGCCGGCGACGCGGCCTCGGCGGCGCTGCTCGGTTCCGCGACGACGGCGATGCTCATGGGCCATTCGTACCTCATCGCCCCGGCCATGTCGCTGACGCCGCTCCTGCGCCTTTTCGGGGCGCTGTTCGCCGCGCTGCTGCTGCGCGTGGCCCTGTCGGGGGCGGCGCTGGCGCTGTGGTGCTGGACGCCGGGGCACTCGCTGGTTAACCTGGGTGATATAACAGTCCTGTGGCTGCCGCCGCGCTGGGGGCTCGGCTTCCTCGTCCCGCTCATGCTGGGCGTGCTGGCCTGGCGGACGGCGCGGCTGCGCTCGACGCAGTCGGCGACCGGCATCCTTTACGCCGTCGTCGTCTTCTGCTTCCTCGGCGAGTTGACCGGCCAGCTGCTCCAGGGCCACACTGGCTTCGCCCTCTAACCGGAGCCACGCTTTCGTGAATGTCCGCTTTTCCTGTCCGGCCTGCGACGCCCCCGCCGGCGCCGACCTCCCCGCCGGCGCCGCCTGGCAGTGTTCCGCTTGCGACCACCGCCAACCTTTGTCCGCTTCGGCCGACGGCACCCTGACGGCGTGCGCCGTCTGCGGCAACCACGAGCTGTACAAGAGGAAGGACTTCCCGCACGCGCTGGGAATGACGATCCTCGTCGTCGCCTGCGCGGCGTCGGTCCTCACGCACTGGCTATATCATTGGTACCTGACGTGGGTCATCCTCATCGGCACGGCGCTGTTCGACGGACTGCTCTACCTTTGGGTGGGTGACGTCGTCGTCTGCTACCGCTGCAACGCGCACCACCGCGGCTACGTGCCGAACCTCGAACATCAGGGGCACGAATTGACCGTCGCGGAGCGCTACCGACAGGAGAGGATCCGCCGCGAGCAGATGGAAGCGGACAAGAAGTAGCCCGCCGCTTGCGGCTTCGCACCTTGCGAAGCCGCAAGCGGCCCACCCCGGCCGAGGCGCCCCCCGTGGACCACCCCCAGCGCGAGCGCATCCGCGACGATTTGAAGGGCCTCGTCAAAGGGGAACTCCTGTGGGATGAGTTGTCGCGCGTCCTCTACAGCACCGACGCGAGCATCTTCCAGGTCGAACCCCTCGGCGTCGTCGTGCCGCGCGACGAGGACGACGTCCGCGCCCTCGTTCGCTACGCCGCCGAGAACCGCATCGCGCTGGTCCCGCGCGGCGGCGGCAGCGGCGTCGCCGGCGAGGCGCTCGGCACCGGCCTCGTCGTCGACTTCAGTCGTCACTTCCGCGCCATCCTCGACGTCGGCGCCGACACCGTCCGCGTGCAGCCCGGCGTCGTCTATCGCGACCTGAACGTCCGCCTGGCGCGCGTGGGCCGACGCTTCGCCCCCGACCCGGCGAGCGGCGCCCAGTGTACCGTCGGCGGCATGGTGGCGACGAACGCCTCCGGCTCGCGCGCCTTCAAGCACGGCTACACGCGCGACCACGTCGCCGCGCTGCGCGTCGTCCTCGACAGCGGCGACGCGGTGGCGGTGGGTCGTCACCCGCGCTGGCCGCGCCCCGACGTCCCGCCCGGCCGCCTCGACGACATCGCCTTCGCCGCCGCCCGGCTGCTCGACCAGCACGCGGCGACCGTCCGCGCCAACCAGCCGCGCACGCGCTTCAACCGCTGCGGCTACCTGCTCCACGACGTCCTCTCGGCCGACGACATCGACCTCGGCAAGATTCTGATCGGCTCCGAGGGGACGCTCGCCGCCGTCACCGAGGCGACGCTGCGCACCGTGCCGCTGCCCGGCGGCCGCTCCCTCGTCCTGCTCGCTTTCGACCGCCTGGACGCCGCCCTGCACGCCGCCCAACTCGCCCTGCCGACCGGCCCGGCGGCGTGCGAGTTGATCGACCGGCGGCTACTCATCCTGGTGCGCGGCGGCGACGCGGAGGCGGCGGCGCTGGTGCCGGCGAGCGCCGAGGCGGCGCTGCTCATCGAGTACGAGGCCGACACGCCGGCCGAGGCCCGCGCCGTCGCCGACGACCTCGCCGACCGCCTTTACCGCGGCCAGCGGCTGACGTTCCAGGCCCTCGTCGCCCACACCGAGGTCGACGTGCAGCGCTTCTGGCGCCTGCGCGAGTCGGCTCTGCCGAGCCTGTACGGCCTGCGCGGCGGCGCCCAGCCGGTCGCCTTCATCGAGGACGTCGGCGTCCCGCCCGAGGAACTGCCCGACTACCTGCATCAGGTCCAAGAAATCCTCCAGCGCCACGAGACGACGGCGTCGTTCCTGGTCCACGCCCTGACCGGCCAGGTCCACACGCGGCCGTTCCTCGACCTGCGCCGCCCCGACGACGTCGCCCGTCTGCAGGCGATCACCGAGGAGGTCTACGGCCTCGCCCTCGGCCTCGGCGGCACCATCAGCGCCCAGCACGGCGTCGGCCTGGCGCGGACGCCGTGGGTGGCGCGACAGTACGGCGACCTCTACCCCGTCTTCCGCGAGCTAAAAGCGATCTTCGACCCCCGACACATCTTCAATCCCGGCAAGATCGTCGGCCCGGACCCGTCGCTCCCCGGCTGGCCCCTTCGAGCAGTGGTCCGTGGTCCGTGGTCCGTGGTCAGTGAAGACGGCGCGTCCACTCCTCCACTGACCACGGACCACTGGCCACTGACCACTGCTCAAGTCGCCGAGATGCGCCAGGAGAGCGACAACTGCAACGGCTGCGGGAGCTGCCGCACGGAGGAGCCGACGCGGCGCATGTGTCCGATCTTCCGGGCGACGCACGCCGAGGCCGCCTCGCCGCGCGCCAAGGCGAACCTCATGCGCTTCCTGCTCCGCGACGGCGCCGACCCGCAGGCGCTGTCGTCCGACGACGCCCGCGCCGTCTGCGACCTGTGCGTCAACTGCAAGATGTGCGCGGTCGAATGTCCGGCACACGTCAACATCCCGCGCCTGATGTTGGAAGCGAAAGCGGCCAACGTCGCCCGCCACGGCCTGCGCCGCGGCGACTGGGTGCTGGCCCGCACCGAGGCGTTCGCCGGCATCGGCAGCGCCGCCGCCCCGGTGGTCAACGCGGCGCTCGCGAGCCGCACCGTCCGCTGGCTGCTGGAGAAGCTCGTCGGCGTGTCGCGGCGGCGGCGCCTGCCCGCCTTCGCCCGGCCGAGCTTCCTGGAGCGGGCGCGGCGGCGCGGCTGGACGCGCCGCCCGCGCACGCCGCGGCCGCGCGTCGCCTACTTCGTCGACGTCTTCGCCAACTACAACGACCCGACCCTCGCCGAGGCCGTCGTCGCCGTCTTGCAGCACAACGGCATCGAGGTCTTCGTCCCGCCGGGGCAGCGCGGCTGCGGCATGGCTCCGCTGGCCTGCGGCGACGTCGAGGCGGCGCGCGAGTCGGCCCGGCACAACCTCCGCCTCTTCGCCGACCTGGCGCGCGAGGGCTGGCCGGTCCTCTGCTCCGAGCCGACGGCGGCGCTGATGCTGCGCCACGACGCCCTCGACCTCCTCGACGACCCCGACGCCCGCCTCGTCGCCGAACAGACGGTCGAATTCACGTCCTTCCTGTGGGATCTGTACCAGGAAGGACGCCTGCGCACCGACTTCCTCCCCGTCGAGCTGGCGGTCGGGCATCATGTGCCGTGCCACCTCAAGGCGCTGGGGCGGCCGCCGGCGGGGCCGTCGCTGCTCGCGTTGATTCCCGGTCTGCGCGTGCATACGATAGATGTGAGCTGTTCGGGCATGGCCGGCACCTTCGGCCTGAAGGCGGAGAACGACGCGCTGTCGCGCGAGGCCGGCCGGCCGATGCTGGAAGAGTTGGGGCGCCCAGGCGTGTTGCACGGCTCGACGGAGTGCAGCGCCTGCCGCATGCAGATGGAAGACGGCGGCGGCAAGCGCACGCTGCACCCGGCGCAATACCTCGCCTTGGCCTACGGCCTCATGCCCGACCTGGAGCGGCGCTTGTACGAACCGATCCGGGCGCTGGTGCTGTCATGATTGTGCGCGTGCGCCTGTTCGCCCGCCTCCGGGATCTCGCGGGGGTTGGCGCCCTCACGGTCGATCTGCCGGACGGAGCGACCGTCGCCGAGTTGCGCCGCCGCGTTGCCGCCGACTTCCCCTCTCTCGCCGGCCTGCTGGAGCGCTGTGCCGTCGCCGTCGATGACGAGTTCGCCGAGGACACCTTCGCGCTGCCGGCCGGCGCCGAGGCGGCGCTGCTGCCGCCGGTGAGCGGCGGCTGAGCCGCTCGCGGCTTCGCACTTGCCAAGCCGCAAGCGGCCCGGTCCGGATCCGAGACCCCTTATGGTACGCCTGACCCCCGACCCGATCGACCACGCCGCCCTGACCGAGCAGGTGCGCCGCCCCGGCTGCGGCGCCGTGGTCTCCTTCCTCGGCACGGTCCGCGACCTGACCGACGGCAAAGTGACGGTCGCCCTCGACTACGAGGCGCACCCCGGCATGGCCGAGAAGACGATGGCCGAGATCGAGCGCGAGGCGCGCGCGCGCTGGCCCGTCGGCGACATGGCGCTGGTCCACCGCACCGGCCGCATGGACGTCGGCGAGGTGTCGGTCGCCGTGGCGGTGAGTTGTCCGCACCGCGCCCAGGCGTTCGAGGCGTGCCGCTACGCCATCGACCGCCTCAAGGAGCTCGTCCCCATCTGGAAGAAAGAAAACTGGGCCGACGGCGGCACCGAATGGGTCCACCCCGGAGCATGACGCCATGAGCCAACTCGTCGACACCTTCGGCCGCGCCCACAACAATTTGCGCATCAGCGTCACCGACCGCTGCAACCTGCGCTGCACCTACTGCATGCCCGAAGACGTCGTCTTCATGGACCGGGCCGAGTTGCTCACCTTCGAGGAGATCGAGCATTTCGTGCGCGTGGCGGCGCCTCTGGGGATCGACAAAGTGCGCCTCACCGGCGGCGAGCCGCTGCTGCGCCGCGGGCTGTCACGGCTCGTCGAAATGCTGGCGAAGGTGCCGGGGGTCAAGGACCTCGGCCTGACGACGAACGGCATCCTCCTGGCAGACCAAGCCCGGGCGCTGTACGACGCCGGGCTGCGCCGCGTCAACGTCAGCCTCGACACGCTCGACCCGGACCGCTTCCGGCAGGTCGCGCGGCGCGACGGCCTCGACCGCGTCCTCGCCGGCATCGTGGCGGCGAAGGAGGCGGGCTTCGACCCGGTCAAGGTGAACGCCGTCAGCATGCGCGGCCTCACCGAGCACGAGGTCGTCCCCCTGGCGCGCTACGCCCGCGACAACGGCCTGGAAATGCGCTTCATCGAGTACATGCCCATCGGCGCCGAGGCGTGGGAGCGCGACAAGGTCTACTTCGCCCACGAAATCCTCGAACAGATCGAAACGCACGTCGGGCATCTCGTCCCGTCGCCGGACCAGGATCCGCGGGCGCCGGCGCAGGACTTCGACTACGTCGACGGCGGCGGCCGCGTCGGCGTCATCGCCTCGGTGTCGCGGCCGTTCTGCCTCAGCTGCAACCGCGTGCGCCTGACCGCCGACGGCAAGCTGCGCAACTGCCTGTTCGCACTCGGCGAGGTCGACGTCAAGCGCTACCTGCGCGAGTCGCCCGACGACGCGGCGCTCGCCGAGGCGATCCGGGGCAACGTCCGCGACAAGTGGGAGGGGCACGAGATCAACACGAGCCGCTTCATCAAACCGCTGCGGACGATGCACACGATCGGCGGTTAACTGGACACGGATCGGGCGCGCGGGTAGTCTGGGGCGAACGATCATCTCCTCCCCGGGAGTTTCGCGCCATGCCCGAGACCACGCGCTGCCCCGAGTGCGGCAGCCTCCTCCGCGTCCCCGCGCAATTCTCGGCGGGCGCCGAGGTGAAATGTCCCAAGTGTGGCCTTCAATTCCCCCTGCCGCGCCCCGACGCCGCCCCGGCCGACTCGCCCCGGCCGAAGGAAACGGAACACGAAGGCGACTATTCAGACCGCCCGCGCCCCGCACCCGCCCGCCGCGAGGACGACGAGGCCGAGGGCGAGTACGCCGAAGAAGGCCGGCTGCCGCGCCCCGGCCGCCGGGCGCGCGGCGACGCCTACGATGAGGATGGGGACGACGAACCCTACGACCGTGACGAGCGGCGCGGCCGAGTCGGCCTCGCGGGGCTGTCGAACGACTACGCCATCGATCTCAAAGAGTGGTTTCGCTACGCCAAGGCTCACTGGGGAGCGGTAATCGGGCCGATGATCGGCTACTGGTTCATCGTCCAGTCCCTTAGTCTCGGCGCCCAGTTCGTCCCCCTCGCCGGCGGGTGCCTCCAGGCCCTCTTCGGCCCCGCCCTCCAAGCGGGCTACACGGCGGTGGCGCTGGCTCAGTTGAAGGGTCGCCCGTGGACCTTCGGCGACTTCTTCGCCGGCTTCCGGCAGTTCGGCACCTTCTTCGTCTACACCGTGATCGCCGGCGTTTACATGGCGCTCGCCGCCGCCCCCGCGGCGGCGGCCATCCTCGTGGCCATCAATACGACCGACGGCGACACGCGCGTAGCCGCGGCGGTCCTCGCCGCACCCTTTAGCATGACGGCCTTCTACCTATGGGTACGCATCGGGACATTCGGCGTGCCGCTCATCCTCGACCGGGGCTGCGGCGCCACCGAGGCGATCAAGGGGAGTTGGACTCTGACGCGCGGCCACGGCTGGGGCCTGCTTGGCGTCTGGAGTTTTTTCCTCTTGATTAACCTCGGCGGCCTCCTCTTGCTGCCACGGCAAACGCACTTCAATTGCTTGAAAACCCAAGGAGTTGTGCCAAGTACCGAATGTTCCTCCCCGCCCGCTTCCGTTTGACTTTCAACGACCCTTTGCTTGGATCGCCCCGCAACAAGGACAAGGCCAACCGGTTC
>JBBROG010000021.1:0-50305 GCA_038229635.1 Gemmatales bacterium
ACAGATCATGTGAACTAACGTCCACTGTCAGTCGGGCCTCGCCGTGGCCGAGGCGGGACATGCCGAAAACCACGGGCGTTTTCAGCCACCCGCCAAGGGAAGAATACGGTACAACTACTGAACATGTTGGAAGCCCTGCCGCTTCGCGGTAACGCGCCGCCGCCCCTACCCCGAAGGGGTTGTATCGCACAGCCGGGGGTCGCGCAGCGCACCCCCGGACGATTCCCGCGCCGCCCGCATCACCTCGTCGAACACCTTGCCGTTCGTCGAGATGCCGTCGCCGCCGTCGTGCGTCGTGGCGCCCTTCCAATCCGTGAAGGTGCCGCCGGCCTCGGTGAGGATCGGCACGAGAGCGGCGTTGTCCCAGATGTTCATGATCGGGTCGACGCACGCCTCGGCCCGCCCCGTGGCGACGAGGAGGTGCCCGTAGCAGTCGCCCCAGCCGCGCTGGTGCTTGCTCGCCCGGTGCAGCCGCAGATACGCGTCTTCCCTTTTCCCCTTCACGAAGTATTCGTAGCTGCCGAAGAGCAGGATGCCGTCCGCCAGCGTCGCGACGGGCGACACCCGCGCCGGCCGGGGCACGTCGGTCTTGCGCCCCGACGGCAGCCACCAGCAGCCGAGGCCGCGCGCCGCGTAGACCATCTCGTCCATCGCGGGGATGGAGACGACGCCGACGACCGCCCGGCCATTTTCCTCCAGGCCGATCATGACGCCGAACATCGGCACGCCGCGCACGAATGCCTTGGTGCCGTCGATCGGGTCGAGGATCCAGCGCCGCCCCGACGTGCCCGGCGTCTCGCCGTACTCCTCGCCGAGGACGCCGTCGTCGGGGAAGCGCTCGCCGATCAGCCGGCGCAACTCCCGCTCGGCGCCGCGGTCGGCGAGGGTCACGGGCGAGCCGTCGGCCTTGGCCTCGACGCCGGTCTCGCCCTGGAAGTAGGGCATGATGACCTCGCCGGCGCGGCGGGCGGCCCGCAGGGCGAATTCCAGACATTCCGAATAGTCGGTGGCGTGCGGCATGACGACCTCGCCTCTCCCGGGAATAGGGGACGAGGTGATGATATGCCCGGAGGCGCCGGCGGGGGAGGCGTCGCGTCAGCGGCTCATCAGACCCTTGGCGACCGCGATCCCCCCGCACACGAACATGACGGGCGGGTAGAAATAGATGCGGTCGCCGTACAGCCCGAGGACGAACCAGACCACGGCGCCGACCATGAGCAGAATGCCGCCGCCGATGCCGGCGTGCGTCATGCCGCCGCCGCTCGCCTGAGGCACGGGCTTCTTCTTACGCGGGCGCTCCTCCTCGAACTCGTCGTCGTCCTCGTCGTCCACCTCTTCGAGGGTGTCGACGGGGGCTTTTTTCTTCGGCGGCGAAGCGGGGCGACGTGTCACCCGCTCCTCCTTGTCATCGACGACCTCGAACCCGCCGTCGTCCTCGTCGTCGGCCGGGAGGACTTCGGGCAGGTCGTTCTCCGGCGGCGGCGGACGTTTCGGCGGCGCGGAAGGAATCGCGACGACCCGGCCGCAGGCGGGACACTTCGCCTTGCGGCCGGCGGCCGCGTCGGGGGCGGACAGGCGCTTGCCGCACGGGCAGGGAAAGGCGATGGGCATGGCGGATGCTCCTCCAAGGGCGCACGGGAGAGGCGGCGCAGCGGGGGACGGAACGAACGTAAAAAATAACCTCCCGCGAGCGCGCCGCCAAGCCTTTTGCCGTCGGAATTGTCATGGATCAAGGCGGAGCGGAAATATCCGCGCATCGCACCGTGACGCTCGGCCCCTCGACGGCGAGCGCGCCGACGTAGCCCGGCGCCGGCCGCAGCGCGAACAGTTGCCAGCGCTCCGCCTCGCGCGGGTCGTGGCGCGTCGCGCGCAGGACGGCGGGCTCGCCGGGCGCCAACGAGACGTCGAAGGCATCCAGCGGCAGCGACAGACCGACGCCGGTCGCCTTGACGTAAGCCTCCTTGCGCGTCCAGCAGTTGAAGAAGCCCTCGTCATGCATTTCCCGGGGAAGGGCTTGCAACTCCGCGATTTCGCGCGCCGAGAAGAAGCGCTCGGCGATGCGTTCGGCGACGACGCCGGAGCGGACCTTCTCAACGTCCACGCCCACTTCTCGGCCGCGCGAGAAAGCGTACAGCGCCAGGCCGTGCGAGTGCGACACGTTGAAGCGTAAATCGCACAGCGGGTCGAGAATCGGCTTGCCGTGGGCGCCGTAGCCGAAGCGGACGTCCTCCGCGGGAATCGACAGGTACGCCCCCAGGAGAAGACGAAGCCCGGCGCGGGCGACGACGAAGTGGGCGCGGTGTTCCGGGGAGAGGAAGCGGCCGGCACGACGTGCTTCGTCCGGCGCGAGAAGACGTGAGAGATCCTCGACAGGCACGGACGGCCGGTCGAGGCTGGCGCACCAGACATGCACCTCGCTTTCGCCGAGGGTTATTGTCTGCGGCAGGCCGGGCCAGGCACGGACGCGGTCGGTCATGCGGCGGTCCCGACGAATGTCTTGAATGCCAGCCCTGTCCCGTCGCGCTTCTCTATGAGCATGGGTATGCCTCCATTGAAGGGAAGTCGTTTCGCTTCGTCTCGGCGTACTCGCGGTCATAGGCTCACTCGCTGCGACGCCTCAGTTCCCGCCTTTGCTCGGGTGTGAGTCGGGCGAGGAGCCAGTCCAGTCCTTTCTCCTCGACAAGTTTGCCGAGGTTAACTTTCCCCAGGACCCGCTCGGCCCCCGCCGTCGCGACGACCCGATCGAGTCCGATCTGCTCGATCAGCTTCGCCAGCCCCATCTTCTCGACGACCGGCCGCATGTCCAGATCCGGCTTCTTCGTCCGCTTCGCCATGTACCTTACCTCCTCCCAAAGGTCGGGGTAATTCGTCGCCAGCCAGGCGCTGTACAGCGCCCACAGGTCCGCCTGCGACGCCAACTGCTCCAGCACGACGCGTCCCGCCTCCAGCGGCTCCGGGATCAGGACGTGCATCGGCAGCGTGTCGCGCTCCACCGCGACAGCGCGGCTACTCACCAGCAGGACCGGGTGGCCGACCACCTCGCCGCGCCACACGCCCGGAGCGACCTCGTCCAGCCCGCGCAGCAGCGCCCGCGCGTCGCGCAGGAAGCGGCCGCCGATATGCCTCGCTAAGTACCAGAGAGTCGTCTGGCCCCGAGCCGGCGCCCGCCGCTTTCCCTCCGAGGCGAGGCGGCGGGCGATGCCGAGGCCCAACTCGACGAGGAGGTCGCGGTCGCGGACGCGCGCGGAGACGGTCGGCCCCTTGAACTCGAGGACGTTCCACGCCGTCAGGCGGCTCCACAGCCCGGTAAACGGCGGTGCCCCGCGCGACGTGCGGCTCACCACCACGATGTCGGCGGCGCGGGGGAGGTCCCCGACCGGGACGTTCGTTCTCACGTCATAGTGGTTTGCCAGCAGCGGCCGCAGCAGCTGGGCGAAGACCGGGTGCCACTGCATCCGCGTCGCCTCCGATTGTATCACTCCGCGATGTCGGAAGCAAAGGCCGGCGGCAGGACGGGCCAGGAGGGGCCGCCGTCGCTCACCAGCACAGCACGGG
This sequence comes from Gemmatales bacterium, assembly GCA_038229635.1. Taxonomy (GTDB): domain Bacteria; phylum Planctomycetota; class Planctomycetia; order Gemmatales; family Gemmataceae; genus DATFNV01. The sequence goes on from JBBROG010000021.1 coordinate 3,556, forward strand.
CGGGAAGAACTCGGCGATTAACTCCTCGTAGAACGGCCGCAGGCGGGCGACGTCGGGGCGTTCGGCCCCCTTCGAGTAGAGGTCGTAGGGGTTGAACGCCCGCACCGCGGCGAACAGCGCCCGGTCGCGGTCGTCCATCAGGTGGCCGTAGGCCCCCTCGCGGTGCGCGGCGTAAAAGGAGTGATAGCGGATCATGTACAGCGCCTCGTCCGGCAGGTGGTCCTTCACGACCCGGTAGAGGTACTCGTCGTGCCCCCACGACAGGCGCACGTTCCGCAGCCCGCACCCCGGCTCGTAGACGCCGCACGGCGTCTGGTACTGGGGCACGCGCGCGTCGGGGTTGTCGGCGAAGAACTCGGCGAAGACGACCTTGTCGGAGTAGGCGCAGCCGACGGGGAAGGTGTCGCCGACGACGGCCCACTGCGGCTCGCCGTCCAGGCAGAGGATCTTGCCGAGGTCGTGAATCAGCCCGGTCAAGACGAACCAGCGCGGGTGCCCGTCGCGGCGGATCGCCTCGGCCGTCTGCATCAGGTGCTCGATCTGGCTGAGGTCGGTGTCGGGGTCGCTGTCGTCGACGAGCGTGTCGAGGAACTCCATCGCCTCCCAGACGCCCAGGCGCCGCTTGTCGAGCGGCAGATATTCGCGCTCCTTGGCAAGGACGAAATCGAACGTCTGGTGGCGGTGATTGAGGCGGTAGAACTCGCGGACGCCGGGGCGGACGGCGGCGCGGTAGTCGCGGAACTCCTCGGCCTTCTTCGACGACGCGGCGAGGACGGAGGCGGCGCCGCCGTCGGCGGGGTAGCGCGCCTGCAGCGACTCTTCCCAGTCGTCGAGGTGGCCGAGGGGTTGATCGGTGTCGGACGGCGTCACGGCAAGGCTCTCCCTAAGAAACGTGCCTGTCGGGGTACCGAGGAGGTTAACCGCGTCGCGACAGGCGTGTCAACAAGAACCGGACGAGAAAAGAGTAGCGGTTGGAGGCGGCGCGGCCGCTAGGTAAGATAGTTCTCGTGGTTGGGGAGGACCGAACCGGAGGAAGTCATGGACGTCCGGCTGCGTCTGCGGAATCTGCCGGAGATGCACTCCCACCTCCTCTGGGACACTATCATCCCGGCCACGGCCGCCGTCCTGGGCGAAACGGGAGCCACGGCTCCCTACTCCGTGGGTCTCACGATTCAGGACGTACCAGGTTTCGGGAGTGGTAAGATGCGCCTGCTCCTCGATCCCGGCCGGCTTTCTCCGGACCGCCTCGCCAAGCTGAAGCGGACCTACGAGCCGTCGCGGATGGTCGAGATGGCGGCCATCGCCGTGGCCGGCCTGGCGCTTCACCACACGGGAGGCCATGAGATCGTGGACCTCGCGCTACGGGGCAGTCGGGCGGATTACTTGGTCGACGAAGGCCGACTGCTCTTGGAGATTGCCGGCCGCTCGCGGCACGTCGACTTCGAGGCGGCTTGGCAGCAGAAAGAACAGCGCCTCGCCAAGCGCGGCGGGGGCTTCTACGTCTGCGTGACGGAATTCGAGACTCCGGCGGCAAGGCTCGCGTTTTTCGCCTGAGAGGCGGAGGGATCGATGTCGACGGCACTTGTTCCAGTCAGCGACATGCTCGTGACGGTCAAGTCGCGGGAAGTACAGCGGGCCGTACTGGCGGAGATGCGCGGCGACCGTCGCGCCGCGGCCAAGCACTTCCTGGCGGCGGCGCACCTGGAATTGGTCCTCGCCGACGACTACACCGAGGCGGGCAGGCCCGACCTCGCGCTGCGGAGCGGCCTGAGCGCCGCGTCGTGCCTCTGGCGCGCCGGGCACTCGGACCGGGCTCGGACCGTGTTCGCGGAGATGCTCCAGTCACACCCCGCCCAGGAAGCGGAGATCCGAGAAGTGGTTGCCGAACTGGAAGGTGACTTCCCGGTCAAGGGCTCACAACTTGGCAGCAGCGTCGCGTCATCTTGACGCGGCAGCCCGAATGTCAGGCGGGGGGTTTTGATCACCCTCCGCTGTCGGAAGCGAAGACCGCTCCCGCGCTCTCCTGAAACGCCTTTCGACCCGGCACATCTTCCACACCTTCTCCTCCTTGCCACGACCCGCACGACTGGTCCGGCCGTAGCGACCCGCGGCGCCGGCGGGACGCTCCGGACGCCACGCCGCGCCTTGATTCCCCCGTGCGCGCCGGCTAGAGTTGGTGGAGACAAGTGGGTCGATGTGGGTCGGGGTGGGAGCCGGGAAGGTCGAACGATGCTCCTCACCGGCACCTACCCGCGAACCCTCGACGACAAGAAACGTATGGCTCTGCCCAAGAGGGTCCGCGAGCTGCTCGGCGAGCCGGCGATGCTCTACGTCACGCCCGGACCCGAACAGTCGCTTTGGCTCTATACGCAGGGCGAAATGGAGAAGCTGGCGGCGCGGATCGAGGAGGCGCCGCCCAACAACGAATCGCGCGTCTTCAGCCGCCTCTACTTCGCCCGCACCGAGGCGGTCGACGTCGACCGCAGCGGCCGAATGCTCATCCCGGATCGCCTTCATCAGCTGGCCGGGCTGAGGCACGACGTCGTCCTGATCGGCGTCCGCGACCACCTCGAATTGTGGGACGCGGAACGCTGGGAGAAATACCTGGCCGACAACGCGCCGCGCTTCGACACCGTGGCGGCGGCGGCGTTCGGCAACTAAGGAGCGTAGGCACCGACGAGGGCCTGCCGTGGGTTGTCCGGTATGAGCAGATACGGGATAGCCTGAGTGATCTTCACGGCCCGCCGCGGCCTCCCCGGCCGCGGCTTTCGTGAGGCAAGCGGGTGCCGTCCGTAAGGGTTGGCCGGCAGACCTCGTGACCTGTCGCCGCGGGCTCCTCCTCCCAGAGGAGCCCGCGGCCCTTTTATCCCCGCCGCGCACTTTCCCCCGACGAACCATGAACGGCCCCCTTCTTCCCCCGGCGCGACACGTCCCCGTGCTGCCCGCCGAAGTCCTCCAGTTTCTCGACCCGCAACCCGGACAGACGGTCGTCGACGCCACGGTCGGCGCCGGCGGGCACGCGCGGCTGATTGCCGAGCGCCTCGGGCCGTCGGGGCGGCTGATCGGCCTTGACCGCGACGCCACAATGCTGGATCTTGCCCGGCCGCGGCTCGACGGCCTGCCGGTCACGCTCGTGCGGGCCAACTTCGACCGGCTCGGCGACGTGCTGGACGACCTGGGAATCGCGGCGGTCGACGGCGTCCTGGCGGACCTGGGCTTCTGCTCGGACCAGATGGACGACGCCGAACGCGGCTTCAGCTTCAGCCAGGCCGGCCCGCTCGACATGCGCCTCGACCCGACCGAGGGCGAGCCGGCGTCGGCCTTATTGCGCCGCCTCAACGAGCGCGACCTCGCCGACCTGATCTACGAGTTCGGCGAGGAGCGCTTCAGCCGCCGCATCGCCCGGCGCATCGTGGAGGCACGCAGGACGAGACTGCCGGAGACTACGGACGAGTTGGCCGACCTGGTAAGGCGCTGCGTCCCCCGGCCGAAGGGGAAGCGCCACGCGATCGACCCGGCGACGCGCGTCTTCCAGGCGCTGCGCATCGCGGTCAACGACGAGTTAGGCGCCCTGGATCGTCTGCTGGCCCGGCTGGCGACGCGCGTGAAGCCGGGCGGGCGCGCGGTCCTCATCAGCTTCCACTCGCTGGAGGACCGGCGCGTCAAACAGGCGTTTCGCGTGCGGTCGCTGTGGGAGGCGCTGACGCGCAAGCCGGTGCAGGCCGGCGTGGACGAGGAGCGGGCCAACGCGCGGGCGCGCAGCGCCAAGCTGCGGGCGGCGCGGCGCCAGGAGGGACCCGAACCGTGACACGGAAGACTCAGGTCGTTGTGCTGACCGCCGCCGCGCTGCTCTTGCTGGGCGGCGCCGTCAGCGGCTACGTCTTGCGCCCGCCGCCCGAGGAGCCGGCCGCCGACGCGACGCTTCAGACGCCCGAGCCGGCGCCCGTCCCCGCCGACCCCGCGTTGCGCGAGCAATTCCGCCAGGCGTATCGCGCGTCGCTCGTCGACAACAGCCCTCCCGGAATGCTCGAACTCCTCTCCGCGTCGGAGCCCGCGCCCGCCGAAAAGCCGCCGTCCTTGCCGCCGCTGTCGCCGCCCGCCGAGGCGCTGCCCGAAGTGCGCCTGGAAGCGCCGGCTTGCCTCGCCGACGCCGCGCCGGTCGGCTACGCGCCGGTTCTTAACGTCTCCTCGAAGGCGTCGGCGCCGCGCCGGCCGCTGCCGCTGACCGGCACGCACGCGGCGACGCTCGACCCGCGCGGCACCCTCGTTCTGTCCCCCGAAGTCCGCGACCAACTCGGCGCGCACGACACGGTCCTGCTGACTCCGGGCGAAGACGGCTGCGTCTGGCTGATCGGGTCGGACGGCGTCGACCGTCTGGCCGCCAACCTGGCGCGCGCGGCGGGGAAGGACGGGTCGGCGCGGCGGGCGCGACGCCTCTACTTTGCCCGGACGGAGCGCGCGGCCGTCGACGCGGCGGGGCGCGTCACTTTGCCGGCCCGGTTGGCGGAACACGCGGGGCTGTGCGGCGACATGGTCGTCGTCGGCGCCGACGACCGCTTCGAGGTCTGGGACGCGCGGCGCTGGGAGGCGCACGGCCGCGAGACCGCGCCGCCGCCGCTCGCGGTCGGGTGGCAGCGGCCCGACGCGGCGGGTTGGCGCGAGCCGTAGGGTTTTTTGTTCAAGGTTTGCGGCCGGGCGGGACGACGGCGGTTGCCTCGGTCCGGCCGTGGCGCACACTTTCCAAGGAACGGACAGGCCGGAGGAGGCAGGATGCCACGGAATCTGGGATGGGTGACGGTGGCGAACATGACGCGCGAAACCAAGCTCGGCCTCGTCGTGTCGTGTTCGTTCTTGTGCCTGCTCGGCATGGTGCTCGGGCTCAAGCTGGGCGAGGCGCCGGCCGACACGGCGGTCGCGGCAGGCAAGCAGGAGGGCGAAGAGGGGCCGCCCCCTGCTTCCGGGGAGCCCGACTCCGCGGTGGAAATAGGCAAGAAGGAGCGGGAAGCTTCGGATCCGAACCTCCTCCCCGCGAGCCTAAAACTCGCGCCTCAGCTTTCTCTCGTCGCTACGTCCGAGTCGAGCGGCACGACGGACTCGGGAAAGTCGTCAACGGTAGGGGCGGTGGCGATGGCGAATCCCGCGGGCGAAGGAGGCGCCGGCGGGCCGTCCGCTTTACCCATTCCGCAACCGCCGGAGGCGAAAAAGGAGGTTGCCTTACCCCCGCATCTGATCCCTGAGAAGGAAAAAGAGGCCGCGAAGGTGATGCCCCTGCCGCCGCTTGCCGCCGCCGAGAAGCCGGCGAAGGCCGCGAACCCGCCCCCGCTGCCGGGCGTCCCCACGCAGGAGGAGAAAGACGGCAAGAATGCGGAGGGCAGAAGTGTCCCCCCGCTCCCCGACAAGGTCGCCGCCAAAGCGGACGAGAAAGAAAAAGAAAAGGCCGCGGAAAAGTCGCCCGTCGTGCCGGCCCTGGCGCTGCCACTGAAACAGGAGCCGGCCAAGCTTGCCGCCGTCCCGCCGCCGCCCGAGACGCCGATGCCGCACGAGCCAAAAGACGAGTCGGAGAGTACCGCGCCCTTGCCCCCGTTTCCGCCCTTGCAAGATCGACCCGGCGAAAAAACCGCCCCCATGCCGCACGTCGGCGCCACGCCGCTCTTGCCTGCCGCGGGAGAGGGTTCGAAGCCTTCTCCGCCGCTCGTCACCCCCACGCCGCCGATCCCTCCTGAGAAGGAACCGGGTCCGAAGCCTCCCGTGGTGACGCCCATTCCGAGCGCCGCACGTCTCGCTCCGCCAGAGGAGACGGCGCCGCCACCCGCCCCGCCCCCGCCGCCGCCCACCAAGGTCGACGCGCGGCTGACCGGCCTCGGCTCTGACGTCGTCCCCGAGATCAAACTCCGCTCGGGCGCGCCTCCGACCCTCGTCGGCAGCACGCCGCCTACCGCGACCGTGCCGCCCATCGCGGTGGGCGGGCCGTCGGCGGTTCTGCTGCAGCCGAAGGTCATCACGTTCACCGAGAAAGTCGTCGCCGCCTACGCGGGCGAGACGTTCGACCGGATCAGTCAGCGCGAGTACGGGTCGGAGCGCTACGGCCAGGCGCTGATGCTGTTCAACCGCAACCACCCCCTCGCGACCGACAACGCGGCCACGGACGGCGGGACGCTCAAGACGGGGCAGCGCGTCTACCTGCCGCCGCGCGAAGTGCTGGAGAGCCGCTACCCGTCGGCGATCAACAAGGGCGACGCGACAGAGACGCAGCGCTCCAACGCCGCGCCGGCCTCGCGCAAGTACACCGTGCCGGTCGGGGGGGAGTTGATGGTGAAAATCGCGCAGCGCGAATTAGGCGATTTGGAGCGCTGGCGCGAGATCAACCTAATGAATCCCGGGTGGGATCCCCAACGCCCCGTCCCCGCCGGCACCGTCCTGATGCTGCCCGAGCGGAGGTGAAATGTCGTTTGCCGCTTGCGGCTTCGCGCCTGCGAAGCCGCAAGCGGCTACTCGACACTCACCGGCAGCGTCACGGTGAACGTCGACCCCTTCCCCGCCGCGCTCTCCACCGCGACGTCGCCGCCCATCAGACGACACAGCTTGCGCGTGATCGCCAGGCCGAGCCCCGTGCCGCCGTACTTGCGGCTCGTCGAGGCGTCGGCCTGCGTGAACGCCTGGAACAGCTTTTGAAGCTGCTCCGGCGTCATGCCGATGCCCGTGTCCGAAACGCGCAACCGCACCTGCTCCTGATTCTCCGCGCGCGCCCGCGTCACGTCCAGCCCGACCGTCCCCTTCTCCGTGAACTTCGAAGCGTTGCTCAACAGGTTGAACAGGCACTGGCGCACGCGCATCGGGTCGAGGCGCACGCTGCCGACGTCGCCGGCCACCTCGAACCGCAAGGTATTCCCGTTCTTCTCCACCAGCGGCCGCACCGTCGCCGTCACGTCGCGGACCAGCGCCGCCAGGTCGAACGTCTCCGGCGCGAGCGTCATCTTGCCGGCTTCGATCTTCGAGAGGTCGAGAATGTCGTTGATAAGGGCCAACAGGTGCTTGCCGGCGGCGTGGATCTTATTCAGGTCGGGAATGTATTCCTCGTGCCCGTCGTCCCCCGCCTCCTCGCGCAGCAACTCCGCGTAGCCGAGGATGGCGTTGAGCGGGGTGCGCAACTCGTGGCTCATCGTGGCGAGGAACTGGCTCTTGGCGCGGTCGGCCTCCTCGGCGGCTTCCTTGGCGACGACCATTTGGTGGGCGCGCGTCTCCTGCTCGGCGCGGGCGAGGCCGACGCCGACCGTCGACGCCAGGAGCTGGACGGCCTGGGCTTCGAGCGGGCCGATGCCGCCGGCGCTGCCGGCGCGGCCGTAGAAGCCGACGCGCGAGCCGTAGACGACGCCGATCACTTCGCCGGCCGCGTCGAAGATGGGCGAGGCGACCAGCGCCTGCACGCCGACCAGGCTCTCGCTCGACGAGCCGCCGGACGGCGTCGACTGGTAAAAGGTGCGCTTCTCCTCGGCGACCTTGCGCAGGATCGTGCCGCTGAACTCGCGGCCGGGCAGGTCCTCGCCGCTGGCCGCGCGCCCGGCCACTTTCCAGCTATTGCCGCGGCGCAACAGCACCAGGCCGCGGTCGAGGCCGATCAACTCGACCAGCCCGCGCGCCGTCTGGTCGTAGAACTCCGGCGAGCCGGGGGCGGCGCGCTGCACGGCGATGACGCGCTCGAACCACTGCACCAGCGTCTGCGGCGCCGGCGACTCGCCGAGGCGTAACAGGCTCTGGCTGGGGGAAGCGCTGGGGCGGGCGGAGATCGGCGCCACCAACATGCTGAGCAGGTCGGGGCGGACGGTGTCCGAGGGGCCGGGCTCGACCTCGATCTCCGACTCGCCGACGATCAGCCGCAGCGGCAGCGGCAACTCGCGGCCGTCGCCGGGCGCGAGCGAGCCGTCGGGGTCGAAGCCGACGGCGTACTTCTGACTGAGGTTTTCGACGCGGACGCGGCCGCCGCCCACCTCCTCCAGTCGGATGTGGTCGCGCGACACCGTTTGATCCAGAATAAGGACGCGGGCGACGTCGCCGCGCGCCGGGCCGCGCCCCAGTTCGAGGGGGCCGCTCGGGTGTTCCAACTCCTGGCGCTCGCGCTCGTTGACGATCCGCAGCCGAAGCATAGGTTCTCTCCGATGGGTCCGCCGCTCATTGTAGGTGTTCCAACCTCGGGGCGTCGATCTTGACGCGGTGCAAAGCGCAGACGGCGCCGAGGACCAACCGTTTCTCGCCCCCGCGCGGCGCGGTCAACGTATCGATAGGGAAACATTTATCCGAAAGACCGTTAACATTGTTAACTCTTGTTAACATGATCCGAAAGGCGTTGCGGAGGCGTGTCCCGGAGACGAACGGCGTCGATCAACCGAAGGGACGTGCGAATCAAGAGATAGGGGAATACCGACGAAGCGGACGCGCGGGGCAGCGGCGGCGCGGCGGTCGTGGCATTGGACTTGCATTTGGATTGAAACTTGGAACCCGAGATCACCTGGCCCCGTCCTACCTTGCATCTGTCCAGGAGAGAAGATCGTAGAGACCTCTTGGCCGCACCATTCGCCCGACAGGAAGTGAGTCCCTCCGGCCGTGCGCCTATGTTCTTCCCTCCCTACTTGGAATTGAAGCGACCTTCTCTAGGCAGTCATGCCTTATCCCTCACTCTTCCGGCAGGGGCAACGGCGTCCCTGTCCAAGGCATGACAGTTCAAGCGACCTTCTGAGTGCTAGGGTGTGGTAGGCGTGTTCAGTACGCTTGCCCGCCGGATTCTCCCGATCGGCACGGATGCCCGACGCTTCCCTGCCGCGGCGTGTTCCACGCGCGGCGGCGCGAAGGGCCCTGGAAGGGCCGATCAGAATTGGTTGCGCCGCGTGGCGTGCAACCGACGGGGACGGAGTCTGCGCCTGTCAAAGATGATATGCCCTCTCGGTCTCTCCCCTGCCCGCCGCCTTAAGAAGGGTCTCGGTCGCATCGCGCGGCGAGATTCTTATGGGAAAACCGCCGGCGTCTTCGTTCGGGCCGCGTCCCGGCCGGAAGGCTCAGGCGGACTTGGGAGACGGATTGACCTATGCCCACCCTGCCCTACTCCGCGCTGGGAATTCTGTTCGCGCTGAGCCTGGCCGCGAGTCTGGTCTTCACGCCCCTCGCCCGCACCCTGGCGCGGCTCTGCGGCCTGGTCGACCGCCCCGACGGCCGGCGGAAACTCCACGACGAGCCCATCCCCGTGGCGGGCGGCCTGGCGATTCTGGCCGCCGTCGGCACGACCCTGGCGGCCGTGCTCGTCTGGGACTCCGCGACGGCGGAGGTTCTGGCGAACAAGGCCGACTCGCTCCTCGGCCTCCTTCTGGGGACGTTGACCATCTGTGCCGTGGGGATCGCCGACGATTTCCATTGCCTGCGGGGCCGTCATAAGTTCCTCGGGCAACTCGTGGCGGTCGGCTTCGTCATCGCGTCCGGCGTCCGCGTCGAGCGGGTGCAGGTCTTCGAGTGGGGCACGGAACTCGGCCTGCTCTCCGTCCCGTTCACGGTCTTCTGGCTGCTCGGGGCGGTCAACGCCCTGAACCTGCTCGACGGCATGGACGGCCTGCTGGGGAGCGTCGGGCTCATCATCTCCCTCGCGATGGCGGCGATGGCCGTCTTCCAGGGGGAGTTCGCCACGGCCGTGGTGGCCGTCACGCTCGCCGGGGCCCTCCTCGGGTTCTTGCGCCACAACTTCCCCCCCGCGACCATTTTCCTGGGGGATTGCGGCAGTATGCTGATCGGGTTGGTGGTGGGAGTCCTGGCGATCCAGAGCGCCCTCAAGGGGCCGGCGACCGTGGCCCTGGCTGCGCCGATGGCCCTGCTCATCGTGCCGATTTTCGACACGACGGCGGCCATCGTCCGGCGTAAGCTGACCGGGCGCAGCATCTACGCCACCGACCGCGGGCACCTGCACCACTGCCTCCTCCGCCGCGGCTTCTCGAGCCGGCGGACGTTGGGCGTCATCGCCAGCCTGTGCCTCGTCACCGGGGTCGGCGCGTGGGCGAGTTTGGCGTGGAAGAACGAGGCCCTGGCGCTGATCTCGGCCGCCGCCGTCGTGGCGACGCTGATCCTGACGAAGTTGTTCGGCAACGTCGAGATGATGCTCCTGCGGAAGCGCGTCACGTCGGCGGCGGCCTCGCTGTTCACCGGGCCGGGCGGTGGCGCGGCTCGCGAGCTTCAGGTGAGGCTCCAGGGCTCGGCGGACTGGCGCGACCTGTGGGCGCGGCTCACCGAATGCGCGGAGCAACTCGGGCTCTCCAGCCTCCGCCTCGACGTCCAGGCGCCGGCGCTGCACGAGGGCTACCACGCCTGCTGGGACCGGGCGGACGGCGGCGACGAGGGCGCCGGCGTCTGGCGCGCCGAACTGCCGCTGACGGCCTACGGGCAGAACGTCGGCCGCGTCGCCCTCGTGGGCCAGCGCGGCGAGGAGTCCGTGGCGGAGAAGATCGCCGAGATGGCGAAAGTCGTCGAGGAAATCGAGGCCGCGCTCTCGGTGATGACCCTGCGCCACCACACGGCGCAGGCCGACGCGGCCCGGCCGCACTTGAACCGCAGCCGGGAACAGGTCTCGACCCGCTGAGCGGCCGCTTGCCCCCTCCCCAGGAGTTTTCCCGTGGCACGCTTTCTCGATGACGACGTCGCCGAATCCGCAGAGGCCCCGACGGGGATTCCCGCGCGGAACCCCCTCCAGATCGCCTGGCAGCGCAAGCCCCTCGTCCTGCTCGGGCTCCTGGTCGGCGTGGCGGGGGCGTTCCTCGTCAACGCCCAGCGGCCGCCGGTATATCAGTCCGCGGCCCAGGTGCTCGTCGTCAAGAAGCGCTCCGACGTGCTGCCCATCGCGGGGGGCGACCCGCGCGCGGGCTACTACGAGGACTTCCTGTCCACGCACCTGACGCTGATTCGCAGCCCGCTGGTCGTCGAGAAGGCGGTCCGCAAGCGCGACCTGGGGGCGCTCGAGTCCTTCGCCGGCGCCGACCCGGTCGCCGCCGTCGCCGCCGGCCTGGTGGTGGCGCGCGACACCAAGGACGGAGCCTCCAACATCATCAACCTGACGTTCCGCGGCCCCAGGGCGGACGACTGCGGCGCCGTCCTCAACGCCGTCATCGACAGTTACAAGGACTTCCTCGAGGTCAGCAACCAGAACGTCAGCGACGTCGCGCTGGAGCAGATCAAGAAGGCCCAAGAAATCCTCGACCGGGACCTGCTCGACAAGCGCAAGAAGTACATCGAGTTTCGCGAAAAATCCCCGCTCGTCATCGTGCCCGCCACCCGGGACGGCGTCTCGCCCGGCCAGGCGCGCCTCGGCGAGCTGGAGGGCAAGCGCCTGTCGCTCAGCATCAAGATCGCCGAATTCAAGCAGCGCCTGGAGGCGGTCGAAGCCGCCCGCAAGGAGGGGCAGGGCCGGGAGGCCCTCGCGGTCGTGGCGGCGGCCGAGCGGGGGAAGGACGAGCGCGGGACGGGCACCGCCGCGCGGGTCGCGGCCGAGCAGCAGCTGGCGCCGCTGCTCCTCCAGTTGCAGGCCCTGCTTCAGGACTTCGGCGAGGACCACCCCCAGGTCGCGGCTCTGCGCCGCCGCATCGACTGGACGCGCGCGTTCCTCCGCCGCCAGGCGTCGGAACTCGCGCCCGACGCGGCCGAGGACCCGGTCGACGCCTACCTCAAGGCCCTGCGCCAGGACCTCGCGGCGGCCGAGTTGGCCCGGCAGTCGCTGGTCCGGCTGGTCGAGGACGAAACGAAGGAGGTGCGCGGCCTGTCGCTCTTCGAGGTGGAGGAGGCCAACCTGCGCGAGGAGATCGCCCAGAAGCAGAACCTGTTGTCGCAGACGATGAAGCGCCTGCAAGAGATTAACATTCTCCAGGACTCCGGCGGCTACAACGTCCAGGCGATCTCGGCGCCGGGGGCGGGGGCGAAGGTGAGCGCGGGCCTGATGCAGATCCTGCTGGCCGGCGCCGCCGTGGGCCTGATGGGCGGCGTCGGCCTGGCCTACCTCGCCGACATGGCCGACAAGAGCTTCCGCACGCCCGAGGAGATCCGCCGCCGGCTGGGCTTCCCGATCGTCGCCCACGTCCCGACGCTGGCCGGCGACGGCATGCCGTCCAGCCCGGACGCGCCGCAACTCGACCGCTCGCTCGGCTGCGTCCACCGGCCCACGTCCCCCGAGGCCGAGGCGTACCGGACGGTGCGGACCGCCCTGTACTTCAGCGCCCGCGGCGAGACGCACAAGGTGATCCAGGTCACCAGCCCGAACATGAGCGACGGCAAGACCACGATCGCGGCCAACCTCGCCCTCGCCATCGCCCAGTCGGGCAAGACGGTGGCCCTCGTCGACGCCGACCTGCGCCGCCCGCGCGTCCACACCCTGTTCGGCGTGGTGAGCGACACGGGGATGAGTTCGGTCATCCTGGGTCTGTCGACGCTCGACGAGGCCCTGGTCCCTAGCGGGGTCGACAACCTCAGCCTCTTGCCGTGCGGCCCGCGCCCGGACAACCCGGCCGAACTGCTGACCTTGCCGCGTTTCGAGGAGCTGCTGGGCGAACTCCGCGCGCGCTTCGACTTCGTGATCCTCGACACGCCGCCGTTGCTGGCGGTCACCGACCCGGCCATCGTGGTGCCGCGCGTGGACGGCGTTCTCCTGACGATCCGCATCGGCAAGAACGGCCGCCCGGCCGCCGAGCGCGCCCGCGAGATTCTCACCAGTCTCGACGCGGTCGTCCTGGGGGTGGTCGTCAACGGCGTCGGCCGCGAGGGCGTGAGCTACGGCTACGGTTACGGCCAGTACCAGTACGGCTACGAGTACGCCTACACCTACAACTACGTCCCGAACGACGAGCCGGGCGAGAAGACGAACGGCGCGGCCGCCCCGCGGGCCGCGCGCAACGGCCGCAAGAAGAAGGGCCCGTCGCGGGGGTGGCTCAACCGCTTGATGCGCTGACGTGTTTTCCCCTCCGGGGCCGGGCGATGCTGCCGCTGGTCGACATTCATGTGCATTTGCTCGCCGGCCTGGACGACGGGCCGCGCACCCCGGACGACGCCCTGGCGATGTGCCGCCGCTTGTGCGCCGAGGGCGCGGGCATGGCGGCGGCGCTGGCCCACCAGAACGAGCGCTATCCCGACGTGACCCCGGACGTGATCCGGGCGGCCGCCGGGCGCTTGACCGCCGCGCTCCGGGAGCAGCGCGTCCCGCTCACGGTTTACCCCTGCGCGGAGGTGATGGTCGATCCTGACCTGGAGGCGTCGTGGGGCGCCGGCCGGCTCCTGAGCATCGCCGACCGCGGGGCCTACCTCCTGGTCGAAATGCCCCACGGACTGTACGTGGACCTGCGCCCCACGGCACGCAACCTGCGCCCGCGCGGCGTGCGGCTGATCCTGGCTCACCCGGAGCGCCAGCCGGAGGTCCTTCACGAGTCCGGCGCGGTCGAGGCCCTGATCCGCGAAGGGTGTCTCGTCCAGGTGTCGTCGGGCAGCATCACGGACCCGGCGACCGCCTCGGACCGGCGGGCGCTCAAGAGTTGGCTGCGGCGCGGCTGCGTCCACTTCCTCGGCTCGGACGGCCACTCGCTGAACCGCCGCCCGCCGCTCCTGGCGGCCGCCTACCGGACGATACGGGGCTGGGCGGGGGCGTCGGTCGCGGACCGCGTCGGCTCGACCAACGGCACGGCGGTCCTCAACGGCCTTCCGCTCCGCGTCCCCGAGCCCGAACCGGAGCGGCGCTGGTGGCCGCTCTGGTGAACCGTTGCTCTCCCCTCTCCCCAAAGGGGAGAGGGGTGCTTTCCTCCCCTCTCCCCTTTGGGGAGAGGGGTTGGGGGTGAGGGGTTTACATCACGGGATCGACAGATTCCCCGTGCCGGTCGCGTCCCGCTGGCGGAGGAACGTGAAGCCCAGGTTCAGCCGGAGTTGGTTCGTCACATAGCGCGTGACAGCCTCCAGCGGAGTTTCTTGGAGAATGAGGACGTCCCCTGGCTGGATCAGGACGCGCTCGCGCGGGTCGCGCAACGCCCGGTTCAACTCCACGCGGATGGGGATCTGACCGCCGCCGGGCGTGCGCCGCAGGACGGTGAGCAGACTCGGCGACGGGAAGCCGAGGCCGCCCTGCAACAGGTTGCCCGCCAGGTTGTTCCCGTTGACACTGCCGTTGACCAGCGGCCCGTTGACGTAAGCGATCGCCTGAAGGGCGTCGAGGTCGTAGTCGCGCGGCAGGGGCACTTGCCGGGCGCCCAGCAGGCCGCCGGTGTAAAAGACCTCGGTGTCGCGTGCCTCAATGAAGACGATGTCGCCGTTCCGCAACACGATGTCATCCGGCCGGAACGTCGGCGGCTCGCCGGGCCGGGCCCGCAGCGGGATGCGCACCCAATCGCCGCCGGTCGGGAGGGCACCCGACGGCGGGGCCTCCTCCAAGGCACGCTTCAGGGCATTCGGGTCGGACGGGTCGCGCGTCGTGCCGCGCTGGATGACGACCTCGTTGCGAGCGTCGAGCCCCGGCAGGCCGCCGGTCTGCGTCAGGGCGTTCAGGACGTCATTCTGATACGCGGGCAAGTTGACGGCGAAGCCGCTGCCGCGCTTGGTCTGGCCGACGGCGGCACCCCCGAGCGACACCGCCCCCGTGTCCTGGCGCACGACCAGCACGTGGTACTGCCGGGGCCGGATGAGGGTCACGGTGACGCGGGCGTCCTCGGGATTCTTCAGGATCTTCTTGGTGACCGTGTACGCCTTGACCACCTCGTCGCGGACCTCCGCGAGGGTCATGCCGGCGACGCGGACGGGATCGACCGAGGGCAGCTCGATCGTGCCGTTTTCGCGAACGGGGAAGGGGTTGCCGATGGCGGGCGGGCTGCCGCCGCGCTCGTCGAAGTGGATCGGCGGCTGCGGCGGCAGCCCATTGTCGGGGTCGTACGCGCCGAAGACTTTCTCCACCCAGATGCCGAGGATGTCGCCGGCGCCGACGCGGTGGGCCTCCGGCGGCGGCTGGCGCAGCCAGGTCAGCGGGATGGTGCGTTCCTCCTCCTTCCGCTGTCCTATGATCTCGGGCGGCAACCGACGCACGGGCACGGCGTCGGCGGTCGGGTTGGTCAGGGCGGCGCACCCCGTCGACGTGACGGCGAGCAGCAGCGCCACGAACCCCGCCCTCACGGCGCGCCTCGGGGCCGGGCGTCGAACGGCGAGCGGCGGTTTCATGGCGGCGATCCCCTTTCCCGGAGGACGGACGAGACCCCTGACGTGACGACTCCCGTCGAGCCCGCTACGGCAGGAGCGGCAACGGCGAGGGAAGGGTGCCGTCCTCCCGCGCCGGGGACGGGACGAGTCGCGGCAGCGGCAACAGTTCGAGGGTTGGCGCCCCCAACTCGGTCGGGCGCGCGTCGAGGGCAGGACTCGGGGGCGACGGCGCTTGCGTCGCCGCCACGGCGTTGATCGGCGGCGCCGAGAGTTGGACCAGGAATTTCTCCCGCAGGCCGCTGGCGCGAGCCGCGGCGGCGCCGTGGCGGAAGCCCTCGTACCACTCCTCGACGGTGTGGATCCCTTGGGGCGTCTGGTAGCGGGAGAGCCGGTAGCGGAACGGCGGCACCGCCGGCGGCAGGCCGTCGCCGCCCGATTCGAGGTAGTCGGCGAAGCCGTCCTTGAAGCCGCAGGCGTAATCCGGCGAGAAGTGCTTTGGCCCGGCCTGCGCTTCGACGGCGTCCCACGCCTCGGCGGCGAGGCAATGGTTGCGGCGCGAGATGCGGCAGTCGTCGACGGCACGGATGGGCGTCTCGAGGATGTTGCGGGCCGCGTCCTGGAAGAACGTGCCACAGCCCACTCCCGCGGCGCACCAGACCACGGTAACGGCGAGGATTCCGGGCCGCATGATGGTTCCACCTCCGACGACGGATCGCCGACGCCACGGAGAAGACGTGACAACGTGCCCTCCCTCCGTTTTCGGCGCGGAAGCTGGCGCGACTTTAACGAGCTTGTCGGTTGAACCGAGGGAAGCAGAAGGGGTGGGTCCGCTGCGCGTCTGCCATTTGGCGAAGTTCTACCCGCCGGCGAAGGGCGGCATCGAAACGCACGTCCGCACCCTAGCCCGCGCCCAGGCCGAGTTGGGCGCGGAGGTCCGCGTGGTCTGCGTCAACCACCTCGACCGGGGCGGGCGTGACGTGACCTTCGCGACGCTGGCGCGGACGGGTGCCGCGGAGGAGTGGGACGGCCCGGTGCGCGTGACGCGCCTGGCGAGGTGGGCGAGCCTGGCCCGTTTGGACCTGTGCCCGTCGCTGCCGCGGATTCTGACCGGCTTGCGGGCGTGGGCGGACGTCTTCCACATGCACGCCCCGAACCCGACGATGACGCTGGCGCTGGCCGCCCTGAGGGGTCGCTTGCCCCTCGTGATAACGCACCACAGCGACGTCGTCCGCCAAAGAACTCTGGGCCTCGCTTTCCGCCCCGTGGAGCGTCTTGTCTACAGCCGAGCCGCACTGCTGTTGAGCACTTCGGCGCCCTACAAGGAAGGCTCACCAATCCTGGGGCAGTTTCCCGAGAAAGTAAGCGCCTTGCCAATGGGCATCGACCTGAGACCGTACCTGGAGCCGAGCGCCGCCGCCCTGGCTCATGCCGCCCGATTCCGTTCGCGGTATGGCGAGCCGCTCTGGCTGTCGGTCGGCCGCGTCGTCTATTACAAGGGATTGCACAACGCCCTTCGGGCGCTGGCGGAGGTTCCAGGGCGTCTCCTGGTAGTCGGACAGGGTCCGGTCGAAGGCGAACTGCGGCGGCGGGCGGCCGAGTTGGGCGTGACGGAACGGGTGACCTGGCTGGGACACGTCGACGCCGATGAATTGGTCGGCGCTTACCGGGCGGCGACGGCCCTGTGGTTCCCGAGCAACGCCCGCAGCGAGGGCTTCGGCCTGGTGCAGGTGGAGGCGATGGCGAGCGGCTGCCCGGTGATTAACACGGCAATCCCCGCGAGCGGCGTCTCCTGGGTGAGCCGACACGACGAGACGGGATTGACGGTGCCGGTCGACGACCCGAACGCTCTCGCCGGGGCGGCGCGACGGTTGCTGGAAGAGAAGGGACTTCGTGCCCGATTTGCTGTCGGCGGACCGGAGCGAGCGCGGCAAGAATTCGACCACCGGACGATGGCGAAGCGCAGCGTGGACCTGTACGCGCGAGCGCTGGCCGCCTGTGTCGACGAGAAAGCGGCCTGACGTGCGCGTCCTGCATCTCGCGGCCGGGAACCTCTACGGCGGCGTCGAGACGCTCCTGGTGACGTTGGCACGTTGCCGCGATTTGTGCCCCGAAATGGTCCCGGAGTTCGCCCTATGCTTTCCTGGTCGCCTGGGCAGCGAGTTGGTCGAGGCCGAAGTTCCCGTCCATCAGCTGGGAGCGGTTCGATTTAGCCGTCCGTGGACGGTTTGGCAGGCGCGGCGGCGGTTGAGGAGGCTGCTCGCCGCCGGTAACTTCGACGTAGTCGTCTGTCACGAGTGCTGGCCGCACGTTCTTTCGGCTCCCGTGGCCAGGGCGCTCGGTCTTCCGGTCGTATTCTGGGCGCACGCGGGACACGCCGGCACGCACTGGCTGGAGCGATGGGCACGGCGGACGCGGCCGGATCTTGTCCTGGCGAATAGCCGTTGGACGCAATCGCACCTGGAGAATCTGTTCCCCGGTGTATGGAGTGAGGTACGTTACCTGCCCCTGCTCGACCGGACACCGCGAGACAAGATGGCTGCGCGGCGAGACGTGAGGGCTGAATTGGGAACTTCGGAAGAGTCCGTCGTCATCATCCAGTCGAGTCGCCTGGAGCGGTGGAAAGGGCACGAAATCCTCCTGGAATCCCTGAGGCGACTGAGCGGCCTTGCGGGGTGGGAGTGTTGGGTCGTCGGGGGGGCACAGCGGCCGTCCGAATCTGCTTATCTCGAAGGACTGCGCGCCCAGGCCAAAGCTCTCGGGCTCGAGGGCCGTGTGCGCTTCCTCGGACAGCGGGCGGACGTGCCCAGTCTGTTGGCGGCGGCGGACATCCACTGCCAGCCGAATACGGGACCGGAACCGTTCGGCATTGCCTTCGTCGAGGCGATGTACGCGGGGTTGCCGGTGGTGACGTCGGCGATCGGCGGGGCGCTGGAGGTCGTGGACCGGAGTTGCGGGCTCCTGATTCCGCCTGGCGAGCCCGAACTGCTCGCCACCTCCCTGCGCGGCCTCGTGACGGAAAGGGATCGCCGTAACGCGCTTGGCGCCCGGGGACCCGCACGGGCCCGTACCCTTTGCGATCTCGAAGAGAGCCTCAGCGCCCTGGCAGGAACTCTTTCAACTCTGGTGGGCGGCGAGGCTGTCGTCCCGTGACCTTCCTAGCTCAAGGCGTCGCGCCCGTCGAGGACCGAGCCAGGCGCAGTCTTGGCCGGAGTAGCGACGCCATCTACCTCATGGCGGCCGACGCGCTGGAGGCGCGTGGTGTAAGAGGCGGACTGTTACTCGACGTCGGGTGTGGAACGGGACGCCTGCGCGACTTCGTTGCCGGGGCTTTCAATCGCTACGTCGGCGCGGACGTGATCCGTCACGACGGCTTCCCGATTGACGCCGAGTTTGTCTCGGTAAATCTTGACACGCAAGACGTGAATCTTGCGGATGGGGCCGCCGACGTCGTGGCCGGAATCGAAACCATAGAGCACTTGGAGAACCCGCGGGCTTTCGTGCGCGAACTGACGCGGCTCACGCGGCCCGGCGGGTGGGTTCTTGTCACCACGCCGAACCAGCTGAGCCTACTGAGCAAGTTGACGCTGGTGCTGAAAAACCAATTCAACGCATTTCAAGACAGTTGTTACCCCGCCCATCTCACCGCGCTGCTGGAAGGCGATCTTCGGCGGATCGCGGGCGAATGCGGACTGACCGACCTGGCCGTCGAGTACACCGGCAAGGGACGTGTCCCCGGAACATCCCGACACTTTCCGCACTGGCTTTCGCGCTGGCGGCCCCGGGCCTTCTCCGACAACGTGCTTCTCATCGGAAGGAAGCCCCGTGGCTGAGACCGACCCGACGCCGACCGCGCCGGCCTGGGTACGCCTTGCGGCCTACCTCGTCCCGCGTCTCCCCGCCGGACGCTACCGAGCCTCGGCATGGCTGGGGCGGCGGGCGCGCGGAATGTTCTGGATGCGTTTGCGGCCGTCCGCGGGCCGCCTCTGGTTCCGCTGCGACCCGCGCGACCAGATCGCCCGAGACGTCTGCTTCACGGGCGTGTACGAGCCGCAGGAGACCATACTTGTCAGCGCCATCCTCGCCGCGGGAATGACCTTCGTCGATGTCGGGGCTAACTGGGGATACTTCAGCCTGCTCGGGGCCCACCGGGTCGGCGAACATGGCCGCGTCATCGGCCTGGAGCCCGACCCACGCCTTTTCGCGATCCTCGAAGCAAACTTGCGGCGAAACGGCTTGTCCCAAGTTCTCCCGATGCGCCTGGCCGCTGCCGAAGCCGCCGGGACGCTCGACCTTACCGGCTACCAAGAACGGGGCGGAAACTGGGGAGTGAGCCGAATCACCGGCGGAGACGCGGGAAACGGACCCAACTTCCGCGTGGCCTCGGAAGCCCTGGATCACGTCCTCGAAGACTTAAAGGTTGGTGAAGTTGATCTCCTCAAGATGGACATCGAAGGCGCGGAAGGGCGCGCGCTCGCCGGGTTGAAGCACCACCTCACCGATCACAGAATCCGTCGGCTCCTCCTGGAGATCCACCCCGACCAATTAAAGGAACAGGGGCACTCGGCCGAACAGGTTCTCGCGACCCTCCGCGGCGCGGGCTACCAGGGGTGGGTGATCGACCATTCGCGCGAGGCGACGCGGCGGGGGAGTTACAATCGCTCCGCCCCCCCCCAGTCCTTCTTGGCTCCCTTGACCGTAACGTCCAAGGCGGACGACTGGCCGCATTATTTATGGCTCGCGCCAGGCGTCGCTCCGCCCCTGAGCCCGGCGTGACGAGAGCCCCCGGCGATCCGATATGATTATTACGGGACGAATCGAGTCTCTTGTGGGGGCCGGAGCCGACGATAACCCTCGGCAAATGGTCGCGGCGGGAATCGCATCATCCGATTACTATGTCGCGCCCGGGGCGGGCCACCCGGACTCCGAGCGGACCTTCGTGTCCGGAGTTTCGGTCGATCAATTGACTTCGCGCTACGGGCTCCCCACACACATTAAGGTAGACGTTGAGGGGTCCGAGGCGGAAGTCCTCCGGGGGGCCGCCCGGACCTTGGCCCTCCCGCAGGCTCCGCTAGTATTCCTGGAACTTCACACAGACATCATTCGCTCGAAGGGGGGGGACCCGGCCGCCCCTCTCGATCTGCTCACAAAGGCGGGGTACGCCTTTTTCGACGTCCGAGGACAATCAGCCCGGCCGACAGACCTCCTGAATGTGCCGCTTACGAGGCTCCTTGCCCGGAAGCGAGTTCGTTTAGAATCACTAAAGGAATAAAGGTTTGGTGGCGGCGTGTTAGGCCTCCGGCCGTTCGGCGGCGGCCCCTGCCGCCCCGATTTCGCGCGCCACGGCTTCTCATCTTTCCCGGACTTCGATTGGGAAGTCATTCGGCCTCCCTTCGCGTCCGTGCCATGTCGGACTTACGGCGGAGTCGGCCTGGCAAGCCCCGGGCGGATTGTTTCCGTGACCGCAGTCATCAGCGGGAATGTTTTTCTTGATCGGATCCTTATTATGTCTATTGGCGCTAGTCGGCACTTTCGCCGCTGCGAGACGTAGTTTAGCCAACGGCCTAGGTGTTTGTCTGCTCTGCGGGTACGTCTACGGCGTCCTGCGGTCGAACTACCTGGACGGCTTCGCCCAGTTCATTTTCGACGCTTCCGTCCTCGGTTTGTACGCCGCCCGCCTTGGCCCTCGACTGATCCCGCGAGGGAGCCAAAACCTGCGGACTTTATTCGCCTGGGTGATCGCCCTGGTCGCCTGGCCTACGTTCCTTCTCCTCCTGCCCTACGACCCGTTCCTCATCAACCTCGTCGGGCTGCGGGTGGCGATTTACTTCGTCCCGGTACTACTCGTCGGCATTCAGTTGAAGGGGTCCGACGTGGCCGGGCTAGCGTCATGGCTCGCGGCGCTGAACCTGGCGGCCCTCGCCGCGGCCGTCTACGAAGTCCGCTACGGGATCGAGTCCCTCTACCCGCGTAACGCGGTCACTTACTTGATTTATGCGACCGCTATAGGAGAAGAATCGACGCACCGCATTCCTTCGATTTTCCCCACGGCCGCGGCCTACGGGGGGGCGATGACGCTCTCCGTGCCCTTCTTGGTATTCGGACTCAATCGCCCGCTGAGCAAGCCACGAATCATTCTCCTTCTCGGCGGGATCGGGGCGGCCGGCGCCGGCCTGCTGCTGTGTTCTTGCCGGAGCCCCGTCCTGCTAAGCGTGTCTGGTTTGGCCTTCTTCCTGCTTCTCCAAGGCAAGGCGTCCCTCCGGCCCAAGTACCTTCTTCTCGGCGCCGCCCTTGTCCCCGCCATCGGCTACACGATGGCCTACGGCGGCGGCCGGGCCGAGCGCTTCCTGGAACTGGCGGACGTTCAGGAACTCACCTCGCGGGCCGCGCACGTCAACGAGTTGGACATCCTGGGGGCGATGGTGCTGTACCCCTTCGGGAACGGCCTGGCGGGCACCACGTCCATCACGATCCCTTATTTTCTCCGGGACGTCGCCAACAACCGACTCGTCCCCGGCGTGGAGAGTGAATATTTTCGTATCGTGTATACACAAGGGATTCCCGGAGTCATTCTTTGGGCCGGCTTCCTGGTCTGGTTCTTCGCCCGCCCTCTGCGGGCGGAGGAACGGCCGCGCGAGCCGAGTTATTACTATTTCTACGCCCTGGCGCTGCCTTGTTTCCTGCTGGCCTCCCGCGGGGTCGGCCTCCTCAACGGCGTGCCCGGGAATTGTCTTCTCTTGCTCGGCATGGGGGCCTTTCTGCGCGCCACCGTCCCGTCCCCCCGCGCGGCGGCCGCCCCCCGCCTTGGCCGCGTGAACGCCTTTCCCCGGCCCCGTCGATTGTCAAACCTTTGATAACACCCTCACGCCCCCTACGGCTGGCCGTCTACGGCCACCTCAATCAGCACGCGGGCAGCAGCTCGGCCTCGCACTACCTCCTGGCGGAGGAGTTGTTGCGCCGCGGCCATAGGCTCGACCTGTACGCCGTCGCCAACTTCGTCACGCCCCAGAACCTTGCCCGATTTCCGAACCTGACATACCACCCGGCGGCGCTAGGGCCGCTCGACGACGTCTTCCATTTCCTGCACACGCGGCTCCCGCGGCGCCTCGGGCTCCTGCCTTGCTTTCTCCTGAATGAAGTGCGTATGCGCCAGTACTACCGCAAAATCGGCAGACTGATGGCGGCACGCCACCGGGAGCGGCCTTACGACGCCCTCCTCGTCCTCGACCTGTTCTTCAACCCCTTCCGGCCGGTAGAGGAGTTGCCAAGCTTTGTGTGGATGCAGGGGATTCATAAGGCGGAGCTCGACGCCATCCGGGCGCAGAAGCCGGCCATCGTCCGTCTATGCGGCCGAATGTATTACGCGGCACTGATTGCTTACTACCATTACAAGGTCGCCGTCGCCCGATCCCGTCTCGGCAAGTGTGACCGCGTCATTGCTTGTAGTCGCTGGGCCGCGGACGTCTTCGAGGGGCTCGGCGTTCCCCTGGGGCGCCTTGCCGTCGTCCCGTTCATGCTCGACCTGGAACGCTTCCGCCCGCCCGCTTCTTACGCGGAACGCGGCCGGGAGGTCGTATTTCTGCATCTCGGCCGGATCGTGCCGCGCAAGAGGCTCGACCTGCTCCTGGACGCCTTCGCCCGCCTCCGCGGGGAAGACTCAGACGTCCGGCTGCGTGTCATCGGCCACTTCGCTTACGGCGAGGGTTATCGGCGGTTGCTCGGCCTGGATCATTTGCCACCCGGCGTGGACTACTGTCCGAAGGTCGAACGAGCCGAAGTGCCGGAACTGTTCCGTCAGGTCGACGCCCTGGTGCAGCCGTCGGAGAATGAGAACTTCGGCAGTTCCGTCATGGAGGCGTTGGGCAGTGGAGTGCCGGTCATCGCCGGGCCGACCAACGGGACGGCCGAGTTTGCCCCCGGCGACTTCCTGTTCGAGGAGTACACGCCCGAGTCGCTTCTCGCGGCCCTGCGGCGCTGTGCGGCGGCCGTCCGCGCGGACCGCGCCGCCGTCGCCCGCCAGGCTCGTCGGGCGGCCGAGGACGCCTTCCGCATTGGCCGCGTGACCGACCAGGTCGTTGACCTGATCCGCGGCGAGAAGTGGTCCGGCCGTCCCGCCGCCGCCGGCCACTCCGAGGCATGACGCCGCCAGAACCTTTGCGAAACACGAATGTGAGGGAGTTTCTTTGGGCGCCCCGTGGTTGATGGTTGCCGGCGATTTTTCCCGGCGCGGCGGGATGGATAAGGCGAACTATCACCTCGCCTGGTATCTCGCCGAACGCCTCGGCCGCCCCGTCCGCCTCGTGGCGCACCGCGTCTCCGAGCCCCTGGCGAGTCACCCGCTCGTGACGGTGGCGACGGTGCCGCGGCCGCGCGGGTTGCACCTGCTGGGCATGCCATTGTTGGATCGCGCCGGGCGGCACGCCGCGGCGCGGCTGAAGGCAGCGCACCCCGAGGCGCGCGTCGTGGTCAACGGGGGCAACTGCTCCTGGCCGGGCGTTAACTGGGTCCACATGGTCCATCACGCGAGCCCCGTGAACGACGCCGGCGCCCCGCCCTTGGCCCGACTGAAGACGCGTCTCGTCCGCCATCTGTTCCGGCGCACGGAGGCCCGCTGTTTGCCGGCCGCGCGGCTGGTCATCGCGAATTCGGACAAGACGAGGCGCGAAGTGATCGACTTGCTCGGCCTGGCGCCCCGGCGGGTCCACGTCGTCTACCTCGCTGCCGACGCCGCGGCCGTGACCCCCGCCTCGGCCGACGAGCGCGCGGGCGCCCGCCGGCGCCTCGGCGTGGACGACGCCACGACCGTTCTGCTGTTTGTCGGCGTGCTCGGCTACGACATGAACAAAGGCCTCGACACGCTCCTCCGGGCACTCGGACGGTTGCGCGGGGCGGCCGGGGTGCTGTTGCTCGTCGCCGGAGGCGGGCAACTGGACTTCTGGCGTCGCCGGGCGGAGGCGCTGGGCGTCGCCGGGCGGGTGCGCTTCCTCGGCTTCGCGGACGACGTCGGTCCTCTCCTGGCCGCCACCGACCTGCTCGTCAGTCCGACGCGCTACGACGCCTACGGGTTGGCCGTCCACGAGGCCCTCTGTCGCGGTTGCCCGGCGGTCGTGTCGCGCCGCGCCGGCGTCGCCGAACGCTACCCGGCCGAGCTGCAAAGTCTTCTACTCGACGACCCCGACGACCCGGACGAACTGGCCGGCCGCGTCGACGCCTGGCATGCCCGGCGGGAGGAGCTGCGGCCCGCGCTCGAGCGCTTCGGCGCCGACCTGGGCGCGCGCACCTGGGACGACGTGGCCGCCGACATCGTCACCCTGGTCGAGGCCGAGGCGTGAGCCGCCCGAAACTAGTAATGAGAGAATTGATGTCTGTTGAATCCGTCGAGGACGCCCCCGCACTCTCGACGCCGGCGGCCGTGGGCGGCGCCCCCGCGCCGGCGCCCCGGCCGTGGCTCGTCATCCGCCCGCGCTCCGGGTGGGCGGCGCTCGACCTGCGCGAACTGTGGCGCTACCGCGACCTGCTGCTGACTCTGGCGGCGCGCGACGTCAAGCTCCGCTACCGGCAGACGCTGCTCGGCGCCGCCTGGGTGGTTTTGCAGCCGCTCCTCGGCGCCGGCATCTTCGCCTTCGTCTTCGGCCTGGTCGCCAAGTTGCCGAGCGAGGGGTTGCCGTACTTCGTCTTCGCCTACGCCGGCCTGACCGCCTGGACCGCGTTCCAGACGACGTTCGCCAAGGCGAGCGGCTGCCTTCTGCAGAACGCCAACCTGGTGTCGAAGGTCTACTTCCCGCGCCTCGTGCTGCCGCTGTCGACGGCGTTCGGCGCCGCCCTCGATTTCGTCATCGCCCTGGCCGTGCTCGCGGGGATGCTGGCGGCCTTCCGCGTGCCGCTCACGCCCGCCGTGCTGCTGCTGCCGGTCTGGTTCGTGCTGCTGATGCTCGCGGCGCTCGGGCTGGGGCTCGCCGCCGCCGCCCTGTCGGCCCGCTACCGTGACGTGCAGTACATCCTCCCCGTGCTGCTCCAACTCGCCATGTACGCCAGCCCGGTGGCGTACGGGGTGGAAGTGGTGCCGGAGGCGTGGCGGACCCTTTACCAGCTCAACCCGCTGGCCGGGTTGCTGGAGGCGTGCCGCTGGTCGCTCCTGGGGACGTCGGCGCCCCCGGCCTTCGCGGTGGCCTACAGCGCGGCGGTCGCGGGAATCACTTTCGTCGGCGGGGCGCTGGTCTTCCGTCGCGCGGAGCGGAGGTTCGCGGATGTCCTCTAGCGAGATCGCCCTGTCCGTGCGCGGCCTGGCGAAGTCCTACCGGATCGCCGAGGGGCGCCGGCGCACGACGACGCTGGGCGAGGCCCTGGTCGGGCGCCTCCGCCGGCCGTTCGCCCGAGCCCGCGGCGAGACCTTCTGGGCCCTGGACGACGTGTCGTTCGACGTGCGCCGCGGCGACGTGGTCGGCATCATCGGCCGCAACGGGGCCGGCAAGAGCACGCTTCTGAAGATCATCAGCCGCATCACCGAGCCGACGCGCGGCGAGGTCGCCCTGTACGGCCGCGTCGGCAGCCTGCTGGAGGTCGGCACGGGCTTTCACGCGGAATTGACGGGGCGCGAGAACATCTACCTCAACGGGTCGATCCTGGGGATGAGGCGGGCGGAGATTGTCCGCCGCTTCGACGAGATCGTCGCCTTCGCCGGGGTCGAGAGGTTCCTCGACACGCCCGTGAAGCATTACTCCAGCGGGATGTACGTGCGGCTGGCGTTCGCCGTGGCAGCGCACCTGGAGCCGGAAATATTAATAATTGATGAAGTGCTTGCCGTCGGGGATACCGGGTTCCAGAAGAGATGTTTGGCCAAAATGGGCGAGGTGGCCCAACAGGGGCGGACGATCCTGTTCGTGAGTCATCAACTCTCGGCAGTGGCCGGCCTGTGCAACAAGAGTATCTTTCTTGAGGCCGGGAAACTCCGGTCCACGGGGCCGGTTCATGAAGTGATCCACGATTATGTGGAAAGCTTGTCGCGCCAGGAGGGGGAGAGCCCACACAAAGTAAGGCGCGCGGGGTCAGGGGAACTTCGGTTCGCGGCGGCGGCCACGGACAAGCAAGCCTACAAGCCGGGAGAGTTGATCCACCTAGACTTTGAAGTGACCCGGGCGCGGTCATTTCACGGCAAAGTTGCCGCCTCTTTCCTTGTCGTCAGCGAGAGAGAGGAAACGGTTCTTCATCTCGACGGGCGGCTCGTCGGGCACTGGGTGGACGCCGACAGGTTACGGCCGGCCCGTATGACGATACGCGGCCCTTGGCTTAAACCGGGCCGCTACCGAGTAGACGCCTACCTCACGACGCACGCCATCATCGACAAGTACGAGGCGGCGGCATTTTTCACCGTCCTACCCATCCTCCCCTACCCCTACCCGACGAACGACGAGGCGGGCATGTACGGGACCGTGCTGGCGGATTTCGAGGTCAACGAAGGGGCTCCTTGCAATGGAACGTCTCAAACGAGTCGTGAAGCGATTGCTCCCTGAGGACTGGCTCAATTCCTACAGAGAGCAGCGTAATCTGGTTTGGCGGATCAAGACCTTGGAGGGCGAGGTCCGCTGGCTGAAAGCAAACCAACAATATCTTCTAAGGGAAGTAAAAGCACACATAGGCCCCGAATCCTCGGGACGTGCGACCATGCTCGCGCACGAATTCCGGGCACATTCGCAGTCCGGGGAGGACGGCCTGCTCCACTACGTTTTCGGCGCGATCGGGACCACGGACAAGAAGTGTGTCGAGATCGGGGTCGAGGACGGGAGGATGTGCAACACGGCGAATTTAATCATCAATCACGGCTGGAAAGGACTCCTGATTGATTGCAACCGCGAGGACGTGTTCGAGGGCCGCCGGTATTACGGGTCGCTGCCCGGCGTCGGCGCCGACCAGGTGTCATTCGCCGAATCGTTTGTGACGGCCGAAGATGTCAATAAACTGATTGGCACTCACGGATTCTCCGGCCCGATCGACCTTCTTTCGATCGACATCGACGGGAACGATTATTGGGTCTGGAAGGCCGTAAGCGTCGTCGATCCCAGGGTCGTGATCGTGGAATACAACGCCGTCCTGGGCACCGAACTCTCTGTGGCCGTCCGCTACCGACCCGACGCCCTGAACGATAAGTATCCGACGAGGCATAATTGGGGTGCGTCGCTCCGCGCCTACGCCCGCTTGGCGGAATCCAAGGGTTATCGCCTTGTGGCTTGCACGAGTAGCGGCGTGAATGCGTTGTTCGTTAAATCGGACCTCGCCGGCCCCTCCCTGCCAGCGATAGCTGTTGAGGAAGCGTACTATCCCTGCGAATACTACCCGCAGACCGAGGAAGGATTGCCTCCTTTTGATCTCGATCAGTTTGAAGTGGTGTAGTGCGGACAACAGTGAGCTACCCCCGCCGCGCCAAGTCTATGACGGCGACTTCGCCGCACATCCGCATTCAGGGGCGTGAGCCGCTATGGGCGCAACTCTACAGACTTTTTATGGCATTCCTGCCCGCGAACAGGGTAAAGAACGTGTTATTGAGAATTTTGCGGCGGATCGCCGTCAGGCGTCCGACCCATTTTTTATGCGTCATGAAGAATGGTTTTCGCCTGGTGATCTCGTCGATTGAATGCGCCGAGCCTCGGAGCGTAAGTTGGACCTGCTTCGAGGAGCGACGGTGGGAGCCTCACGTCGAGCATTGGCTGCGGAAGCTAATCTGCCGCGGACAGACCGCTATCGATATAGGGGCCAATATAGGTTATTTTTCCACCGTCATGGCTCATTGTGTAGGGCCTGCCGGCGCGGCTTACGCATTTGAGCCCCACCCGGCGGCTTATCGAATGCTCGAGGTTGCAAGGTCGGCCAACAAATTAGCCTGGCTAACTTTGTTTCCTCTCGCATTAGGCGAGTCGGACGGGACCGCCGCACTGGAATGGGATCCCCGTGTGCTCGGGAATTCGTCCTTGTTCGAGCGCGGCTTCTCGGGCTGGTCGGAGAAAATTGATGTTCCCGTTCGCGCACTGGATGGAGTCATGCGGGAGAGCGGACTGCGCCCCCCCTCCTTTCTCAAAATGGACGTCGAAGGGGCCGAACTAAACGTCCTCAAGGGGGCGGTAGCGACGATCAGGGAACACCAACCATCGATAATTTTTGAGTACAACACGGAGATGGCCGGGGCGGCCGGCTGGAACCTCTCGTCCGCCTTTTCCCTCTTGAGCGACCTGGGGAACTACTCCTTTTACTTCATTGATCGCTCGGGCAAACTTTCCGCGCCCCCTTCCGGACTAGATTCCCTGGCGGCCGGATATTATGACATTCTTGCCATCCACAAAAAGAATCTGAGTGCGATTGACGCCTAAAGTAGATTTCTAGCACCGCAAATTTTGTCGCTGACAATAGCACTTCAGCCGGTTGCTTCTCCTCCGAGGTCTTGTCGGATGCGTCTGAAAATCTTCGTCGTAGCCTACACGGCCCCGAAACCCGACGTTCATGCCTGCCAGCGCCGCTTTCGCGCCCTCCTTGAAATGATGGCGCGGCGCCACCGCGTCGTGTTCGCGCCGCTGATCGACGAGGGTAAGACAAACCCGCCGGCCCCGGCCGAATTGACGGGCCGCTATGAAAGAGAACTGCGCGAACAGGGAGTCGAACTCCTCCCGCCCGACTGGGCCGCCGCGGAGCAGGCGCTGGGCCGGGAACGGTTCGACGTGGGGTTTTTCGAGTACTGGCGCCCCGCTTTCATGACGACGCGCGCGTTCCGGCGCCGCCAGCCGACGGCGCGTGTCGTCATCGACAGCGTGGACGTCCACTTCGAGCGCGAGCGCTCCGGGGTCGAGTTGGGCGTCTTCCCGCGAAACGTCTACCGCCGCAACCGCTGGCGAGAGGTCGCGACCTACCGCTACGCCGACGCCGTCGTCGCCATCAGCGACCCGGATAAGGCCCTGCTCCTCGCCGAGGGCGGAATGCCCGAAGTCGAAGTGTTGCCCATCGTGGTGCCGCTGCGGGCGAGGCAGCCCACGACCGCCCCAGAGGTCCTCTTCGTCGGCGGCTTCGCCCACCACCCGAATCTGGACGGCATCCTTTGGTTCGTCAAGGACGTTTGGTCGCGGGTCCGGGAGCGTGTCTCCGGCGCCCGGCTCACGGTCGTCGGCAGCAACCCCCCGCCGGAGGTGATTGCGCTGGGCCACACTCCCGGCGTCGAAGTTGCCGGTTGGGTTCCCGAGACCGTCCCGTACCTGGACCGGGCTGCCGTTTCCGTGGCCCCGCTGCGGTACGGCGGGGGAATGAAGGGGAAGGTGAGCGAAGCCCTCGCCAGCGGCATTCCGGTGGTGACGACGACCGCCGGCGCTGCGGGATTTTATGCCAAGTCCGGGGAGCATTTGCTCGTCGCGGACGCGGCCGAGGAATTCGCTCAGGCGGTCGTCGCCCTGCTCCACGACCCGGAGCGGGCCGAGCGGATGGGCCGGGCGGGACAGCAACTCGTCGGCTCGCTCTGTAGCCCCGAGGCCATTGACGAGCGCCTTGAAGCGTTGTTGCAGAGTCTCTGCCGCGGGTCGCGCCGGCCGCGCACTCGGCTGCCCTCCGTCCTCCGGTCGGAGTGGCGCTGGCTCAGTTCCATGGTGCCGCGGGCGGCCTGGGAGAAGCTCCGATTGCAATTCTCGGAATAACGCATCCGATGAACATTCTTCTCGTCGCCCAGAACTATCACCCGTTCGTCGGGGGCGTCGAGACGCACGTCCGCCAGCTGGCGCACGACCTGCGCCGCCGCGGCCACGGCGTCTCCGTCGCCGCGGTCAACTTTGGCGTCAACCGCCTGCCGCGACGCCTCGCCTTGCTCAACGCCAACGTCTTCGTGCCCCCTTTCCCCAGTCACGACGACGGGGGCGTGCCCGTTCACGCCCTCGTCCCGCGGCCGGCGGAGCGCGTCCAGATGCTCCCCATCGCGGCCCGCCTCCTGCCCGGCGTCGGCCGCCTCGCCGGCTACTTCCGCCTGGAGCGGTTCGGCTACGACTGGTATCGCCGGGCCTATTTGCCTTATCTGCGCCGCCGCGTCCGCGGCGCCGATGTGGTCCACTCGCTGGCGGGCAACTACCTCGGCTGGGTCGCCCAGGAGGCGGCGAGCGAGCAAGGCGTCCCTTTCGTGTCGACGCCGTTCGTCCACCCGCGCCAGTGGGGCGACGGACCCCACGACGTCGCCTACTACTGCCGGGCCGACGCCGTCATTGCCCTCGTGGAGACGGATCGCGACTACCTCGTCGAGATCGGCGTTCCGGCCGAGAAGGTCCGGGTGATCGGCGTTTCGCCGGAATTGCCGGGGCAAGCCGACCCGGCCGGCTTCCGCCGCCGCCTCGGTCTGGGGACAGAGCCGCTCATTCTTTACGTGGGGCGCATGATGCCGCAGAAGGGCGCCCGCGCCGTACTCGAGGCCGCTCCGCTCGTGTGGCGACGACACCCGTCGGCACGCTTCGCGTTCGTCGGCCCCCCGACACCCGAGTCGGAGGCCTGGTTCCGCGGCCGCGACCCGCGCGTCCTCTGCCTGGGGCGCGTGGCCTTGCAGGAGAAGGCCGACGCCCTCGCCGCCTGCGACATCTTTTGCATGCCGTCGCTCAGCGAGATTCTGCCGACGGTTTATCTGGAGGCTTGGAGTTACGGTAAGCCCGTCGTCGGCGGCAAGGCGCACGGACTGCCGGAGTTGGTGGAAGGGAACGGCGCCGGACTGGCGGTCGGACAAGAGCCGGAGGATGTCGCCGCCGCCCTGCTGCGCCTGCTCGACGACGAGGGCGAGCGACAGCGCTTCGGTGAGAACGGGAGAGAGATGGTGGAGAAGCGCTATTCGGTCCCCGCCGTGACGGGGGCGCTGCTGGGCGTGTACGAGTCGGTTCGCAACAGGCCGCGTCGGGAGGTGCCTTCGTGAGTGGTCCCAAGGGCGATACGGCACTTGTAACGGGCGGGGCGGGATTTATCGGCTCCCACCTCGTCGAAAGCCTTGTCGCCGACGGCGTGGCGGTCACCGTGCTCGACAACTTCCGCGGAGGCCTCGCCTCGAACTTGTCGGCGGTTTCCGGCCGGGTGAATCTGATCGAGGGCGACGTCCGCGGCGCGGAGCAGGTCGGCCGTGCCGTCGCCGAGAGCCGCCCGCGCGTGGTCTTCCACCTGGCGGCCAACGCCTCGGTGCCCGGCTCGGTGGAAGACGCCGCTTACGACTTCGAGGCCAACGCCCTCGGCACCTTCGTCGTGCTGGACGCCGTTCGCAAGGCCGGCGGCTGCGAGCGCGTCGTGCTGGTGTCGTCGGGGGCGGTGTACGGGCAGCCGACGCACTTCCCGATTCGCGAGACCGACCCCGTCGATCCGATCTCGCCCTACGGGGCCAGCAAGGCGTGCGCGGAGGTGACGGGCAAGACGTTCTGGCGCGTCTACGGCGTGCCCGTGGTGATCGCCCGACTGTTCAACTCTTACGGGCCGCGCATGGCGCGCTTCGTCGTGCTGGATTTCCTCCGCAAGCTGGAGAGAAACCGCGACGTCCTGGAGATTCTCGGGGACGGGAAGCAGGTCCGCGATTTCACTTACGTCGCGGACACGGTCCAGGGCCTGCGCCTCCTGGCGGGGCGCGGCGAGCCGGGCGAGGCGTACAACGTCTCCTCGGGCACGAGCTGCTCGGTCACACAACTGGCGCACGGGCTGCTGGACGTCATGGGACTGGGAGGGCGCACGCGCATCACCTACACGGGAGCCAGCTGGGCGGGTGACGCCCAGCGCTGGGAGGTCAGCGTGGAACGGATCGGCCGGCTCGGATACGTGCCGCGGGTGCCGTTGCAAGCCGGGCTGCGGCAGACCCTGGATTGGTTCACACGGGCCGGCGCTTGAGTCGCAGGGGAGAATACCTTCCGATGCGTGTCCACGCCGGTGCGAGCGACCCGCCGTCGGTGGCGGTGGTGGTCCCGCTCCACAACAGGAAAGTCGCCACGGCGGCCGAGCGGATGGCCCTGCGGCGGTGCGCCCGCGTGCTGGGCGCGTACCCGCTGATCTACGTCGCGCCGGCCGGGCTCGACGTCGGCGCGTTTCGCGAGGCCGTCCGGGGAGTTGACGTGCAGGCGTTCGACGGCCGCTTCTTCGGCTCCGCCCGCGCCCACAATGAACTCCTGCTGAGCGAGGGCTTTTACGACCGATTCGCCGGTTTCGATTTTATTCTGCTCCACCACCTGGACGCCTTCGTCTTTGAAGACCACATGCGACAATGGTGCTACGCGGGGTACGATTACGTGGGGGCTCCGTGGTTCAAGGATTTCGGGCACGACCTGGCGGGCGGGCTCGTCGCCGTGGGCAACGGGGGGTTCTCACTCCGTAACGTCGCCGGCATGAAAAGGGTGCTGCGGTCGGCGTCGCGGTTGCGCCTGGCCAGGTTCCTCGACCCCCTGCACCGCTCCCTCCGCAGCCACCTGCGGCACGGGGGCGGGGAAGACATTTTCTGGGGCGTTCACGCCGCGCGGTATTGCCCCGCCTTCCGCGTCGCCCCCGTGAGCGAAGCCGTTTACTTCGCCTTCGAGACGGGATTACCGTACATCCACGGTTACTACGAGGACCGGCTGCCCTTCGGCTGCCACGCGGGTTGGAACCTCGAATTCATCTACGACTGGCTGTACCGGGAGCGGCCCGCGCGTGACCCTCATGAGCAACACCTTCAGCACCTTCTCGAGCGGGCGGGCTTGCGGCCCGGCCTGGAAAATGATGGGCACGGCAATGATGAGTCGAACGCTAAAAATGGCCCGTTTTAGTCTTTTCGTCCTGCGGCACGGGGTTGGCCCTTTGAAGCTGGCGCGCCGGGCGATCCTCGACATGCTCGCGTACCAGCGCACCTGGGAGCTCATGTCGCTCATCCGAATGGTCCGCAAAATCCGCCCGGCCGTGGTCGTCGAAATCGGCACTTTCAAGGGGGGGACTCTCTACTGCTGGTCCAACGTCGCGCGGCCGGACGCCCTCCTGGTCAGTATTGACCTGCCCGGCGGCGACTTCGGCGGCGGGTACGAAGAATCTGCCGTCACCCGCTTCCGCGAGTTCGTGAAACCCTCGCAGGACTTGCACTGCCTCCGCGAGGATTCTCATTCGCCGCGCACGCGGCAACGGTTGCTCGACGTACTCGGCGGCCGGCCGATCGATTTTCTGTTCATCGACGGCGACCACCTTTACGAGGGCGTGAGGAACGATTACGAAATGTACGCCCCGCTGGTGAGGAAGGGCGGCGTCGTGGCCTTTCACGACATCGTGAAGCACCCGCCGGAGGCGCGCTGCGAGGTGGACCGCTTCTGGAACGAGGTGAAAAAAACCGGCGCCGGGTTCGAGGAATTCGTGGAAACCTGGGACAGGGGGTGGGGCGGCATCGGCGCGATGGTGGTCGCCTGAACCTTGCCCTCTCGCGCGACGAATCCTTGCCGCATGACTCCGACATTGATCTGCCTCACGCCCGTCAAGAACGAAGCCTGGATTCTCGACCGCTTCCTCCGCTGCGCCGCGCTGTGGGCTGACCACATTCTTGTCGCCGACCAGGGCTCCGGCGACGACTCCGTCGCCATCGCCCGTACCCACCCCAAAGTCACCGTCCTCGAGAACCCCGGCACGACCTACGACGAAGGGGCGCGGCAACGGCTTCTCCTCGAAGCGGCCCGCAAGATTCCCGGACCGCGCATCCTTTTGGCTCTCGACGCCGACGAGATGCTCACGGCCCGCGCGACGGATAACCCCGAATGGAAGACACTTTTGTCCGCCCCGCCGGGGACGGTCCTTCGATTCCAGTGGGTGAACCTGCGCCCGGACATGGAGACCTGCTGGGTGCCGGACGAGGACATTCCTTTCGGCTTCGTGGACGACGGCACTCCACACGCCGGCTCGGCCATTCACAGCCGCCGCCTCCCGGTGCCGCCGGGCGCCCCGTCGCTGCTCCTCCGCGGCATCAAGGTGCTGCACTACCAGTACACCGATTGGGCGCGCATGGAAAGCAAGCAGCGCTGGTATCAGTGCTGGGAGCGGGTCAACCAGCCGCACCGCCGGCCGGCTCACATTTACCGCCAGTATCACCACATGCACGCGGTCGACGCCGGGCAAGCCCGGCCGGTGCGGCGCGAGTGGCTGGCCGGCTGTGAGGAACAGGGCATCGACATGACCAGCGTGCGCCGCCAGGGCGTGCCCTGGTGGGACGCCGAGGTGCTGAAGCTGCTGGCTCATCACGGTGCCGCGGCCTTCCGCCGGACCGACATATGGGACGTGGACTGGGCGAAGCTCGCCGAGGGACTCGGGCTCGGGGGGGACCACTGCCGCGACCCGCGCACCCGGCTCGACCGGGCGGTCCTCGCCTGGCTGCGCGCCACCCAGGGCCGCTCCACGCGACTGCGGCCGCGGTTGATCCAGTGGCTCCTGCGGTTCGTCGGCTGGTAAGGGGTTGAGGACATGAGGCGCTTACTCGTGACCGGCTGCTCCGGGCTCGTCGGCTCGGAAGTCTGCACCTATTTCGCCGGCGCGGGGTGGAGGATCCACGGCGTCGACAATAACGGCCGCGCGGCCTTCTTCGGGCCCAAAGGCGACACGCGCTGGAACGAGCGCCGCCTGCGCGAGCAGATCCCCGACTTCACGCACCACGACCTCGACGTCCGCGACCGGGAGGCGATGCTTCGCCTCGTCCGGGAGGTGCGCCCGGACGCCGTCGTCCACGCCGCCGCCCAGCCGTCGCACGACCTCGCGGCGAAGATCCCGTTCGAGGACTTCGACACCAACGCCGTCGGCACGCTGAATCTCCTGGAGGCCGTCCGACGGTCGGCGCCCGAGGCCGCCTTCGTTCACCTGTCGACGAACAAGGTCTACGGCGACGCGCCGAACGAACTGCCCCTGGTCGAGTTGCCGACGCGCTGGGACTATGCCCGCCCGGAGGACCGCGCGGGCGTCGCCGAGACGATGCGCATCGACCGCTCCAAGCACTCCCTGTTCGGGGCGAGCAAGGCGGCGGCGGACTTGATGGTGCAGGAGTACGGCCGCTACTTCGGGATGAAGACCTGCTGCCTGCGCGGCGGCTGCCTGACCGGGCCGAACCACTCCGGCGTCGAGCTGCACGGTTTCCTGAGCTACCTGGTCAAGTGCAACCTCGAAGGCCGCAAGTACACGGTCTACGGCTACAAGGGCAAGCAGGTCCGCGACAACATTCACGCCGCGGACGTGGCGGGCTTCATCCACGCTTTCGTCGAGTCGCCCCGCGGCGGCGAGGTCTACAACCTCGGCGGCGGCCGCGACAACAGCTGCTCCATTCTGGAAGCGTTCGCCCTCGCCGAGGAGGTCTCGGGGCGCGCGACGGCCTGGGAGTACGTCGACAGGAACCGCGAGGGGGACCACATTTGTTACGTCAGCGATCTGAGAAAAATCAAGGAGCATTTTCCGGGGTGGACGATAACCCGGAGCCTGCCGGAGATTTTCCGGGAAATCCACGACCAATGGCAGAGGCGCCTCGCCCCCCCGAGGGCGTAGGCGTCTCGTTCCGCCGCCTCCTGCTTCTGTGGCACCTTCCCCCGTCGAATACCGCCGGGGCGCCGATCATCGTCCGGCGGCTGTTCCGCGACTACGACCCGGGACGGCTCGAGGTCCTCTGCTGCGCGCGGGAGTACCGCGCCGCCGCCCGTTCGGCCGCCGAAAGTTTGCTGCCGTGCCCCCACACGCTGTTTCCGAACTTCCGCCCCTTCACGCTGCGGCCGCACTTTTTCTTCCGGCCGCTCCTGGACGGCCTCAACTGTTTGCGCCTCATCCCCATCTTGCGGGCCGGGCGGCGGATCATCCGGGAGAAGAGGATCGAGTCGATCTTCACGGCGACTTCCACCGCGGAGGTCAACGTGGCGGCCTACCTGCTGAGCCGGGAGTTCGGCCTGCCCTTGCACTATTATGAGACGGATGACTGGGAGGCGTGCAACGCGCGGGGGCTCCCTCGCTGGCTCATCCGCCGTTATCAGGGCGAGATCTTTCGGTCCGCGGCCGGGCTGTGGCTGGTGAGCCCGGAGATGATCCGGGACGTCGAACGCCGGTTCGGCGTCACGGGAAAGTTTCTTCATCACTTTGTCGACGCGGGCGCCTACCGGCGGGCGTCGGAAACATTCCACCTGGCCCCGCCGCCCGCCCCCGTCGAAGTCGCCTACGCCGGGTCGATCAACAGCATGTTCCGCGACGCGCTGGCCGCGTTCTGCCGCCACCTGAACGCCGGAATGACGCTGGGAGGCCGGCAGGTGCGCCTGTCGATCTACAGCCACGCCTGTCCCGAGGAATTCCTCGGACCCGCCGTATCCTTTCATGGATTCGTCCCGACCGAGCGAGTCCCCGAGGTGCTGGCGCGGGCGCACGTGTTGTTGCTGGCCGTCTCGTTCTCGCAAACACCGCACATCCAGCAACTCGTGCGGACGAGTATTTTTACCAAGACCATCGACTACCTTGCCTCGGGGCGGCCGGTGCTGCTCGTCACGCCGCCGTACAGCGCCGAAGTCGAATACTTCGGCGGCGTCACGCACGCCGTCATGACGACCGAGCGAGGGGCCATCGAGGCCGCCCTGGGGCGCCTGACCGCCGACGCGGCTTACACGGCCGACCTGAGTCGCCGCGGGGCCGACCTGGTCGAGCGGGAGCACAGCCTGGAAGCCCTGGACCGGGTCTTTCTGCGACATTTTCGCGGCGATAAGTGATCTGATGACGACCCGAAGCGCGAACCGCATCGAAATTCTGGACAGCCTCAGGGGCCTCGCCGCCCTCGCCGTCTGCTATTTCCACTTCGCCGCCAGGGACGGGTTCCTCCCGGACGGCCTGGTGAAGGAGTGCGCCAGGCCGGGCTACTTGGGGGTCGTCGTCTTCTTCGTCGTCTCGGGGTTCGTGATCCCCTGGGTCTTGCACCGGGCCGACTACCGACTGGCCTATTTCGGCCGGTTCCTGTCGAAGAGGCTCATCCGACTCGAGCCGCCGTATCTCGTCGCCGTCGCCTCGTGCGTCGGCTTCGCGTTCGTCTATTCTTCGGTCAAGTCCCTTCCCTTCCCGCCCGACACGGCGTACTGGACGCGGGCCGCGCTGCACCTCGGCTATCTGGTCCGCTTCTTCGACCGCGAATGGTTCATGGACGTCTTCTGGACGCTGGCGATCGAGTTTCAATTCTACCTCCTCATGGGCCTCGCCTTTCCCCTGCTGGGCCACCGCCGCGCGGGCGTGCGCTGGGCGAGCAGCGCCGCCCTCGCCGGAGCGGCGTTGCTGGGGCCGCTTCTTCCCGAAAAGACGTACCTTCCGGGTTATCTTCCTCTTTTCCTGTGTGGTTTGGGCGTATTTTATTACCGGGCGGGCCTGGTCGGCCGGCGCCTCTTCCCCGCCGTACTGCTGGGACTCGGTGCCCTGTGCTACTCGTGCGGGGGTTGGTCCTGCGTAGTGGCGTCCCTGGGCACGGCCTGCCTCATTGCGTGGGTGGACGTCGGCCACCCTCTCCTGAATCGGCTCGGCGCAATCTCTTATTCGCTGTACCTCTTCCACGCCCTCCTCGGCGGCGCGGTCATCAATCTGGGGGTCAAACTGACCGACTCGGCCGGGGGGCGTTACGCGGTGCTCGCGGCGGCATTCGGCACGGCCTTGGTCGTCGCGCTGGGCGCGCACCGGTTCGTGGAGCGCCCGTCACAAGTGTTTTCGTCGCGGATCGCTTACCGACCTCCGAACGCCGTGCCCCTACCTGAGGTTGAGGTCGGCCCGGTCCCTTGAAGGGCCGTGCGTTTGACGCGCGGCGAGGCGCGGCCGCGGCGGCGAGGCGCGGCCGCGCCCGGTCAGACACGCGTACCGAGGTCCTCTTGTCGATTTGGGCCTTTATAACCGGGGAATATCCCCCGCAACCCGGCGGCGTCGCCGACTACACGCGCCTCGTCGCCCGCGGCCTCGCCGCCGCCGGCGACGAGGTTCACGTTTTCGCCAGCGCCTACGACGGCACGACTGCGGAGGAGCCTGGCGTCCGACTTCACCGCCTACCCGACCTCTTCGGGCCGCGCTCTCTCCTCGCGCTGGACCGACACCTCGCCCGCCTGCCGGGACCCGTTCAGGTCGTCGTGCAGTACACCCCTCACGCCTTCGGCATGAAGGCGATGAATTTGCCCCTTTGCCTCTGGCTGGCGGCTCGCCGGCGCCGGAGGTATTGGGTGATGTTCCACGAGGTCGCCTTCCCCTTCCGCCGCGGCCAGCCGCCCAGGCACACTCTGCTCGCCGGCGTCACCCGCGTCATGGCGGCGGTGCTTGCCCGCTCGGCGGCCCGCGTCTTCGTCTCGATCGAGCAGTGGGAGCCGCTCCTGCGGCGTCTCGCCCCGTCGCTGCCGCCGTGCCACTGGCTGCCCGTCCCGAGCAACCTTGACGCCCGCCCCGACCCCGGCCGCTGCCGAGAGCTAAGGGGCCGCCTCACGCCCGGCCCGAACGCCGCCCTCGTCGGACACTTCGGCACCTACGAGCCCTCCATCGCCTCGATGGTGGCCGGTGTTTTGCCGCCCCTGCTCGCCCGCGACCGGGGCCGCGTGGGCCTGCTGGTCGGCCGCAACGGCCCGGGGTTCGCCGACCGTTTGACGCGGGACCACCCCGACCTCGTCGGCCGCCTTGTTGCCACCGGCGGCCTCCCGTCGGGAGAGGCGAGCGAACACCTCGCCGTCTGTGACCTGCTCCTACAACCCTACCCCGACGGGGCTTGCTCGCGCCGCGGCAGTTTGATGGCTGGCCTGGCGCTCGGCCGGCCCATCGTAACGACGGTCGGCCGGCTCACCGATTCGGTCTTCCTTGATACCGACGCCGTCCTGTTCGTCCCGGATGACGGGCTGGCCGGGATGGTGCCCGCAGCCGAGGCCTTGTTGGGTGCGCCCGAAGAACGTGCGCTGCTGGGGCGCCGGGCCGCGTCCTTTTACGAGTCGCATTTTTCTCCCGAAATCGTTGTCCGAGAGATGCGCCGCCTTCTAACGTCCTAGGAGGTCGGGGCGTTGCGAAATGGCCCCAAATTGCAAAAAGCGACTCCTGTACAAGACCCCAAAAAAGCATAGCGTCGGGACCGGATCGGGCTCTCCGCGGCCCGACAGGGGAACGTCACAAAAGAGGCATCCTTGCGACAGGAACCGCGCCACGCCAGCGGTCGACGTACACCATCACTGGCGACACGTCACAAAAGAGGCATCCTTGCGACAGGAACCGCGCCAGGTAATACCATAATCTCCGACCTTACCGCCGCCGCGTCCCTCCCGGGAGGTGGCCGGGAGAACGACTCGCGACCGCAGTACCCCCTGTCTCCCGCCGAGGTCCCCAAACTCGTCGCCCGAAGGATGTGCCGCCACGCCGGACCGTCCTCGTTGTCGCTCGCGCGACGAAGGTTGGCTCGTGCCCACCCGCAAACTCCTGACGCTCGCCCATTCCTACGTCGTCACGCTCAATCGGCGGCTGGCTCATGAATTGGCGCGAGCCGGGAAAGACCGCTGGGAGGTGACGGCCGTCGCCCCCACTTATTTCCACGGCCTCCGCGACTTGCGCCCCGTTTCCCTTGAGCCGACCGAGGGCGAGCCCTGTGCCGTCGTCCCCGTGCGCGCCTACCTGACGAACGTCGTTCACGGCTTCTTCTACGGGCGAGAACTGAGAAGGATTCTGGCTCGGCCGTGGGACATGGTTCACTGCTGGGAGGAACCGTTCGTGCTCGCGGGCTGCCAAGTGGCCTGGTGGTTGCCGCGCCCGACGCCGTTGGTGTACGCCACCTTCCAGAACCTCCCCAAGCAGTACCCCCCTCCCTTTAGCTGGTTCGAGCGCGCCTCGCTCCGCCGTGCGTCGGCGTGGATCGGGTTCGGTCAAAGTGTGGCCGCTAACCTGCAGGCGCGCGCCGGCTACCGGGAGAAGCCGTCGCGGGTCATCTCGCCTGGTGTCGACCTCCAGGCGTTCCAGCCCGATGCCGCCGCCCGTCACGCGACCCGCCGCGAGTTGGCCTGGGAAGAAGACGGACCCCCCGTCGTCGGCTATTTGGGACGGTTCGTCCCTGAAAAAGGCGTCCCCTTCCTCATGCGCGTCCTGGAAAGCCTCCCCTCGCCCTGGCGCGCCCTCTTCGTCGGCGCGGGGCCGCTCGAAAAGGAGTTACGGACCTGGGC
Organism: Gemmatales bacterium; assembly: GCA_038229635.1. Lineage (GTDB taxonomy): Bacteria > Planctomycetota > Planctomycetia > Gemmatales > Gemmataceae > DATFNV01. The sequence goes on from JBBROG010000021.1 coordinate 43,866, forward strand.
CTCGCTTCACCCCGGCCGGGTGCGCGTCTGCACGAATGTTCGCCACGCGGAGGTGCCGCGTTACCTGGCGGCGATGGACGTGCTGTGCGCCCCCAGCCGGACGACGCCGCGCTGGCGCGAGCAGTTCGGCCGCATGATCGTCGAGGCCTTCGCGTGCGGCGTGCCCGTCGTCGGCAGCGACTCCGGCGAGATCCCCCACGTCGTCGCCGACGCTGGCCTGGTCGTCGGCGAGGACGACGAGGCGGGCTGGCGCGGCGCGCTGGCGGGGCTGCTCGAGAGCCCGGCGCGGCGGGCGGAACTGGCCCGGCGGGGCCTGGAGCGCGCCCACGCCCTCTACGCCTGGCCCGTCGTCGCGCGACAGTACCTCGACTTTTTCGAGGCCCTCTTACCGGCCTGACGACCGCACCAGGGTCCGGCTGACGGCGGAGCCAAATGGTCCCGTGTCGAATTCCTGCAACCTTGCGCCAGGTTTGGTGTTATATGTCTTGGTTTGATCCGCGCGCCCACGACAGGTCTGACACCCCGCCGCGACCGAAGACGTTCGCGCACTGTCGCCGCCCCGCCCCACTTCGAAAGATCAAGGCTGTTCGGGAAGAGAAATGCCCCCTGCTCGCCGACTTTTGTCCTTGGGACACTCCTATGTCGTTTCGGCTAACCGCCGCCTGGCCCACGAGATGTCGCTCGTAGGAGGCGACGCCTGGGACGTCACCGCCGCTGCGCCGCTCTACTTTCACGGCCTCCGCGACCTCTGGCCGCACACGCTGGAGGTCCACCCGGACGAGCCCTGCCCCCTGGTGCCGCTACCCGCCTACCTGACGCGCCACGTCCACGTATTCTTCTACGGCCGCCGGCTGCGGAACCTGCTGCGCCAGGGCTGGGACGTCGTCCACTGCTGGGAAGAGCCTTACGTCCTGGCCGGCGCTCAGGTCGCCTGGTGGACGGCGGAGGGGACGCCGCTCGTTTATCGCACGGCCCAGAGCCTCCCCAAGCGCTACCCCCCGCCGTTCAACTGGGCGGAGAGGTACGCCATGAGCCGCGCCGCCGGCTGGGTCTGTAGCGGGACCACCGTCGCGGGGAACCTGGCCAAGCGGGAAGGGTACGCCGACAAACCCATGAGCCGCATCCCCCTGGGCGTCGACCTGGCCACGTTTCGCCCCGACCGCGAGGCCGGACGCGCCGTCCGCCGGGAATTGGGCTGGGAGGAAGGGGGGCCGGCGGTCGTCGGCTTCCTCGGCCGGCTCGTGCCGGAGAAAGGCGTCGACCTGCTGATGCGCGTCCTCGCCGGGCTAGCGACGCCCTGGCGTGCCCTTATCCTGGGCGCCGGTCCGCTCGAGGGACGCATCCACCACTGGGCTGCCAAGCACCCCGGCCGGGTGCGCGTCTGCACGAATGTTCGCCACGCGGAGGTGCCGCGTTACCTGGCGGCGATGGACGTGCTGTGCGCCCCCAGCCGGACGACGCCGCGCTGGCGCGAGCAGTTCGGCCGCATGATCATCGAGGCCTTCGCGTGTGGCGTGCCCGTCGTCGGCAGCGACTCCGGCGAGATCCCCCACGTCGTCGACGGCATTGGCCTGGTCGTCGGCGAGGCCGACGAGGCCGGGTGGCGGGACGGCCTCGCCGCCCTCCTCGAAAGTCCGGCGCGGCGGGGCGAAATGGCGGAACGAGGACTCCAACGCGCGCGCGACGCTTACGCCTGGCCCGTCATCGCCCGACAGTACCTCGACTTCTTCGGGCAAATCCTGGATCACCGGACCCCTTGAGCCTCGGCACGATGTCACCTCGTCTCGCCCTTCTGTTCGACTATCCCGAGGAGGGATGGCCGAGCATGGATCTCGCCGCGGAGATGCTGCTCCAAGCTCTGCGGGGCGACCGGGGGAGCGACTTCGACGCCGAGCGCCTCTGCCCTCCCTTCCGCCGCCGCGCCACGCGGCTGCCGCTCGTCGGCTCGTCGCGCTTCGCCTTGAACGCCGACCGCTTCCTCAACCGCTACCGCGATTATCCCCGTCATCTGCGAAGTCGGCGGGGGGAGTTTGACCTGTTCCACGTCTGCGACCACAGCTACGCCCAGCTCGTCCACGAATTGCCGCCGACGCGCACCGGCGTCTACTGCCACGACCTCGACGCCTTCCGCTGTCTCCTGGAGCCGGAGGCCGAGCCGCGGCCGCTCTGGTTCCGAGCCCTGGCCCGCCGGACCCTGCGTGGTCTGAAAAAGGCCGCCGTCGTCTTTCACAGCACGCTCGCGGTTCGGCGGCAGATCGAGGGCCACGGCCTGGTTGACGTCGGCCGACTCGTCCACGCCCCTTACGGCACGAGCGAGGAGTTTTCTCCCGATCCGTCCGAAGGGGCCGCGCCGCCGTCCGCCCTCGCCCGCCTCGACGGGGCGCCGTTCCTGCTCCACGTCGGCAGTTGTATTCCGCGCAAGCGCATCGACGTCCTTCTCGACGTCTTCGCCGCGGTGCGGGCGAGCCGCCCCGACCTGTGGCTCGTCAAGGCCGGCGGCGCGTGGGCGCTCGAGCACCGCGAGCGGATCGAGCGCCTCGGCCTTGCCGGCCGCGTCGTCCATTTGACCGGCCTCGACCGCGTCGCCCTCGCCGCCCTGTACCGCGCCGCCGCGCTCGTCCTCGTGCCCAGCGAGGCGGAAGGGTTCGGCCTCCCGGTAATCGAGGCCCTCGCCTGCGGGACCGCCGTCGTCGCCAGCGACCTCGCCGCCCTGCGCGAGGCGGGCGGGGAAGCCGCCGTTTACTGCCCCGTCGCCGACGTGCCGGCCTGGGCCGCGACCGTGGACCGGCTCCTCGGCGACCCGGCCGCCCCGCCGCGAGCCGACCGCCTCGCCCAAGCGAGCCGCTTCACCTGGGCAACTCACGCCCGGACCATCGCCGAGGCGTATCGGCGCCTCCTGTGACTTCTTCGCGAGTGTTTGCTTGCGCATCCTCTTCCTGAACGCGGCATCGGGCGCCGGCGGCGCCGAGCGCATGCTCCTCGACGTCTTGGCGTCGCTGCGCCGCGCGGAGCCGGGCGCCGAACTGTACCTCGCCGCCCCCGGCGCCGGGCCGCTCACCGAGCGAGCGGCGGCGCTGGGCGTCCGCGTCATGCCCCTTGCGCTGCCCGACGGGCTGGCGCGGCTGGGAGACAGCGGGCTGCGCGGCCGGGGGCGCTGGCGTGCCGCCCTCGGATTGATGCGCGACGGGCCGGCCGCCGCCTGGGGGACGTGGCGCTGCGTCCGCCGCCTCCGCGCCCTCGTCGCGCGACTGCGGCCCGATATTATTCACTCCAACAGTATGAAGTTCCACCTGCTGGCGAGTCTGGCTCGTCCGCCCGTGCCGGTGGTCTGGCACCTGCACGACTTCCTGCGGAGCCGCCCGCTGATGTCGCGCCTCCTCGTCCGGGTGGCGCGGCGTGCCGCCGGAGCCGTCGCCATCTCGCGCGCCGTCGCCGACGACGCGCGGCCCGTCCTCGGCGCCCTTCCCATCGTCGTGGTTCACAACGCCATCGACACCGACCACTTCGTCCCCGGCCCCGGCGACGGCGCCCGCCTCGACGCCCTCGCCGGCCTGCCGCCCGCGCCGCCGGACGTCGTGCGCGTCGGCCTCGTCGCCACCTTCGCGCGCTGGAAGGGGCACGACGTCTTCCTCGCCGCCGCCGCCCGCGCCGCCGCCGCGCCCGCCGGCGGCCGTCTCCGTTTCTACGTCGTCGGCGGACCGATCTACCAGACCGGCGGCTCGCAGTGGTCCCTCGACGAGTTGCGCGCGCGGGGGAGCGGCCTGCTCGCCGCCGGGCGGCTCGGCTTCGTCGGCTTCCAGGACGACCCCGCTCCGGTGTATCGTGCCCTCGACGTCGTGGTCCACGCCAGCACGCTCCCCGAGCCGTTCGGCCGCACCATCGTCGAGGCGATGGCCTGCGCCCGAGCCGTCGTCGTCGCCCGCGCGGGAGGCGCGGCCGAGTTGTTCGAGCACGACCGCGACGCCGTCGGCGTCCCGCCCGGCGACCCCGCCGCCCTCGCCGCGGCCCTCGTCGATCTCGCCGCCGACGCCCCGCGCCGCGGGGAACTGGGCCTCGCCGCACGGGCGACGGCGGTCCGCGACTTCCACCGCGACCGCCTCGGCCCGCAGGTACTCGACGCTTATCGGCAGTTCCTCGGCGTCAAGGGCGAGGGCCTGACTCAACACGCGGCCCCGGCGCCCCGGTCCCGCCGGGCGCGTCGCTGGCTCCTGTTCGTCGTACTTCTGTTGGCCGTCTTCCTCGGCCGCGCCCCGCTCCTGACGAGGCTGGCCGGGCTGCTCGTCCGCGAGGAGCGCGGCGCGACGGCCCCCCGAGTGGCGCTGTCGGACGGGGAACGCCGCCACGCTTACTCCGACCTCGTCGCCCGCGTCGAGGCGGCGCCGGGGGTCAGCGTGGTGTTGTTCGAGATCTCCCCGCAGCGGGGCGAGAGCGTCGGCGCCCGAACGTCCGACGCCGAGCGCGACCGCCACACCCTCGAAGCCCGCGGCGTGCCCCCGACGGCCATTCACGTCCTTCCCGCGCGCACGTCCCGGACAACCTGGGACTGGGCTCGCGCCCTGCGCGACTGGCTGAGGGACAACCCCGGCGATGTCGTCGTCCTGACGGACCGCTTCCAGACACGACGGATGCGGATCATCCTCGACCGCGTCCTCGGCCCGGAGGCGGCGCGGGTCCGCGTGGTCGGCGTCGCGAACAGTCGCTTCGACGAAACGACCTGGTGGCACGACCCGCACGCGGTCATCGACGTGTTCACGCGCTTCCTCGGCCTGGCCTACGTCGTCGTCGCCGGCGAGGACGAGGCGGGCCGTCCGTTCCGGAGTCCCGAAGACTACGAGAGGGACTTCCTTGGGTCGTGACCCGCTCGCACGCCGTCGCTGGCCGCTCCGGTTGGCCGTCGTCGCCGGACTCCTCGCCCTGCTTTGGCTGGCGCGGGCACCGCTGCTCGCGGGAGCGGCGCGTTTTCTCGACGTGTCGGAGCCGCCGCACGCGGTCGACTTCGTGCTGATTCTCGGCGGGGGGACGGAAACGCGGCCGTTCGCTGCCGCCGCCCTAGTCCGCGCCGGCCTGGCCCGCCGCGTCTTACTGTCCCGCGTCCGCCGCTCGCCGGATCAAGAAGACGAAATCACTCTCACAGAGGCGGACCTGACGCGGCGCATTCTCCTCGCCCGCGGCGTCCCCGACGGCGCCCTCGCCACCCTGCCCGACGAGGTCGACTCCACGCGCGACGAGGCCCGCTCCCTGGCCCGTTTCCTCGACGCCGAGCCGTCGGCGACCGTCGCTATCGTCACCAACCCGTCGCACACGCGCCGCGCCCGCATGCTCTTTCGCCGCGCGCTGGGGCAGCGGATGAGCCAGGTCCACTTCGTCGCCGCGCCGGACGACGACTTCGGCCCCGACGACTGGTGGCGGCACGAAGGGGGCGTCGCGACTTACGCGACGGAGTACGTTAAGCTCGTCTTCTACGGCCTGACGGGAGAACGCTCGTGGCAGGCGACGGCGATCCTCGTCGTCGTGCTGCTGGCGGCTCTGGCCGTGGTCCGCCGGCGACGCCGCCGGCCTTGAACGCGAGAGATCCCATGCTATCGCTCCTCTTGGTCCTGTTCGCCGCGGCGGACGTCGACACGGTCGACTCCAAGGACTTTCCGAAAGACGTCCAGGTCCGCGCCGTGACGGCGACGGTCCGCGTTCAGAACCCCGCGACCGAGACGCAGGGCAGCGGCGTGCTGCTGCGGCGGAGCGGCCCGCACCTCTACCTGCTGACCGCCGCCCACGTCGTCGGCGACGCCGCCCGCGTGGAAGTAGCCACCTTCACGGCCGACTCGTTCCCGAAGCCGGCGGCCGTCTACCGCTCCGCCGAAGTCGTCGCCCGCGCGGCCGAGTCCGACCTGGCCGTGGTCCGCGTCGCGACGCGCGACGCCCTGCCGGGGTCGCTGCCGCTCTGCCCGGCGTCGGACCTGCCGACGGGCAAGGACCTGCCCGCGCTCTCCGTGGGCTGCGTGGCCGAGCGCGGCCCGTCCTGCCTCGTGGAGACGCTGCGCGGGGTGCGCCGCCTTCGCAAGCCGGGGGCGGAGGCGAGCGTCCGCTGCTGGGAAGCGGGTCGCGCGGGGACGAAAGGGCGCTCCGGGGGACCGCTCCTCGACCGGCGCGGCCGCGTCCTCGGCCTCGCCAGCGGCTCCGGCGACGGCAAGGCGTATTACACGCACCGGGACGAGATCCTGACCTTCCTGCGGAAGAACGGCCTGGAGTGGCTCGCCGAGGATCCGGCGGACAAGACCAAGTAGTCCGGGGGTGCGCGAGTACGCGACCCCCGGCTTTGGGATGTAACCCCTTCGGGGCAGGGCTTCCAACATGGTTGTAAACCCAAGGTATCAAAGGCTTTGCGGCAACAGATCATGTGAACTAACGTCCACTGTCAGTCGGGCCTCGCCGTGGCCGAGGCG
>JBBROG010000022.1:0-49132 GCA_038229635.1 Gemmatales bacterium
TACTCCGCGAATACGCTCCGTGCGCGGCTCGGACGAACAGGCCGCTCGCATCAGCGGCGCGGCGTGCGAGAAGAGCCCCCCTTGGCGCCGCGCGCCGGGCCTTTCATCGCCGCCTCTTCGTCCTCTTCACCCTCTTCGGCCTCGGCGTTGACCGTGCTCTCGGCGAGTTGCGTCAAGCGCTCGTTCGTCTCCTTCTCCTCGTCGAGCGTCTTCTGGAGGAGGTCGGCGATCTCCTCCTCGTCGAGTTGACGCGCCCACGTCACCACGCAGCCGTAGCTGGCGATCTCGTAGTGCTCGACCTTCTGGGCGGCGCAGATCAGGCCGGCGTCGAGGACCGCGCCCGCGATGTCCTCGTCCATCAACTCCTTGCCCTCCTCGACGAGCCCTTCCATCGCCGCGCACTTCTTGCCCTTCGCCTTGGCCCCGAGTTGGTCGAAGATCTGCTCCAGGCGCTGCACGTGGCCCTTCGTCTGCTCCAGGTGTTCCTGGAAGCCGGCGCGCAACTCGGCCGACGTCGCGCTCTTGGCCATCTTCGGCAGCGCCTTCACGAGTTGCGTCTCCGCGCTGTACAGGTCGCGCAGCTGCTCAATCATGAGGTCTTCCAGCGAGGTGATCTTCATTCGCGTCCTCCTCCGGCGCACCGGGAAAGGGTTTGCCGGGGCGGCCGACGTGGCGCCCCAGTCGAGTTCGTATCCTTGGTCTCAACCGGGCCGCAAACGCCGTGCCGCCTCCCGCCTCCCGCCCGGCGCGACCGGCCTGCTGGGCGATCGGCAATTCGCTGACTTGTACACGGAGCGGCCGGACATCCCCGTTCGCCGGTCACCTGCTCGGGGGCCGCGTAGCTGGGGGTGCCGAGAAACGCCCCGGTCTCCGTGAGCGACGGCAACCGCCCGCCCTCGGTGCGGCGGGCCAGGCCGAAATCGACCACGCTCACGGCTAGGAGGGGACTCAATGAAACGATTTTTGTCGAGGCCGTCCTTTCCTCGGTAGAATTCCGACACCGAATATAGGACGTTCAGCAGACAGCGGCTCAAAAAGGACCCACTAAGGGGGCGCATCAATTTTCACAATTGTTCCTTTGCCTTCCGTTCGGGCTGTTGCTTGAATGGCCGAGATAGGACGGGGCTCGTTCAGAAAAGTTGTCTTTGTCGCGCTCTGGCCCAGCCGCTGCCAAATTCTGCTGACGCCGTAGTGGTCAAAGGCGACTTCCACGCCGACGAGGGGAATGCCCTCCACCAAGGCCCGGGCGATCAGGGGGGCGACGCCTCGCGCCCACGCCGCCGACCCGTCCGTCATCCGCCTCCGACCTGGACAGGTCATCAGCGTAACGCCCATGTAAGCGCCCTGTTGCCCACTAATTGCCCACCGCGGCGGCGGGCGTGACGAAAAAGGACTTACAACTCATCGCCGTAAGTCCTTTCACATCAAGGTGCCGGAGACAGGACTTGAACCTGCACTGCCAGTAAAGGCAACCAGGCCCTCAACCTGGCGCGTCTGCCAATTCCGCCACTCCGGCTCGAGTGCGGTTCGTGTTGCGTTAGTGTCGATCCCCTGGAGCTTGGGGAAATCCTTGGGGCCTTCTTAACGCCGCTCATGCTTCGGTCGTGTTGGAGTCGGTTGGCAACGGAGTGCCAACCTCTTTACAAGGTTATTCTGGCGGTCGGCTCGCCAGCGTCAAGGGGAGATTCTCCTCGGGCGCCGCCGCTAGATCGCTGGCGACTTTGAGAATACTTCCAAGGTACTTGGCCACGCGCTGCCGGCCTCACCAGTTCGGCCGCACCACGTCGCCCCCGTTCGCCGTGATGAGCGCCCGCAGCGTCGCCTCGTCGATGCCGACGGGGACGCGCCGCACCGACCCGTCGAACAGCGCGACGTTGAACCAGCCTCCCGGATGGCCGAACTTCGGCAGCGGAGCCTTGGGGTCGTAAACGACCTCGTCCGGCTTGGTCCACGGCACCGCGTCCGCCGTCTCGACGATCATGATCGTGTTCGACGTGCCGTCGGTGATGGCCGGGATGCTGGAGCGCTGCCCCGGCGCGAACGCCGTTTGCGGGCCGACGAAGACGCGGTAGTGCGTCAGGCCCTGAGCCAATTCCTGCGCCTCGCCGGGGAAGGCGTACTCCTTCGGCATGAGCGGGAGGAGGCTCTTGTTGTGCGGGCTGTCCCACGGCTCGTCGAGCTTGAATTGGCGGAACAGGCCGTCCTGCCCGAGGTAAGGGAGGATGGCCACGCGCCAGCTCAGCAGCGGCTTACCGTTCTTGTCGCGGATCGCGGCGTCGGTGGGAAAGGTGCCGGTGGCGTCGTGATAGTTGTGCATCGCGAGGGCCATCGCCTTCAGATTATTCGTATCCGCCGTCCGGCCCGCCGCCTCGCGCACCTTCTGCACCGCCGGGACCAACAGGGCGATGAGGAGGAAGGGGACCGCGAGGAGCATCGCCACGCCGCCCAAAATCATGCCCGCGATGGCCAGTCCCTGACCCTTCAGACGGCCGCGGCTGGCGCCGATGTCGCGCAGGCCGAGGATGCCGTAGACGATCGCCGGGATGCCGGCGAAGATCCACAGGCAGAACGACAGCAGGCCGAGCACGAACGCCGTGATCGCCTTGCCGCTGGTGCGCGGCGCCCGCCCGCGCGGGCCGTCGTCCTCGTCGTCCTCGTCGTCGCCCCAGGCACGGCGTCGCGACCGGCCTGTCGCCTCCTCCTCCTCCTCGTCTTCGTCCCGCCGCGAGGGACGGGGAGGGGCGGCTCGCACGGCGTGGTCGGCCGACGCCGTGGGTACGACGCTCTCGCTGTTGCACTTGGGACAGCGGATGCGCTGGCCGGCCTGCTCCTCGTTCGCCTGGAGCCGCTGGCCGCAATCGCACGCGAAGGTTATCGTCATGATCGTCTTTCCCGAGGCCGCGCGGGGCGCGACGACGCGCCGTCATGGCTTCAGCCTAACGAGCGACGAAGCGCCGGACAAGGAGGTTCCGTCTTGACGGCGCCGCGTCTGGCTTCGACAATGATTCGTGAGTCGATTCCGTCGTCCCGCCACTTCTCCCCCCACACGAGAGGTTTTTGTATCATGACGCGCGGCCTTACCCTCACCCTCCTCGCCCTCCTCGCCGTCACCCTGCCCGCCGGCGCCGCCAACATCACCGGGCAGTACGTCGAATGCCGTACCTGCGACGTCTACACCGGCCCCTGCTTCGCCAACGCCGAGATGAACCTGAGCGGCCACCAGGCCGTCCTCGGCTGGAAGGTCGACAAGGGCACGGTCGACCACGTCAAACTCGACGGGCTGTCGGTCGTCGCCGTCGTCGTCGCCAGCGACACGCTCGGCCTCAAGCAGACTGGCACCGCCCGCGCCGTCCTGATCGTCGACAAGAAGGCCGACTCGCTCCAGCGCGACGCCCTCGTCCGCCTCGCCAAGGAGCAGGGCGGCGACCTGCTCAAGAACGTCGTCGCGGTGCAGACCGCCGCCATCGACATGGACCTGTGCCCGTGCAAGGAGAACGGCTGCGCCCGCCTCAAGGCCGGCTCCGCCAAGGTCGAGACGCGCTGCATCGACCCGGTCCACGATAAGAAGTGCGGCAACGAGGCGCCGTTCTACCCGCCGCTGGTGAAGAACGTGACGGCCAAGGCCGCCGTCGCCACCGAACACGGCTACGACGGCAAGGGCTTCAACCAGACCTGGAAAGAGAGCGAGCGCCGCGGCGCTTATGTGGGTTCGTTCGAGATTCGCTAACGCACCAGCCCCGGAGACCCGCGACATGATTCCTCGTCCCCTCGGCCGGGTCGTCCTCGGCCTCGCCCTGGTCGGCGCCTGGGCGGCGCCCGTTCGCGCCCAGGGTCCGTTCACCATCAAGGAAGGCATCACCCCGGCGCCCAAGGAGTTGAGCGGCGCCGTCGGCGCGTTGCTCGATACCAAGACGGTGCAACTCCTCGATGCCAAGGGCAACGCCCTGTGCGAGGTCTGGTTCCGCAAGGAAGTGCCGGCCAAAGCGACTCCGGTTCAGGTCAAGAACGGCCTGACGTACCGCGAGATGGAAGAGACGACCCTGCTCGGCGCCATCAAAATCGAGAAGGCGTTGAACGACTACCGCAAGCAGAAGATCAAGGAAGGCGTCTACACGCTGCGGCTCGGCTTCCAGCCGTCCGACGGCGACCACATGGGCACGGCGCCGAACAACGAGTTCTGCCTGCTGGTGCCGGCGGCGGACGACAAGGACCCGGCGCCGCTGATGCCGAAGCTGTTGCAGGAGAAAAGCGCCAAGGCCAGCGGCGGCACGCACCCGGCCGTGCTGCTGCTCTTCCCCGCCGACACCAAGCCCGGCGCGGCGGCGAAGCTGGCCAAGGATTCGAGCAATCACTGGACGGTGACGCGCCCCGTCGAAGTGAAGGCCGGCGACGCTAAGGCGATGCTCGGCATCGTGCTCACCCTCGTCGGGGTGTCGAGCGCGGCCTGACAAGCCGCTTGCGGCTTCGCAACCTTGCGAAGCCGCAAGCGGCCCTTAAATCACACGCATCGCCTCTTTCATCTCGCGCACGGCGCGCTCCATGCCGACGAGGACGGCGCGCGACACGATGCTGTGTCCGATGTTCAGTTCCTCGACCCCCGCGACGCGCGCCACCGCCTTGACGTTAACGTAGTTGAGCCCGTGCCCCATGTGGACGTGCAGTCCCATTGCGCGCGCGAAGGCGGCGGCGTCCTGGAGCGCCGCCAGTTCGCGGGCCACGTCCTCGGCGGCGCGCGCCTCGGCGTAGCGTCCGGTGTGGATCTCGACGGCCTGGACGCCGAGCAGCTTGCCGAATTCGATCTGCCGCGGATCGGGGTCGAGGAACAGCGACACCTCGATGCCGGCTCCGCGAAGACGTTTGACCGCCTTGGCGACGGCCGCCTCGTTGGCCGCGACGTCGAGTCCGTCTTCCGTCGTCAGTTCTTGGCGGCGTTCGGGGACGAGGGTCGCCTCGTCCGGCTTGAGGGCGCAGGCGATGTCGACGATTTCGTCGGCCGTGGCCAGTTCGAGGTTGAGGCGCGACGTGACGACCTGGCGGAGGAGGTGGACGTCGCGGTCCTGGATGTGTCGCCGGTCCTCGCGCAGGTGGACGGTGATGCCGTCGGCGCCGCCGAGCAAGGCCAGCACCGCGGCGGCGACCGGGTCGGGCTCCGCCGCCTTGCGCGCCTGGCGCACCGTCGCCACATGATCGATGTTGACGCCGAGACGGATCATTGTTGGCAATAACCTCCCGCAATCTTTACTCCCCTCTCCCCTTTGGGGAGAGGGGAGACAGTCGTCACAGCCGCAGCGACGCCGGCAGGTCCGGCGACGTGGCGCGGTAGCGCGTCACCTCGCGATGCACCACCTTGCACAGCACGAACGCCAGCGCCAGGTCGAAGATTTTCATGTACAGCGTCGACACGAAGCCCGGAAGGATGGAGGTCCCGGGCAGCCAGACCCACGACGTCGCGATGGCGGCGACGAGGAGCAGCGGCAGCGTGCGCCCCTGCCAGCCCAGGCGGTAGCGCGGGTCGACGTACATGCGCAGCATGGCCCGCAACTCGGCGTAGACCTCGAAGAGCAGCCAGGGCCGACGCGCGGAGACCGCCGCCGTGTCGGCCTGGGCGTCCGCGGCGTCGGCGCCCTCCTTCAGCGCGCCGACGGCGGCGGGCAGCAGGTGACGGCCGGCGTCGATGATGAGGCCGGCCGACTCGCGCAACCCGTTGGAGCCGCCGCGGGAGACGCGCGACGCCAACCCCTCGATGACGCGCGCCTCCATCTGCCGCGTGTCTTGCAGCGACGCCACCACGTCCTCGAGCCGCCGCACCCGGTCCTCCAGGACCGCCACGCGCGGGTCGGCCGCGTTGACGGCCGCGTTAACCCGCGGGACGTTCTCCTCGACGGTGACCGACCCGTTCTTCATCGCACGCCCTGCCTTCCGGCTCGATGACATATTCTTCCTCGCAGGCCGGGGAGCTGCGACTCCCTTCCCTTACATTGTACGCCGGAACGATAACGGGATTGTCGAATCGTGGCTAGGCCGTGTGGCCAAAGCAGAGGAAGGATAAGTAGACTAAAGTGATCCCCGGCCCATGTTGCGACTCGCGCGGGACGAGGCACCGGCCCATGAGCGACGACACCCCCGGCGGCGAACCCGCCCCGGACGCCCCCTGGATCGAGGTGACGGGCTCGCCCCACCTCGCCGGCTGGCTCGCCGAACAACGGGTCAGCCTCGCTTTCACTACCTATCAGACCGGCAAACTGTTCTTACTCGGCTGCCGCCCGGACGGCGCGCTGGCCGTGTTCGAGCGCACCTTCAGCCGGGCGATGGGCCTGTGGGCCGACGGCCAGACCCTGTGGCTGAGTACGCAGTACCAGCTCTGGCGCTTCGAGAACGCCCTGCGGCCGGGGGCGACGCACCAGGGTCACGACCGCCTCTACGTACCCCGCGTCGGCTACACCACCGGCGACCTCGACGTGCATGACGTCGCCGTGGACGCGGACGGCCGCGTGGTGTTCGTCGCCACGCTGTTCGGCTGCCTGGCGACGTTCAGCCCGCGCTATAGCTTCACGCCGCTGTGGCGGCCCCCGTTCCTGAGCAAGCTCGCCGCCGAGGACCGCTGCCACCTCAACGGGCTGGCCCTGGAGGACGGACGGCCGCGCTACGTCACCGTGGTCAGCGCCAGCGACGTGGTCGACGGCTGGAGGGACCGGCGCCAGGACGGCGGCTGCCTCCTCGAAGTGCCGGCCGGCCGGGTCGTCGCCGCCGGGCTCTCCATGCCGCACTCGCCGCGCGTCTACCGGGGCCGCGTCTGGCTGCTGAACTCCGGGGCCGGCACGCTGGGGAGCGTCGACCCGACGGGCGGGGCGTTCGAGCCGCTGACGTTCTGCCCCGGCTACCTGCGCGGGCTGGCCTTCCGGGGCGACTACGCGGTGGTGGGCCTGTCGCGGCCGCGGCACGACAAGACGTTCGGCGGACTGGCCCTGGAAGGGGAGTTGGTGAGGCGCGGGGCGGAGGCGCGGTGCGGGCTGCAGGTGATCGACCTGCGCAGCGGCGACGTGGCCCACTGGCTGCGCGTCGAGGGGATGGTGCGCGAGTTGTACGACGTCGCGGTGCTGCCGGGCGTGTCCCGGCCGATGGCGCTCGGATTCAAGACCGACGAGATCCGGCGCACGATCGTCGTGGACGACCAACCCGTTTAGCCGCGACCCGCAGGGCGGGCGGTTAGGCGGTTAGCGGGCGGTTAGGGCGGTTAGCGGTTAGCGGGCGGTTAATCGGGGGTGCGTTCGTCGTCCGCGGGGCGACGCGACAGCGCTCCCCTGCGGGTCGCGGCTAAACAGGGGCACAACGCCGATCCCAACAGCGCCAGCGCCAACACGCGCGCGCACTCGCCGTCCCACGTCGCCGGCGGTAACGCGAACACGACGTCGGCGACCCGCGCCGACGCCGCGAAGAACTCCTCCCCCCGTTCCGGCAACCGCCACGACATCGGACCTTTGCGGTCCGGATTCGGCGTCGGCTGGTACAGCTCGATCTTCCGCAACTGCTCCTGCACGTCGATCCCTTCCTGGCTCGGCCCCGGCCTGCCGTCCCCCGGCACGTCGATCGCCGGCCCCTCCCCATCCTCGTCCTCGCCGCCGCCCCCGGTCGGGTCGGCGCCCCTGGCCACCGCCACGGCTGCGGCCGGCGCGTCGGCGGCCGGCACGTCGGCGACCGGCCCTCCGGCGACGACCAGGGGGCCGGCGGCGGGCAGGGGGCCGGAGACCAGCGTGACGATCAGCGTCAGCGACCCCTCCGACGGCGGCGTCACCTCCACCGTGGGGACGGTCGGCGCCTCCGCCGGAGGCAGCGGCGGCGACTCCGGCAGGCCGGGGATGCCGAAGACGAACACCCGGTCCCCGCCCGACGTGGTCACCAGCACCTGCAAACCCGCCTCGCCTTGCAGCACCGCCAGGGCGCTGGGGTCCGACGGGATGCCGGTCAGCGACGTGAACGACCTCGCCACGGCCAGGCCGCCGCCGGACGGGGCCAACTCCACCACCGCGCCCGTCGCCAGCGCTGCCACCACATGCCCGTCGGCCAGCGCCTCCGCCGCGTCCACCCCCGCCCCGTCCGGCGGCGCGAACAGGGTGCGGACGCTGGCGGCGAAGTTGTCCAGGTCGAAGCCGATCAGCCGGCCGTCCCCGGTGACCGCCACCCCCCGGCCCGACGAGCCGAAGTACGACGGCGCCTGGAGCAGCGGGTTGCCGGGGACGTTGAGGACTTGCGGGCTCGTGTCGTTGAAGAAGCCCTGGCCGACGCCCGGCAGGACCGCGAACGTGCCGCCCTGGCCGTTGGTGACGACCAGGTCCGGGACGCCGTCGCCGGTCAGGTCGCGCAGGGTGGTGGCGACGGGGCCCTGGCCGCCGGACGCGAGGCGCGGCCCCGCCGTGGCGGCCCAGTGGCCGTCCTTGTCCAGGGAGCCGAACAGGACCGCGACGTCGTTGGACCCCCGGTCGGCGACGAGCATGTCGGGGACGCCGTCGCCGTTGAGGTCCTGGACTGTGAGGCCGACGGGGTCGGTGCCGACGGAGGTACTGACCGGCGCGGCGAAGGTGGGGCGTCCGGCGGCGTCGAAGCCGGTGCCGCGATAGACCAGCATTGCGTTGCCGCCGCTGGCCAGGACCACCGCGTCGAAATACGGACTCCCCTTGTCCAGCTTGGCCCACTGGACGGCGCCCGGGGCGAGGGTGCTTTGCGTGCCGTCGGCCAGGGTGACGACGGGGACGAACTGGGGGCTGCCGGGCAGGGGGGCCTGGACGGTGACGCGGTCGGTCTGCTGGTTGGCGACGAGGACGGCGGGCCGGCCGTTGCCGAGGTCCTGGACGGAGAGGGAGACGCGGCTGCCGGGGGCCTGGAAGGTGCCGTCGCCCTTGCCCTGCAAGTGCAACACGTCGCCGAAGGGGTTGCCCACCAGCAGGTCGAGCAAGCCGGTCCGGGGGTTGCGGACGAGGGACAGGCCGGTGGGCGTGGTGCCGGCGGCGGCGGTGAAGGAGTGGGTGAAGTGTCCCCGGCCGTCTCCGGTATAGACCCAAACTTCGGCGCGGTCCTCCATGAGGAGGGCCAGGTCGGGTCTGCCGTCGCCGTTGAAGTCGCCGGCGACCACGGGGCCGGCCTGACTGTTCTGCGCCGAGCCGTTGCTGGTGGAGGAAGTTAGGGCCTTGCGCGGATCGCCGAAGCCGCCCGCGCCGTCGTTGGGCAGGACGGTGAAGCTCTCGCTCCCGCGGTTCACCACCACGACGTCGTTGCGGCCGGCGCCGGTGAAGTCGCCCGCCGCCAGGCTGACGGATTGCTCCAGGGTGCTGACCGCCGGGCTCGCGGCCGTCGTGTCGAGGCCGTACAGGCCGGTGCCGGCGCGGAAGCGGTAGCTCCGGGTGAAGGAGTGGGTCTTGTCGTTGAGGAAGACGCTGACGTCGCCGCTGGTCTGGTTGCTGACTGTGATGTCAGTCAGGCCGTCGCCGTTGACGTCCGCCAGGGAGAGGTCCGAGGGATTCTCTCCTGTCGGTAAAGTGAGGGGAGCGCCGAAGGTGCCGTCGGGCTGCTGGAAAGCGATCTGTAGGCTGTCGTCGAAGGAATTGGCCACGACGAGGTCGTCGAGGCCGCCGCCGGTGAGGTCGGCGGCGGCGACGCGGGTCGGCACCAGAGTGCTGGAGAAGGCGGTGGCGCGGGTGATCTGGCCACCCGCGAGGACGTGATTTACCGAGACGGTGTAGACGAAGTGGTTGGGGCCGGAGAGGGTGGGGTCGAAGCTGGCGTCGGCGGTGGCGACGGCCGGGCCGGACGAGGTATGCAGCACGGTGAGGTCGCGGGCGGGCCGGCCGGGATTGAGGGTCACGGGCGGGGCGAACAGGTCGTCGCCCGGCAGGCCCTTGCGGAAGACGACGTTACCGCGGCGGTCGAGGACGACGCTATCGGGGAGGCCGTCCTCGTGGAGGCGGGCGAGGTACGGCGTGTTGCGCGAACCGACCTCCTGGTTCGGTGAGGTGGGAGTGAAAGTGCCGTCGCCCTTGCCCTGCAACACGCTGACGAACAAATCCCGGCCGTTCACGCGAGTGACAACGAGGTCGGGTTTGCCGTCGCCGTTAACGTCGGCCATCGGCGAAGGCACCGTCCTTTCCGAATCGAAATTGAAGTTGATAGCGGAAATTTTTCGGGGTTGGAAGGTGCCGTCGCCGTTGCCCAGCCGCACGCTCACGGTTTTATTGCCTTGGTCGGCGATGACGAGGTCGGGTTTGCCGTCGCCGTTGACGTCGGCCGCCGCTACCACGATGGGACGGTTGGGACTGCTGTCAACAGCGAAGATTTCCTGGAGCCGGAAGGAGCCGTCGCCGTTACCCAGCCGCACGCCGACATTGTTAAGGTCGCCGCCGTACCCGAGGACGAGGTCGGGTTTGCCGTCGCCGTTGACGTCGGCCGCCACAAAGTTATAGGACCAAGCCTCGAGGGGGAAGGTTTGCTGGAGCCGGAAGGTGCCGTCGCCGTTACCCAGCCACACGCCCACGTTCCCTCGTAGCACGCCCAACCGCAAAAAGTCGCCGCCGTATACGAGGACGAGGTCGGGTTTGCCGTCGCCGTTGACGTCGGCCACCACGAATTTGGCAAAAATCTGGCCGGCCCGGCCTACGGGGAAGACTTTCGGGGGTTGGAAGGTGCCGTCGCCGTTGTCCAGCAGCACGCTGACACTCTGGTCCGCCCGGTTCAGGACGACGAGGTCGGGTTTGCCGTCGCCGTTGACGTCGGCCAGCTCCGTCCATCCTCCGAGACGATGATCGAGGGCGATGGGTTGCA
This sequence comes from Gemmatales bacterium, assembly GCA_038229635.1. GTDB lineage: Bacteria > Planctomycetota > Planctomycetia > Gemmatales > Gemmataceae > DATFNV01. Next base: position 10,810 of record JBBROG010000022.1, read on the forward strand.
GGGGCCGGAAGGTGCCGTCGCCGTTACCCAGCAGCACGCTGACACCAAAGTTGTCGCCGCCGTCGAATACGTAGTGACTGAGGACGAGGTCGGGTTTGCCGTCGCTGTTGACGTCGGCCACCGCCACAATGGAGCTGAAGCTCCAAACTTGGCCGAGGGGGAAGACCTTCTGGGGTTGGAAGGTGCCGTCGCCGTTTCCCAGCAGCACGCTTACGGTGTTGTTGCCGGAGTTGGCGGAGACGATGTCGGGCTTACCGTCGCCGTTGACGTCCGCCACGGCCATCGAGCTGTTCCCAGGGCCGACGGCGGAGGCTTGCTGGGTCTCGAAAGTGCCGTCGCCGTTACCCAGTAGCACGCTGACTCTTCTATCCGCCGCGTTCTGGACGACGATATCGGGTTTACCGTCGCCGTTGAAGTCTGCCACCGCGATGGCGCGGACGAAGGCTCCCTGGACTCGGAAGGTGCCGTCGCCGTTGCCCAGCAGCACGCCGCCGCCGTCGCTGACGATGTCGGGGATCCCATCGTCGTTGACGTCCGCGACCGCCACTGAACGAGAAGAGTCGCTGACGATGCGGGTTTGCTGGGTCTGAAAGGTGCCGTCGCCGTTGCCCAGCAGTACGCCGACGGTAGGGGATCCGTGGTTGACGGTAATAATGTCGGGTTTGCCGTCGCCGTTGACGTCCGCCACCGCCAGCGTGTAGCCAGGGGAGCTGACTGCGAAGGTTCGCTGGGGCTGGAAGGTGCCGTCGCCGTTGCCCAGCAGCACACTCACGCTCCCATATGTAGTAGAATCAGGATTAAAGTTATAGTTGGCGGTAATAATGTCGGGCTTGCCGTCGCCGTTGACGTCTACCACCGCCAGCGAAATGTTGTTTTTGCCTACGCCGATGGCGAAGGTTTGCTGTGTCTGGAAGGTGCCGTCGCTGTTGCCGAGCAACACACGCACGGTTGACGCCACGTCCCCGGAAAAAGACTCTTGATTGGCGCTAATAACGTCGGGTTTGCCGTCGCCGTTGACGTCCGCTACCGCCACGGAAGACGGAAGTTGGCCGACGGGGAAGACCTTCTGGGGTTGGAAGGTGCCGTCGCCGTTGCCCAGCAGCACGCTCACGTTGTTGTCGCCAAAGTTATCGACGACGAGGTCGGGTTTGCCGTCCCCGTTGACGTCGGCCACCGCCAGTGAGTCGGGTTGCGCGCCGGTGGGAAAGTTTTTGGGTGCCCCGAAGGTGCCGTCGCCGTTGCCCAGCGCTAAGGTTACGCTGTCATCTGTGTTGTAATTGGCGGTGAGGAGGTCGGGGATGCCGTCGTTGTTGACGTCCGCCACTATTAAGGAAAGAGCGGCGGCAAATATCGTATCGAACGGCGAGTTGGCCTGGCAGAAGTTGGAAGTGAGCCGATAATCCCCGTCGCCCGACGCGGCGGAGACCGAGAGAGCGTAAGTCCCCGGCGGGAGGTATTGCACGATTGCGCCGTCGGACTGGATCAGCACCTTGCCGTCCGGCCCGGCCAGCGTCAGCCGTGGGACCAACGAACTGCCGCCGAGGGGCGCGACCGCCGTCAGCCGCCCCGTCGTCGGGACCGTGAGCTGATACCAGTCCGTCTGACCCGCCGCCAACCTCCCGCTGGCCCGGCTGTTCGTGCCCGGCAGCACGTCGGCGCTGGCCCGGCTGTGGTTGTTGCCGCTGGCGATGACGGGCGTGACGACGGTCAGCGCCTCCCAGTCCTCGCCGCGATGCACGCCGACCTGGGCGACGGGATTCAACTCGGGCACCACCCCGGCCGGGTCGATGCGCAGCCCCAGAGAGACGGGTCCGGAGACGGGCAACCCCGCCGCCGTCGCCGTGGCCAGGTCCGGCAAGGTGACGGTGAAGGGGCCGGGCGAGAACGCCTGCCCCGCCCCCAGGCCCGACACCGAGAAGGTCGTCAACACCCGCGCCGGGCCGACCAGGTCCGCCCCGGACAGCACCACCTCCACGACGAAGGCGCCCGCGCCCGCCCCGCCGCGATTCTCCACCGCGAACGTCCCCGAAAGCGTGTCGCCATACGCCGCCGTCACCGTCGCCAGCCGGAACGAGTTGCCCGCCAGGCCCGCCTTCAGCGCCGCCCCCGGCGTTCGCGTCAGGTCCAGCGCGTACAGCCCGGTGGTGGCGCCGCCGTGGCCGCTGCCCCCGGCGCCGAGGTCGTAGGCGTCGTCGCCGGCCGAGGAGACGCCGACGAGGTAGTCGCCCGCCGCCGACGCCTGAAACGTCAGCCGTGCGTCGCCGCCCTCCTGGTCGTCCAGGGCGACCGGCCGGCCCGCCGGGTCGAAGACGCGCAGCACGCTCTGCAAGCCGCTGCCGTCCGCCTGGGCGCGGACGGCGGCGTTGACGACGTCGCCGCGGCCGAGGCGGACCCGGTAGAGGTCGAAGGCGTCGGGCTCGGCGACGCGGCCCGCGACGTGGGCCGTCTGGAACGCCGTGAACGACAGCGGCGTGGGCTGGACGGTGAAGAGGGTGCGGTCCTCGAGGCGCTCCAGCCAGGGGCGCTGCCGGGCGGGACGCGGACGAGATCGGATGGGGATGCGCATGGATGATTCCCGGTTCGTTTAGCGGCGACCCGCAGGGGAGCGCGGGGACGTCGCGATGCGGGCGGTACTCGTTACGCGATACGCGGGACGCTCGTTACGCGCTCCCCTGCGGGTCGCGGCTAAACAGCGGAGCGGGGGGGCGAACGGCGGAGCGGGCGGGCGAACGGTCACACGCAGCGCGGGTCGAACGGCGTGACGAACGGCCAGCGCTGCGCGGGCTTCCTCTCCTTGATCGGGTTGCACTCCACGTAGCGAATCGAGCGGACGAGGTCCTCCGCGTTGTTGAGGTATACCTTCCACTCGTTCCGGGCGAACGCCTTCGGCAGACTCCCGTTGCGTTTGGGACGGTCCGCGAACGGATGGAGACCTTCCTCAGACAGTCGCCGCGTGGCGTCTCCCTTCAGCAACTCGACGATCTTCTCCACGAAATAGTCGTGGCGGGCGACGACCAGGTGGACGTGTTCCGGCAGGATCGAACACGCCCAGAGCACGACCCCCGAGCGTTCCAAGAAGGTGGCGAAGCCTCGGCCGACGGCCCGTGCCTGCAACCCGGTGAAGTGGACCGCCGGGTACTTCAGCGCTTCCTTGGCGGCGAGGCGTTGAGCCCGGTCGTGCGGCGCGCGGGCGACGGAGCGACGCGCGTCGGTCTTGGTCGCCGGCCCGAAGCGGAACAACTCCCACGAGCCGACGAAGTCCGACCACGACCCGCGCGGGTCGTTCGGCAGCCAGAACCCGTAGGCTCCGAAGATGACGTGGTATCCGTGGACCATGAGACACCTCGATTGTTGTGACTCGCGCTCCGCCGCCGTTTAGCCGCGACCCGCAGGGGAGCGCTCTACCGCGCTCCCCTACGGGTCGCGGTTAAACTGCGGGGGAGTGCGCTCCCCAGCTCCCCAGTGGGGGAGTGCGCTACCCCGTGGGGGGAGTGCGCTCCCCCACGGCGGAGCGCGCGTGTTACCGGCCGTAGACCCGCCCCAACTCCGTCATGCCGGGGGGACTCCGCAGCGACAGCAGCACCGGTTCGGCCAGCACGCCGTCGCGCCAGAACGCCAGCCGCTCCGTTTCGGGAACCATTTTGATCGCTTCGCGCAGCAGCGCCAAGGCCCGCTGCCGACACCGATCCGCCTCGGGCTGGCCCGCCCGGCTCCGCGACGCCGCGTCCATCACGGCGGCGGCGCGCGCGTAGATGCGGGCGCAGGCCATCAGCCGCGGGACGGTCCGCGGCTCGACACGCAGCGACTGCTCCGCAGCCGCCGTCGCCCCCGCGACGTCCGCCGGCCGGGCACGCATCACCAGCGCCGTTCCCCGCCCCGACAGGGCGTTGGAATGCTTCGGGTCCAGCCTCAGCGCCGCGTCGAAGTCGTCCAGCGCCGGCCGCGCCGCCTCCTGCATCAGGTAGGCCCAGCCGCGGTAGCTCAGGGTTTCGGCGTCCTCTTTCAGGAGCAGCGCATTGGTGTACGCCTCCACGGCCGCGCGGTAGTCGCGCTGCTGCGCGTGGAGCAACCCGCGCGACTTGTGCATCGCCGGCGTCGGCTTGCCGCCGACCTGTAGGTAACGGTCGAGCGCCTCGCCGGCCTCCTTGTTTCTCTTCAGGGCGAGCAGGATCTCGGCGCGCTGCCGGTACGCCTCGGCGTAGTCCTTCCGCACCGCCAGGACGGCGTCGCACTCGGCGAGGGCGGCCGCGTTGTCCCCCGCCAGGCCGCGCAAGTGAGCCAACTCGACGCGCGCGGCGACGACCCGGTCGGACGCACTGCCCGGCGGCTCGCCGGCGATCACCCGCTCGAAGTCGCGCCGGGCCGACGGCCGGTCGCCATTTTGGGCGTGCAAGCGGGCGCGCTCGGAGTAAAGCATGGGGTTGTCCGGGCGCCGCGCGAGGGCCAGGTCGAGCTGCGCCAGTGCCCCGACGCGGTCGCCGCGGTCCTCGAGCAGGCGGGCCAGGTTGACGTAGCCCTGGTAGGCGTCCGGCTGCAGCTTGATGGCCTCGCGCATGTCGTGTTCGGCGTCGTCGCGCCGGCCTTGCAGGAGGCGCACGGCGCTGCGGCTGACCAGCGCGGCGGCTCGGAACGGCGCGTCGGAGGAGTCCTCCAGCGCCTGCCGGAAGTCGGCCTCGGCCTTGTCGAACGCCTTGAGTTGGCCGTAGGCCGTGCCGCGCAGGGACAGCAGCCAGCGGTAGTCCGGCCGCCGCCCCAGGCAGATCCCCAGCTCGACCTCGGCCTCGCCCCAGCGCTGCTCGCGCAGGTTGCACAGCGCCTTGACGTAATGCGCCCAAAAGTGATCCGGCTGGAGCTTCACGGCCTTCGCGCACGCGGCGGACGCCTCCGCCACCCGGCCGGCCCGGTAGCTCGCCAGCGCCGCCTCGAAATAATCGAAGGCGGTCGCCGGCGCGATGCCGTCGGCCTGCTGTCGCTCGGCGCGGGCCGCGGCGGCCTCGCCGAGCAACTCCAGACACTTCGCCCGGCGCAGGTGCAACGTCCGAGGCGCGGCGAACTCGTGGGTCCGGGCGAGCAAGGCGGCGGCGTCGAGCAGCCGAAGGGCCGGACGCGGCGCCTCGGCCTCGGCCCAGGCGAGCAGCACCTCGACGCATTCTTCCGCCAGGAGGTTGAGTTGCGCGGGTGTCTCGAACAGGGGGCGATAGGGCGTCAGCCCGGCCGCGAGTCCCTGCGGTTCGGCGGCGTCGAGTCCGAGTTCCGCCAGCGCGGCCGCCGCCTCGCGCCGGACCACGGCGGCGTCGGCGACCGCCTCGGGCTCGCGGGGACTGACGGCGTGGAGCAACGCCCGGTCGCGGTGGCCCTCGAAGCTCTTCCGCCGCTCCTCGAACTTCTGGCGGTCGGCGAGCCGACCTTGCCGCTGGCGCTCCTCCTGAAGCCGGTCTTCCTGCTCCTTCAGCCGGCCCTCGACGCGTTGGAGACTTTCGTGCAGCAACCGGGTCGTCTCCTCGTCGGCCGCGCCCGGGTCGGTCTCGAGGTTGCTCTGGGCTTTGAGCCACTGCTCCCGGGCGGTTTCGAGTCGGCCGGCGGTTTCGGCTTCCTGGCCCAGGGCCACGAGACGATGGATCGCCTGGCCTCGCGCCAGCTGCTGGCCCTTGTACTGGCCGAAGAGGACGCCCCCGGCCGCCAGCGACACCAAAGCCACGGACACCGCCAGCGCCAGGCCCGCCAGGGCCGGCCGTCGCCGCGCCCACTTCCACGCCCGCTCCCACGCCGGCACCGGACGAGCCAGGATCGGCCGGCCGTCCAGCCAGCGATGCAGATCGTCGGCCAGGTCCGCCGCACTGGGGTAACGCTGTCGGGCGTCCTTGCGCAGGCCCTTGAGGCAGATCGTCTCCAGGTCGCGCGGCACCGACGGCTGGAGTTGGCGCACCGGCACCGGCTCCCGCGTACAGACCTGCTCGATCGTTTCTCGGGGCGTGGCGCCCTTGAAGGGGGGCCGGCCCGTCAGCAGCTCGTAGAGGATCGCCGCCAGCGAGTAGACGTCGGCCGCCGGGCCGACCTCCTTGACCCGCCCCTCGGCCTGCTCGGGGGCCATGTACGAGGGGGTGCCCATGATCGCGCCGCTGTGCGTCTGCCCGCTGTCGCTGTCGAGGCGCTTGGCCAGGCCGAAGTCGGTGATTTTGGGAATTGCCGATTGCAGATTGCCGATTTTTGATTGCTCCGACAAATCGGCATTCGGCAATCGACAATCGGCAATCAACACGTTCGCCGGCTTGAGGTCGCGGTGGACGACGCCGGACTGGTGCGCGACGTGCATCGCGCGGGCGAGCACCGCGACGAGGCCGGCGGCGGGGCGCGGCGGTTGGGGCGTCCCGCGGACGCGGCGGTCCAGGCTGCCGCCCTCCACGAACTCCAGGGAGAAGAACGGGCAGCCTCGCTCCTCGCCGATTTCGTAGATCTGGACGATGTTGGGGTGCCGCAGGCGGGCGATGACCTCGGCCTCGGCGCGGAAGCGGGCCAACTCCTGGGGACTGGCGAAGTGACCGGCCAGGATCATCTTCAGGGCGACGAGGCGTTTCAGGGACGTTTGCCGCGCCTGGTACACCACGCCCATGCCGCCGCGACCCAGCAAGCCAAGGATCTCGTAACCGGGGACCGTCGGGAGCGCCGGCGTGACCGCTGCGGCGCTCGGGGTTGGTCCCCCCGGCGCCTCCGGCAGATCGGCGGTGGCCAGGTCCGACATCGTCTCGACCGAGGCGCGCGGGCGCAGCGTGTCGCGGTCGGGCCTGGCGGCGGGGGTCGCCGGCGCGACGGTCATCCCTTCGGCGCAGACGGCCCGGATCAGGGCGACATCCTGGGGGAAGTGGGCTTCGTAGTCGTCCGCGGAGACTGCCTCGCCGCGGCCCTCGCGGTAGTGGATGTCGAGCCGGAGCAGCTCGCGCAGCAACTCCGTCCGCTCCGGGTCTTGCGTGCCGGCGAGAAACGCCCCCAGGCGGGGCCGCTGTCCCTTCCTCCAGCTGTCCTCGAAGCGGACGCAGGCGTCGTCCACGCGCCGCAGCGCCGCCTCGGAGAGCAAGTCGTCCACGGACGAAGGGGCTTCGCTCACTGGTCAATCTCCGCGCGCAGGTTGTCCGACTCGAGTATGCCCGTTGAAGAGAGAATCCACAAAGCGGCCCGCGACCGATCAGCGGCCCTTGAGGATTTTGCGAATGAGCCTGAGCCGTCGGCCGACGCTCACCGCGGCGCGGCCAAGCCGGCCGGCGATTTCGGCGTTCGTGTAGCCTTCCAGCTTCCACACGGCGATCGAGCGCAGTTCGTCGTTGCCGAGGCGGTCGAGCAGGTTCCGGAACTCCTCCGCCAGCTGCGCCGCGACGTCCGGGGTCGGGTCGCCGTCCGCGACGCCGTCCAGGCCGCCCGCCCCCTCCTCGCCGTCGAGCGGCTCGAGCGCCGAATCGCCGCGCACCTGACCGCCCCCGCGCCGCTCGCGCCGGTTGTAGTTGGCCAGGTCGGCGGCTTTGCGCACGGTGATAACCACCAGGAGCGCCCACAGGCCGTCCCGGTCCTTGAGCTGGGGGAAGCGTCCCCCCTCGGCGCCGCGGCAGAAGCTGTCGAAGGCGCTCAGCGCCACGTCCTCCTCGTCGGCGACGCGGCGCGACGTGCCCCGCAGGTGCTTGCGCGCCAGTTCCACCAGGCGGGGTAATAGCGCTCCCACAGCGGTTGGGCCGCCTCATGGTCGCCCGCCTCCAGGCGCTCGACCAGCGCGGTCACGGTCCCGGCGGACGACATCGGCTTTCCCTTACCTCGGAGGAAGTTCGGTCGAAAAGGTCGGGCCGATTGTAAAATGGCGACCCGCGCGAGTCAAACCAATTTTCACCCGTCGGAGGCGGTTAGGAGCGGTTCGGACAGCGCGTCAAAGCGGGCGGATCAGCGCGGGGCGGGTGGTGGGGCGCCGCGCCGCCCCCTGGCTCGGCAGGAATGCCGGGCCTGTACCGCTGCGCGGAAAGTTCCCTGAACGGGGCTAAATACCCAACGACCCGAATCGGCCCACGCACCCCCTTGCCACTTCCCTCCGTTTTTTCGTTGCAATGTCCCTCTCCGGCGTTAGGATGAGGGCGCACCGTCGGACAATCATCGGGGAGGACCGCCATGCTCCAGTTCGAGGCGAAGAAGGGCGTCGCGACGTGCGACGGCTTGACGCGGCGCGACTTCTTGCGCGTCGGCGCCCTGTCGGCCGGCGCCGTCGGCCTGTCGCTCGCCGACCTGACCCGTCTCCAGGCCGCCGGCGGGACTCCGGGCGACGTCAACTGTATCCTGCTCTTCCTCGTCGGCGGCCCGAGCCAGCTCGACACCTGGGATCTGAAACCGTCCGCCCCCGAGCGCGTCCGCGGCCCCTTCCGGCCCATCGCGACCAACGTCCCCGGCCTCCACGTCGGCGAACACTTCCCGCTCATGGCGCGGCGGGCCGACCGCTTCGCCGTCGTGCGCTCGGTGCATCACGAGGAGGCGCCGATTCACGAGACCGGCCAGCAACTCATGCAGACGGGGCGGCTGGCGCGCGGCGGCCGCGAGTACCCGCACTACGGGGCCGTCGTGTCGCACCTGCGCGGCCGCCGCCAGGAGGACGTGCCGCCGTTCGTCGTGCTGCCGGAATTGATCGGCAACACCGGCGTCAGCGTCAGCCACGGCCAGGGCGCCGGCTTCCTCGGCGCGAGCCGCGAGCCGCTCGTCCTCCGCGGCGACGCCGTCGATCGCGCCGACTTCGTGGGTGCCGTCGACGGCGCCCGCCGCGCCCTCGACGCCCGCCGCGTCGAAGAGCCGGCCCTCGACGCCCTTTTCACCGCGCGCGCGCAACAGGGCTTCGACCTCGCCGCCGAGGACGACGGGGCGCGCGAGCGTTACGGGCGGAACACCTTCGGTCAATCGTGCCTGCTGGCGCGGCGGTTGGTGGAAGGGGGAGTGCGGTTGGCGACGGTGAACATGTTCGACACCGTTTTCAACCGCGTGACGTGGGACTGTCACGCCGACGGCGGCTCGCTGCCGGCGACGCTCGACGACTACCGCGACGTTCTCTGTCCGATGTTCGACCGCGCCTACGCGGCGCTGCTCGACGACCTGGAGGCGCGCGGGATGCTCGACACGACCCTGGTGGTGGCGATGGGCGAGTTCGGCCGCACGCCGACGATCAACCCGCGCGGCGGCCGCGACCACTGGCCGGGCTGCTGGTCGGTCCTCTTCGCCGGCGCCGGCGTGCGCGGCGGGCAGGTCGTCGGCTCCTCGGACGCGACGGCGTCGGAGCCGAAGGACCGCCCCGTCAGCCCCGCCGAGGTGGCGGCGACGGTCTACCGGGCGCTGGGCGTCGACGGCAAGACGCTGCTGACGACGGCGGACGGGCAACGCGTCCCGGTCGCGGAGGCGGCGCCCGTGGAGGAGTTGTTTTGACCCGCTTGCGGCTTCGCGTTCGCCGGCGTCCGTTCACCAGAGGCCCTGCGGCAATGAGGCCGCAAGCGGCGGGCGTGTGCCCTATAGTTGCGCATGGTCTCCGCACGCTTCTTGCTGCCGACGTCGTCCTGGACGCGCGCCCTATTCGCGCCGGCCCTCATCTTCGTCGCCTGCGGCGTCGACCGCAACTACCAGACCGACTTCTGGCACCACCTCGCCCGCGGCCGCGCCATCGCCGAGCGCGGCGCCCTCGTCGACCACGACCTGTTCACCTTCACCGTCCCCGGCCGCGCCTTCCAGGACACCAACTGGCTGACGCAGCTCCTCTACCACGCCCTCTACGAGGCCGGCGGACTGCCGCTGGTGCAGGTCGTCAACGGCGCCGCCCTCGCCCTGATGACGGCGCTGCTCGTCGCGCTCTGCCGGCGCCGCTCCGGCTCGCTGATGCTGGCCGCCGCCGCGGCGTCCTTCGCCTTCGTCGGCCTGTGGCAACTGCTGCTGATCCGGCCGCAGACCTTCTCGCTGCTGCTGTTCGTCCTCCTCTACGCGGCCCTGGAACGGGCCGAGGGGCGGCGCGGCTGGCTCCTGCTGGCGCCGCCGCTTCTCGCCCTGTGGGTCAACCTGCACGGCGCCTTTCCCATCGGCCTGGTCCTCGTCGGCTGCTACCTCCTGAGCGCCGCCGGCGAGGCATGGCGGGCGGGCGGACGCGGTTGGTGGCGCGACGGCAAGACGCGCGCCCTCGGCCTTTGTCTCGCGGGTTGCGTGGCGGCGACGCTGCTCAACCCGTATGGCGGGCGCGTCTACCAGTACGTCGGCCTGACGTCGTCGGTGGCGGCGGCGCGGCGCATCGACGAGTGGGTGGCGCCGGGGCTGCACCTGTTGGTGAGCAAGGTGTGGGTCGTGTCGCTGTTGGCGATGCTCGTGCTGTTCGCCCTGCCGGGGCGGCGGCCGCGCGTGCGCGAGGTGATTCTCGTCCTCTGCTTCCTGCCGGCGGCGTGCGGGTCGGTGCGCATGGTCGCCTGGTGGCTGCTCGTCAGCGCCCCCATCGCCGCCTCGCTGCTCGCCGCCAACCTGCCGGCGCGCGTCCTGAACGACCCCGACGCCGACCGCCCGACCGTCGGCAACGCCGTCGCTTGCGGATTGCTCGTCGTCGCGGCGGTCCTCAGCCTGCCGTGGCTGGAGCGCTGCAACCCGGCCCTCGTCGCCCTCGGCCGGGCGCGTCGTGTGGAGGCCGATTTGCAGTCAACCGCCGACGTCTTGCGCGCGCGCCGGCCGGCGGGGCGCGTCTTCACGCGCTTCGAGTGGGGCGAATATCTCGGCTGGGCGCTGGCGCCGCGCGGCACGGTCTTCATGGACGGGCGCATCGAGATCTATCCGGACGAGGTGTGGGACGACTACACGGCGGTGACGCGCGGCCGCGCCGACTGGGAGCGTCTCCTCGTCGACGTCTACGACGTCGATTGTCTGTTGCTCGATACCGAGGGGGGCTATCACGCCGACCTGCTGCCGCTCGTCGAGAGTTCGCCCCTCTGGGAGCGGACTGTCACGTCGGGACCGGCGGCGCTGTTCCTGCGCCGGGCGCCGGGAGAGGCGCGGGCGGGACGCTAAAGGCCGCCTCATCCTCCGACGATGCGCAGCGCCCCGTTCTCTCCCACCTCCAGCCCGGTCAGACGCCGCACGCGCTCGACGAGGTCCGTCACCTTCTCCTCCGTCGGCGGCTTCGGCGCCTGCCACGGTTGGACCACGCCGTCGCGGGTGCCGGTCAAGGCGCGGCGGCCGTCCGGGCTGAAGGCGACGAACAGCACTTCCTTGCCAAGGCGGAACGGCGGTCCGAGGGCCGTCCCCGTGCGCACGTCCCAGAACCGCGCCGCCCCGTTGGCCCCGCCGCTCAGCAAGATCGAGTTGTCCGGGCTGAACGCCAGCGACGTGACCCCCTCGCGCAAACTGAGCGGCGGGACCAGCGGCTCATGCGAGTCGACGTGCCACAGCCGCACGCGCCCGTCGCCGCTCCCCGTCGCGGCGGTGCGCCCGTCGGGACTGACCGCGACGGCCGTCACGGCGGCGGCGTGGACGACCCGCTTGCCGGAGAGCCGCCCGCTCGCGGCGTCGTACAGCCCCGCGCCGTGGTCGTCCGAGCCGACCAGGATCAGGTCGCCGCGCGTGAGGGCCGCGCACAGCGGCAGCGGAGGGTGCTGCTCCCATAAGCGCAAGTGCGGCCCGTCCTCGGCCAGGTCCCAACGGCGCAACCCGTCCGTGGCGTGCGCGGCCTCGCTCGGAATCGTCACGAGGCTCTTCCCTTGGGTAGGGTGGAAGACCACGCCCGCGACGCCGCCGGTGCCCGGCAAGAACGGGCCGCGCGGCGTGCCGGCCACGTCCCACAGGCCCGTCCGGCTCTCGGTCGAGGCGGCCAGCGACTTGCCGTCCGGGCTGAACGCCGCGCAGCGCAGCGGTCCGGCCGCGCCCTCCAGGACTTTGACGCCGCGCGTGCCGCCGGCGGCGTCCCAGAGGTGCAGCCCCTTCGCGGAAACGGTGCGGAACCCGCCGTCCCCAAGGAAGACGGCGGCGTAGACCGGGGCGTCGTGCTTCAAGGGCGCGCCGGCGGCCCGGTCCGTCGTCTGCCACTCGGCGAGGCTGACGCGGGCGAGGCGCTCCACGTCGGCGGCGCCGGCGGCGTGCGCCCGTTCCGCGGCGCGGGCGAGCCAGACGAGGCCGCGCGGCACGTCGCCCCCGTCGCACCAGGCGGCGCCAAGCTCCAGGGCCAGCCGCGCCTCGCGCTGCCCGTCGCGCCGCCGCGCCTCCTCGCCCTCTTTCCGGGCGGCGTCGGTCTCGCCGACGCGGGACTCGACGGCGTGACGCTCCTCGACCGCGAGCCGCCATTGCTCCAGCACCAGCCCGAACGCGGCCGCCGTCATCAGCACGAGGACGGCGACGAGGAGGGTCGCCGCCGGGTGGCGCCGCACCCACCGGCCCAGGCTCTCGCTCGCCCCGACCGGCCGCGCCGCCACCGGCCGGCCTTCGAGGAAGCGGTGCAGGTCGTCGGCCAGCGCCTCCGCGCTGGCGTAGCGCGCCTTCGGGTCCTTGCGCAGGCAGCGCAGGCAGACGGCTTCCAGGTCGCGCGGCACCTTGACTTTTCCGGCCGTCAAAGGGGGAGGTTCCTCGTTGATGACCTTGAGCAGCAGTTCGGCCGGGCGGGACGCGCTGAACGGCGGGCGCCCCGTCAGGCACTCGTAGAGGATGGCGCCCAGCGCGTAGACGTCCGCCGCCGGACCCGCGCGGCGGGCCTGGCCGCTCGCCTGCTCCGGAGCCATGTAGGCGGGCGTGCCGAGCACTTCGCCGGTGCCCGTCAGGCCGGCCTCGAGCTGCACGCGCCGCGACAGGCCGAAGTCGGTGATCTTCGGGATCGCCGCCAGCGGCTTACCGTCGGGCGCCAGACCGCCGGCGGCCAACAGGACGTTCGCCGGCTTCAGGTCGCGGTGGACGACGCCCTGCTGGTGGGCGTGGTGGACGGCGCGCGCGAGCTGCTCGACCAGCGCGGCGGCGACGCGCGCCGGCTGAGGCTTCCCGGCGAGGGACTCGGCCAGCGTGCCGCCGTCGACGTACTCCAGCGCGATGAACGGCCGGCCCTCATGATGACCGACTTCGTGGATCTGCACGATGTTCGGATGGCGCAGGCGGGCGATGGTCTCGCCCTCGGCGAGGAAGCGCACGAGTTGCCGCGAACTCGACGCCGGGCCGGCCAGGACGGTCTTGAGCGCCACCGTGCGGTTGAGGCGGACTTGCCGCGCCTCGTAGACGACGCCCATGCCGCCGCGGCCCAACTCGCGCACGATGTCGTAGCCGGCGCCGCGCCAGCCGCGCTTCGAGTCGGGCACCCGCTGCGGCGACGGCGGCGGCGTCGGGAAGTCGGCCGACACCGGCGTCACGGGCGGAACGGCGACGCCCGGCGAACGGATGTTCAGCGCGGTGAGCGCCTCGACGACGGCGCGCTGGTCGTTGAAGCGCCGCTCGTAGGCGGCCGCCTCCGGCCGCTCGCCGGCGTCGAGGCGCAGCTCCAACTCCAGCCGCAGCAGTTCGCGCAGCAACTCGGCGCGCTCGGCGCCGTCGCAGGCGGCGAGGTAGTCCTCGATGCGCGGCTTGGCGCCGGAGCGCCACAATTCCTCGAAGCGGGAACAGGCCTCCTCGATGCGGCGGAAGGCTCCGACGGACAGGGCGGGTTCGTCGCCGGACGCGGGCGCACTCATGGGGCGTTGTCCTCCGGCGCCGCCTCGCCCCAGATCTTGCGAATGAGTTGGAGCCGACGCTCGACGGCGCGGCGGGCGCAGCCGAGTTGGGCGGCGATCTCCTCGACGGTGTAGCCTTCCATCTTCAAAAGCGCGACCTGGCGCAGCGCGTCGTCGCCGAGCGCTTCGAGGAGGCGCCGGAACTCGTCGGCGACCTCCAGGGCGAAAGCCGGCGTCGGCGCGGTGCCGACGACGTTGTCGATGCCGGCGCCGTCGCCTCCGTCCTTTTCGGACCCGAAGACCGACTCGCCCACGACCTGCCCGCCGCCGCGCTTCTGGCGCCGCTGGTGGCGCAGATGTTCCTGCGCCTTCCGCGCCGTGATGACGACGAGGAGCCGCCACAGATCCTGGGCGTCGGCCAGTTGCGGGAAGCGGCCCTGCTCGACGCCGGCGCAGAAGCTGTTGAAGGCGCTGAGGGCGACGTCCTCCTCGTCGAAGGCGCGGCGCGCGTGGCGCGGCAGCTTCTTCTCGGCGAGGCGGACCATCCGGGCGAAGTAGCGCTCCCACAGCTGTTGCGCGGCGTCCTGGTCGCCGGCGCCGAGGCCGCGGAGCCAGCCGAGGATCGAGTCGTCAGGGGGCATGGTCGGGCCTCCTTCGGTCGGTGCGACGGACTCATGGTATCGCAGGGCGCGGGCGGTGTCACGCGGAAGCGCGACTTTCGCCAACATCCTCTCGGGTTTCACCGAATTGGGCCAAGAAGCCGGGCGGGCTGGGTAAAAAAATTCGCATACGTTGACAATCCGGTTGCGTCTGCCCATTATGGGTGATTATTCTCAGGACACGAGAGCGTAAGGAAACGTCGGCCCGCCGACGGTCCGCACCCTGGCCAGCCCGTGCCAGGCAGTCACGACCCGCGCCGGGCGGGTCGAGCGGCGGCGCCGGCGGACCCGAACCTTTGCCCTTGTGCCCGCAGTTCCGCACCCCCTTGAGGTATCAGCCCCATGTTCGTCCCCTGGACCCGTCGCGGCGACAAGAACCACGGCACGCCGGCGAAGCGCGGCCGTCGCCAATCCGGCTTCTCCTTCCTCCGTCCCGCCCTGGAACGGCTCGAGGACCGCGTCGTCCCGGCCACGCTGGACCTCGTGGGAGGCGTCCTCCAGTTCAACAACGCGGCCGGCGCCGTCAACGCTCTGACGGTTTCCTACGACGGGACGAACTACGTCTTCAACGACGCGGCCGACACGATCGCGCTCGGACCGGGAGCCGTCGCCGCCACCTACACGCTGAGCGGCGGCAATCACATCGCGACGGGGCCGAAGGCAGGGGTGACGGATCTCAGCCTCGACGGCGGCGGCGACGCCACGGACGCCGTCACCCTCGGCGGCGCCGCCGCGTTCAACCTGACGGGGGCTCTTTCGGTCGTCGGATTCCCGACGATCAAATTACAGAACGACGTGACCACCGGGTCGAATCAGGTTTACAACGGCGCGGCGAAACTCGGCAAGCCCGTCATCACCCTCAACGCCGGCAGCGTCGCATTCGGCGGCACCGTCGACGGCGACGCCGCCCTCGTCGCGAACAGCACCGGCGCGACGACCTTCGCCGGCCCCGTCGGCGGCATGACGGCGCTGAAAACACTGACGACCGACACCGGAGGTACGACGTCGCTCAAGGGCGTCATCACCACCGGGGGTCAGTCCTACAACGACACGACCGTGACCCTCAACGGCATGTACATGACCGGCGACAGCGATTTCCGAGTCGCCAACGACGCCCTCCTCGGCGGCGACACCGGCATCAAGGCGGGGACCGGCGACGTTACGTTCGGGGGGACGGTCAACGGGACGGTCAGCGATCTGTTCAAGCTGACGGTCAACAGTAACGGCGCCACGACGTTCGGTGGCGCCGTCGGTGCCGCGGCGGCGCTGACCAGCCTGACGACGGACGCCGTCGGCACGGCCTCGCTTCTCAGCGTCAGGACGACCGGGGCGCAGACCTACAACGACACGTCCGTCACCCTCAACGGCATGTACACGGCCGGCTCGTTCAGCGTCCCCAACGCCGCGCACCTCGCCGTCGCGACGACGACCGTCGTCTCGACGGGCGCAGGCGCCATTACCTTCGGCACGGTGGACGGCGACGCCGCCCTCGTCGCGAACAGCACCGGCGCGACGACTTTCGCCGGCCCCGTCGGCGGCATGACGCCGCTCGCCAGCCTGACGACCGACGCCGGCGGCACGTCCTCGCTCCTGAGCGTCACCACAAAGGGCGCCCAGACCTACGGCGACGACAAGGTGACGCTGAACGGCACCTACACAACGACGATGAACGGCGACTTCGGCGTCACCAAGGACGCCGTCCTCGCCGGCACGACGAAGATAGTCACGGCCGGCGGCGGTAACGTCACGTTCGGCGGTAAGGTCGACGGCGACGCCGACCTCATCGCGAACAGCAGCGGCGCGACGACTTTTGCCGGCCTCGTCGGCGGCATGACGGCGCTGAAAACAGTGACGACCGACGCCGGCGGCACGGCCTCGCTCCTGAGCGTCACCACGAAGGGCGCCCAGACCTACGGCGACGACACGGTCACGCTCAAAGGCGCCTATACGACGACGATGAATGGTGCTTTTACCGTCGTCAACGCCGCCACTCTCGCCGGCGACGCCACGGTCGCGACGGGCAACGGCGTCATCGGGTTGGGGACGACGCTCGGGAATCCGGGCGCCACGGTGTTCGTACTGACGCTGAACAGCGCCGCCGACGCCTCGCTGGCCACGGTCATCGGCGGCAACGTCGCCCTGACGAAGGCCGGCTCGAACACCCTGACGCTGACCGGGGCCAACACCTACGCCGGCCCCACGACCGTCAACGCGGGTACGTTGGCCAACGGCGTCGCCAACGCCTTGCCCGTCGGCACAAACCTTACGGTAGCCACCTTATACGATCTCAACGGATTTAATCAAACCGTCGGCTCGGTGACCGGCGCCGGGACCGTCACCAACGGCAGCGGCACCGCGGCCGCGTTCACGGTCAACAACGCCGCCCCCGACACCTTCGCGGGGCTTCTGAGTGGCAATCTCGGCCTCGTCAAGGGCGGCGCCGGGGCGCTCACGCTCGGGAGCGCCAACACCTACACCGGCGCGACGACGGTCAACGCCGGCGCCCTGGTGAACGGCGCCGCCAATGCCCTGCCGACGACCACGGCCCTCGTCGTCGCCGCCGGCGACATGTATGACATCAACGGCACCACGCAGACCGTGGCGTCCCTGAGCGACTCGGGAGCCGTGACCGTCGGCACGGGCGTGCTGACGGTGAGCGGCCTCCTCACCCTGACCGGAGGAACTATTTCCTCAACAGGCGTCGGCCGCCTCGTGTTGGGCGGCAACGTGACGACCGTCGCAGCGGCGACGACGGCGTCGATCAGCGGCCGTGTCGACCTCGGCGGCACGATGCACACGTTCACCGTCGCCGACGGCCCGGCGGCGACCGACCTCGACGTCTCCGCCCTCAGCGGTACGGGCGCCGCCGGCGTGACCAAGGCGGGCGCCGGCACCATGACGCTCTCGGGCGTCATCGCCTACCCCGGCACGACCGACGTGCAGAGCGGCACGCTCCTGGTCAACGGCTCGGTGTCAGGCCCCGTCACGGCTGAGAGCGGCGCCACCCTCGGCGGCACGGGGACGATCTCGGGCACCGTGACCGTGCGCGGCACCCTGGCGCCGGGCGGCAACGCCGGAGCCGCCAACCCCGGCATTCTCCGCGTGAACAACCTGGCCTTCGCCCCCGGCGGCCGTTACACGCCGGAGATCGTCGGCCCGGTGGCCGGCACCGGCTACGATCAAGTCATCGTCAGCGGCACTCTCGACCTCGGCGGCGCCACCCTCGCCCCGATCCTGGCCGGCTTCGTCCCCGGCGGCGGCGACGTCTACACGCTCCTCGACAATCAGGGTGTGAGCCCGGTCGTCGGCACGTTCGCCGGCTTCGCGGAAGGCGCCGCCATCTCCCTGAACGGCGCCAGCGCCCACATCACCTACACGGGCGGCGACGGCAACGACGCCACCCTCGCCGTTGACGGATCGCTGACGTACACGGTGCCCGACGCCGCCGACCACATCCTCCGGCTGCGGCGCAACGGCGACAACTTGCAGCTGCTCGATAACGGCGTCCTGAAGCGCAACCAGCCGATCGCGGGCGTGCCGTCCCTCACGATCAACGGCGGGGCCGGCAAAGACAATCTCACCATCGACTACGTCGGCGGCATTCCGGTCCCGGCGACAGGCATTTCCTTCGACGGCATGGGCGGCAGCAACAGCCTGAACATTCTGGGCGGCGCTCATGTCACGGACACCTACACCTACTTCAACGCCCACGACGGCCGCATTTCCCTCGACACCGAGGTCATCAACTACACGAACCTGGCGCCGATCTCCAACACGGGGACGGCGATCAATGCCATCTTTAGTGTCCCGGCAGCCGCCGCCGACGTCCTTCTCGAGTTCGGAGGCGCGGCCAACATGTCGAGGCTGCGCGGCGCCGCGGCGTCGTTCGAGGCCACGACGTTTACCAACCCGACCGGCTCGCTGGCGCTCCACGTCGGCGGCAATAACTCTTTCCGGGTCGACGCCACTTTTGACTCGGGACCGGGGGCGACGCAGTTCAACGCCGCGCTGACGGTCGACGCGGCGAACGACGCCGTCTTCGTCGACGGCCCGCTGTACACGAAAGGCGACCTGAGCCTCTCCGCCGGCGCGCTCACGCTCAACAACACGGTTCAGACGGCCAACGGCGGCACGCTCACGCTCACCAACGCGGGCCTACTCAAGATCGCGAATCCCATCATCGCGGACGGCGCGGTCACGCAGAACGGCGCCGGGGCCGTCACGCTCGGCGCCCCCATCACCACCACCGGCGACGCCGTCTTGTTCAATCAGTCGGTGACGCTGAGCGGCTCGCCCTCCCTCGACACCACGAGCGGCGGCTCGTCCGGCGGCGCGCCGATCACCTTCAAGAAGAGCGTCGACGGCGGCGCGCCGTTGACCCTGAAGGCCGGCACGGGAGGCGACGTCTCGTTCCAGGGCGCCGTCGGCGCGGCGACGCCGCTGGGAGCCGTGGCGATCACCGGCGCCCACGATCTGACGGCCCAGGCGTTCCGGGCGGCCTCACTGACCGAGACGGGCGGCTCCGGGACGGCGACCCTCAACGGCGCCGTCACCACCACGGCGGCGCCCGGCGTCGGCATCACGTCGAACTTCGTCGTCGTCACGGCCGGCGCGACGATCGCGGCCGGCGGGGCGGTGTCCCTGACCGGCACGAACGCCGGCGCCGACGCCGTCAAGCTCGGCGCGAACGTCACGACCGCCGGGCAGCCCGTCACCTTCGACGGCGCGACCCGGCTGACGGCCGGCGTCGTCATCGACACGACCAACGGCGCGCCCGGCGGCGGCCCCATCGCGTTCAAGAAGAGTCTCGACGGCGCCTTCACGCTGGGGCTGAAGGCCGGCACGGCGGGCGACGTCTCTTTCCAGGGCGCCGCCGGCGCGGCGACGCCGCTGGGAGCCGTGACGATCAGCGGCGCCCGGAACCTGACGGCCCAGGCGTTTCAGGCGGCCTCACTGACCGAGACGGGCGGCACCGGCGCGGCGACCCTCAACGGCGCCGTCACCACCACGGCGGCGCCCGGCGTCGGCATCACGTCGGACACCGTCATCCTCACCACGACCGGCTCGATCGCGGCGGCCGGCGGCGGCGTGACGCTGACCGCAACCAACGCCGGCCCCGACGCGGTGAAGCTGGGCGGCAAGATCACGACGGCCGGACAGCCGATTACCCTTGACGGCGCCGCCCGCCTGACGGCCGGCCCCATCGCGCTCGACACCACGAGCGGCTCGACCGCCGGCGCGCCCATCACCTTCAAGAAGTCGCTCGACGGCTCCTTCGACCTGACGCTGACCGCCGGCAGCGCGGGCGATGTCGCCTTCAACGGCCCGGTCGGCGCCGTCACGCCGCTGGGTACTATTACGATCCCCGTCGCCCAAAATCTGACGGTGGCGCAGACGCTCAAGGCGGCTTCGCTTATCGAGACAAATGGCACCGCGAAAGCGACGATCAACGGCGCCGTCACCACGTCGGCGGCGCCGGGCGTCGACCTCACCTCCAACAGCATCGCCGTCAACGCGTCGCTCTCGGCGCTCGGCGCCGGTTCGGTGCGACTGACCGCGCCTGCCGGCATCGTCCTCGGCGGCAACGTCACGACGGCGGGCCAGCCGGCCGCCTTCGCCGGCGCCGTTACGCTCATGGGCGCGATGGTGTCCGTCACCACGGCGGGCGGAGCCATCACGTTCCAGCAGACGCTCGACGGCACTTCCCTCCTGACGCTGACCGCCGGCGCCACGGGCGGCGTCTCCTTCCTGGGCGACGTCGGCAAGAACGGTCCGCCGCTCGGCGTCGTCACGGTCGTCTCCGCCCGCAACCTGAATGTCGCCAAGTCATTCACGGGCACCGCGCTCGTCGAAACCAACGGCACGGGCACGGCGACGTTGAGCGGTCCCGTCGTCACCACGGGGGCGGCGGGCGTCGCCCTCACGTCGGACACGATCGTCGTCGCCGCGACGGCTCCGATCACCACGACCGGCGGCGGCGGCGTGGTTCTCACCGGCGCCAACGCGGTCAGGCTCGGCGCCAACATCACCACGGCGGGTCGGCCCGTCACGGTCGACGGCGCCGCGACGCTGACGGCCAATATTCTCATCGACACGACCAACGCCGGCACCGCGACCGACGGCGCCGCCGTCACGTTCCGGAAGTCGCTCGGCGGCGCCGCCCTCACGCTGGACGTGACCGCCGGCGCCACGGGCGATGTTTCCTTCAACGACACGGTGGGCGTCATGAGCCCGGCGCTCGGCGCGGTGACCGTCAGCAGCGCTCACGACCTGACCCTCGCCAAGGCGTTCCGCGCGGCCTCGCTCCGCGAGGCGAACGGCACGGGCAAAGCCGAGATCGACGGCCCCCTCACGACGACGATGGCCCCAGGCGTCGTCCTTGTGTCGGACACGGTCGTCCTCGCCGCCGCCGGCTCGATCACCGCGAGCGGCGGGGGAGCCGTGACGCTGACCGCCGCCAACGGCGTGAAGCTCGGTTCGGCCATCACCACGGCCGGCCTGCCGGTCACGGTCGACGGCGCCGTGCTGCTGACCAACACGACGGCGGTCGACACCACGAGCGGCGGCGCCGCCGGCGCCGACATCCTTTTCAAGAAGAGCCTCGACGGCACGCAGGCGCTGACGCTGACCGCCGGCGCCGGCAACGTCACGCTCGCCGCCAACGCCGGCTCGACGCGCCTCGGCGACGTGACCGTCGTCAGCGCCCAGACCGTGACGACGCAGGCTCTCACGGCGGCGTTCCTGAAAATCACGCAGACGTCGCCGACCGCGACGGGGACGTTCCTCGGCGACCTCGACCTGAACGGGTCCGGCCTCGACCTGAACGGCGCCACGTTCAGCAGCACCAAGAAGGTCGTCGTCAGCGGCACGTTCCACGTCGCCGTGACCGGCACCGCGACGTTCTCGGGCGTCGTCAGCGGATCGGCGAAGGTCATTAAGGACGGCGCCGGCACGCTGACCTTCGGCGGCGCCAACACCTACGGCGGCGGCACGCAGGTCAACGCGGGCACGTTCGTCGCGGGCAACAGCGGCGCCCTCGGCACCGGCGCGGCGACGTTCGCCAACGGGACGACTCTCCGGGCGGCTTCTCCAACCGACATGATCGCGAATGACCTCGTCTTCGGCGCGGCGGCCGGCGATCTGACGACGATCGACGCCGCTACGAACGTGGCCTTCAAGGGAAAGATGACCGGCAACGGCGGCGTGATCCTCACCAACTCCGGTAAGGTGACGTTCACCGCCGACAACGGCGGCACCTACGTCGGACCGACAATACTCCGGGGCGGCGTCTTCGAGGTCGACCGGCTCATCACGAGCGAAGTCCGCCTCGACGCGGCGGCGACCGCCGTGTTGGAGGGCGTGGGCACCGTCCGCGGCATCAAGGCTCTGGCCGGCGGCACGGTCCAGCCGGGGGCGGCGGTCGTCGGCAGCGGCGTCCTCACCAGCACGGGTTCGGTCGTCTTCAATGCGGCGACGAGACTGGTTTACCAGGTCAACGGCGCCGGCGCGACGCCGCCGCCCCAGCCGGCGGCGGGCACGCAGTACAACCAACTCGTTCTCGCCCCCGGCGCGACCGCCGACCTGGGCGGCGCGAACCTCTTCGTGACGCTCGGCACCCCTTCCGCCGTCGACCAGGTCTTCGCGCTGGTGAAGAACAACGGCGGCGGCGCGGTCGCCGGCGCCTTCGGCACGATCAACGGCGCGCCGGCGCCCGCCCAGCCGGTCACGCTCCTCGCCGGGCAGCGCTTCCAGATCCTCTACGGCGGACAGGTGAGTCCTTTCGGGGCCGACGTCACCTTCACGCACCTGAACTCACAGCCGACGTCGCCGACCATTTCCCGCACGCGAAAGACCCCCCTCCTCGTCCCGGACACGTTGTCAAATCTCCAGGCCGTGGAAACGGAGACGGTCGACGTCAGCGGCGACTTCACCGACGCCGACGTACTAGACCCACACACCGTCACCATCAACTGGGGCGACGGCTCGCCCGCCACGACGCTCGCGCTGGCCGCCGGTGTCGGCCACTACGACACCGCCCCCGTCGCCGGCGCCTCGCACAAGTACCTGGCGCCGCAGAACGCGACGGTCATCGTCACGGTGGACGACGGCCACGGCTCGCCCGCTACCCAGGTGAGAGCGGCCCACGACAAAGCGACGAACACGAACGACAAGCCCTTCGTCCTCGAAGTCCTCGACGCCCCGCTGACGGACGCGACCTCCGTCAAGGTGACGGACGCGACGGGCACCACGACGATCGCGAACGCCCTACTCGCGACCTTCAAAGACCTCGCCAACCAGGATCCGAGCACGTTCCAGGTGCTGGTCGACTGGGGCGAGCCCAACGGCTCCCGGAGTGACAGTAACGCCACCCCGAACGTGCGCGTTTCCCGGCGGGCCGACGGGGTCTACGAGGTGCGCGCCGACCACACCTTCTCGTCCGCGGGCCTGTTCCGCGTCCACGTCGTCATCATCAGCGACGGGCACAATAATAAGTTCCCCGACCGGCCGGCCAACTCGGTCACGGACGTCTGCTCGCTGGTCGTCCTCGGCACCGCCAACGACCTCCTCGCGAACCAGCCGTTCCTGGCCGCCCAAGGCCGGGCGGCGCCCGCTTCGGTCCTCGGGGAGTTAGCGCGCGTGGACAACAGCAACCTCACGCCCCTGGTCAAGCTGCGGCTCAAGAATGACGCGATCAACGAATCGCTCCTGCTCGACCAGACGGCCAACCAGATCGCGGTGCGGCAACTCTACTGCAAGTACCTCGGCCGCCCCGTCGACGACCAGGGCCTCGCCTTCTGGACGCGCTACCTGGCTCAGGTCGGCACCCGGCAGACGATGGCGGCCCTGCTCATCGGCTCGCAGGAGTACTTCCTTAAACACGCGGGGTCGAACCAGGGCTTCGTCACGGGTCTTTACAGCGACTACCTGGGGCGGACAAACCCACTCGCCACGGACGGCGGGGTCGTCTTCTGGACGAACTTGCTCGACCGAGGCGTCGTCACGCGCGGCGTCGTCGCGCAACTGATCGTCACGAGCACGGAGGGGAATTACGTCGAGATCAAGTACCTTTACAACACCTACCTCGGCCGTTCGCCGGCCGCCAGCGAACTGGCCGCCTGGGAGGGACGCCTGCGCCAGACTTCGCTCCTTCAGATCTCGCGCGAGATCCTCGGTTCCGACGAGCACAACAACTACGCGATGGGTCTGGCGAGCGCGCTCAACTTCGTGAGTGTTACCAAGCCGCCGAGCGTGTTCCCGGCGGGGACGAGCAGCCTCGTCACGATCCACAATAGCGTCGGCGACTTGGCCAGCATCACGGCCTGCCCCGGAATCTCGACGGTTCTGGCAAGCGTCAAGTGCGGGCCGTAGTCTCCTCCGGGGCGAGAGGGCCGGCGAGGCGGACGCCTTTCCGGTCCTCTCGCCGTCTCTCGGCCGCCGTTGCCCGCATGACCCACCTTTCCCGTGTTTCCCGCGCCGCCGAACAATCCGGCGCAATCGTTGTTCTCCTTTTCTCATGCGCCTTCGCCACGCGAGCCGATCTAGATCGTAGTGGGGATCGGCGTTGGCTTCCGCACGTCGGCAGCCACCTTTCCAGGGAGCGAGGACTCATGAGAAGAACTCTTCTCGGCACCGTGGCCGCGCTTCTGACCGGCGCCGGGGTCGCGCTGGGCCAAACGCCGACCGCGCCGTCCGTCACGCCGGCGCCCGCGCCTCCGGCGCTTGTGTCCGTCGTCTCCGAGGAGGGGCCGTCGACGGGCCGCGTCCTGGAGTCGCCGGTCACGCGGCCGGGTCGCTTCTACGCCGACGCCGAGTACCTGCTCTGGTTCGGCAAAGGCAAGAACCTGCCGCCGCTCGTCACGCGGGGGCCGATCGGCGACCCGGTGGCGACGACGATCCTCGGCGCGTCGGGGACGGTCACGCTCCTCGGCGACCGCGAGGTCGACGGCGGCACCCGCTCCGGCGCCCGCCTCCGCGCCGGCTTCTGGCTCGACGACGAGCAGACGGTCGGCTTCGAGGCGAGCGGCTTCTATCTCGAAGCGCTGGGCAGCCGGGCGACGGCCTCCTCGTCCGACGGCCGGACGATCCTCGGCCGGCCGTTCATTGATGCCAGCGTGCGCTCGGAGCCGCCCGAGACGGCCCTGCTGCTGTCGGTGCCCGGCGAGTTCAACGGCGCCGCCTCGGTGCGCACGTCCAACCGGGTGTGGGGCGTCGACGCCCTGGGGCGCTTCAACGTCGTCGGCGACACTCGCTACCGCGCCGACCTGCTCGCCGGCTTCCGCTACTTGCGCCTGGCCGAGCGGGCCGACGTCGACACCGTCATCAACACCGTCGGCTTCGGCGCCGTCCCCTTCCGCGGCGGCCGCTTCTTCGACGCCTCCGTGGCCGCCAGCGAGTCGTTCCGCACTCAGAACGACTTCTACGGCGGGCACCTCGGCACGCACATCGCCTGGGAGCGAGGAATCTGGTTCGCCGACGTGCGTGCCGGCCTCGGCCTCGGCGTCGTCCACCAGACGCTCGACGTCCAGGGCAGCACGACCCTGACGACTGCCACGGCGCGGACGACGGCGGCGGGCGGACTGCTGGCCCAGACGACGAACATCGGCCGCCGCAGCCAGGACGAGTTCGGCATCATTCCCGAGGCCGGGCTGACCGTCGGCTGTCAAATCACCCGCCACGTGCGGGCTTTCGTCGGCTACTCGATCCTCTACTGGCGGGACGACGTCCTTCGGCCCGACTCGGAGATGACGCGCCGCGTCGACCGCGCCCTGATCCCGGCCTCCGGCCCCATTGTCGCCCCGCTGGGGACGGAGACGCGGCCCGCGCCGCAGTTGCGCGAGGTCGACTTCTGGCTCCAGGGCGTCCACTTCGGCGTCGAGCTGGGGTTCTGAGTCGCGGACGTCGCGGCGGGCCTTCCCGAGGGCGAAAACTTACTTCCCATGAACGATCGTCTTCGGGTAGTCCGCCGCCCACGCGAACCACTTCACCTGCACGCTATCGACCCAGGTCAGCGTCCACCCCTTTAACTTGCCCTCGACGGCGCGCCCGGCCACGTCCCAGCGCGAGCCGGTTTCCGCGTCGACGTAAGGCGCCGCCCCGCCCGCGCCGTCGGCCTTCAGCGTCACCGCGCGCGTCGAAGCATTCGACGCCGGCTCGTCGGGCGGCGACACCCCATCCTCGTTCGGGCGCGGCGCCTTGAACTTGCGCGGCGGCGACGCCTCGGGCCGGTACGCCGACGCCGTCTTCGTCTTCGGCTGCCACAGCACGAGGCACGGTTGTCCATCGAGCGTGTCGCGGATCATCCCCGCCTTCGCCAGCGCCGCGACCGGGTAGGCGCGCGCCGACTTGCCTCCCCAGACGCCCAGCACCGGCTCGTCGGCCGGGAGCCGCGTGTCCGCCGCGGCGCGGCTGGCGAGCGAATCCTTGTCCGAGACCGACGACAGTTCGACCGGCTGATACTTGTCGAACATGTGATACGCCACCGCGCCGGGGTAGCGCTCCAGCCAGAAGCCCCAGTCACTGACCAGCGTCGGGACCGGCGTCAGGCGCTCCCCCTTCCTCGGGCCGCCGAAGGCGACGCCCGACAGCGTCGAGTAGAGCGTGCCGTCCTTGTGCCGCATGACCATGACGCCGTTTCGCCACCCGAAAAAGCGGAAGTGATACGACGGCAGGTAGCCGCGCGCGAAGCCGGCGTCGCGGTCGTGGACGAAGACGCCGTAGCTGTCGCTGATGACCGGGTAGGCGTTGAGGAAGAAGCGGTAGGGGATGGCGCCGCCGTCGGAGTAGCCGCGCGTCCAGCACAGGACGCGGTCGTCGTCGCGCAGCTCGCCCGCGCGGCGCTTCGCCTCGTCCCTGCAATGAGAACAATTGGGATTGACGAGCGTCTTGAAGGCGTCCGGCTTGACGACGAGGACGGGTTCCTCCGCCGGATCGGCGGCGGCGAGCAGGGACGCGAAGACGAGAGCGGCGCAGTTCATCGGCGGCCTCCTGGGGGCGGGCGAGGGTGATCGCTCTCCGCATTGTAACCGAGGGGACCGCCGCGCGCACACCCTCCAGGGCTGGCGCGGGGTCGCGCTGGACCGGGAGATCTTCAAGTCGCGTCGGCTCCCGTGCCGATCTTCCCAGAATGCCCTCGTCATGGGATCCGCCCGCCGACCGGCGCACATTCCGGGCTCATCTTCTCTCGGCCCGCCGGTCTCCGCGGCAGCGACGGAGGAACGCACCGTGAACGACCCAGTGGCTCCGAACGCGCCACCCGCGAATCCGGAGGAATCGGCGCCCGTCGCCGTGGAGGCGGTCGCCGTCCCGCTCTTGCCCGCCGTCGAGGCGAGGCCGCACCCGCGCTTCGACCGGCCGCTCCAGGTGAGCGCCCGCGAGGCTCGGCTGTTGACGCAGGCGCCGTGGGTGCGCCCGCTCGGCAAGCTGACGATGGACGTGTCGACGCAGGGCTGGCGCTTCCCGACGCCCGCCGACCCGGTCGCGCCGCCGCCGAAGCTTCACAAGCCCGTCGAGCAGGCCCTCCCCGAGGCGCCGCCCGACGCCGCCGAGGAGGAGCGGCCGCGCACGCGCCTGCGCCCGCCGAGCGACGCCGTCATGTTCAAGGACCGCCTGTTGTACCTCCTCCAACCGCCCCTGGAGGATCTGTTCGGCGGCAAGCAGGTGCAGCTGCCGTTCCCGCCGTTCCCGTACCAGATCCAGGGCATCGCCTTCCTCATGCCGCGCCACGCCGCCCTCATCGCCGACGAAATGGGGCTCGGCAAGACGATGCAGGTCATCGTGGCGCTGAGGCTCCTGCTGCACAGCGGCGTCGTGCGGCGGGCGCTGATCGTCTGCCCCAAGCCGCTCGTCGTCAACTGGACGCGCGAGCTGCGCATGTGGGCCGACGACGTCCCCTTCGAGGTCGTCGGCGGCGACACCAAGGCGCGCGAGGCGACCTGGTTCGCTTCCAAGTGTCCCGTGAAGCTGGTCAACTACGAGTTGGTGACGCGCGACGCCGCCTTCGTCACCGACGAGCGCGTCCGCTTCGACGTCGTCATCCTCGACGAGGCGCAGCGCGTCAAGAACAAGGAGTCGAAGACGGCGCAGGTGGTGCGGGCCATCCCGCGCGAGCGCAGCTGGGCGATGAGCGGCACGCCGATCGAGAATCGGATGGAAGACCTCGTCAACATCTTCGCCTTCGTCGACCCGGAGCGCATCCCGCCGGAGACGCCGGCGAAGGACCTGCCGCGCTACGTCAGCGACTGCATCCTCCGCCGCGTCAAGGAGGACGTCGCCAAGGACATGCCGCCGAAGATCATCAAGGACACCTTCCTCGACCTGTCGCCGGCGCAGCGCGAGGCCTATGACCTCGCCGAGAAGGACGGCGTCGTCCACCTCAACGACCTGGGCGCCACGATCACGGTGCAACACGTCTTCGAGCTGGTGATGCGCCTGAAGCAGATCTGCAATTTCGACCCGCGCACCGGGCAGAGCGCCAAGCTGGAGCAGCTCGTCGCCGACATGGCCGAGGTCGCCGACAGCGGCCGCAAGGCGATCGTCTTCTCGCAGTGGGTCGAGCCGCTGGAGGTGATCGCGAGGGCGCTGGAGCCGTTCGGCCCGCTCCTGTATCACGGCAAGATCCCAAGCGCCGAGCGGCAGCCGATCATCGACCGCTTCAAGGCCGACCCGACGAAGCACGTCATCTTGATGAGCTACGGCACCGGCAGCGTGGGGCTGAACCTGCAGTTCACCAACTACGTGTTCCTGTTCGACCGCTGGTGGAACCCGGCGGTCGAGGACCAGGCGATCAACCGTGCGCACCGCCTGGGGCAGACGACGTCGGTGTTCGTGTCGCGGTTCGTCTGCCAGGCGACGGTCGAGTGCCGCATCGCGGAGGTGCTGGAGCGGAAGCGGCAGTTGTTCAACGACCTGATCGCCCAGAACGGCGCGCCGCCGACGCTGGGGCTGACCGAGGACGACGTCTTCGGCCTGTTCGACATCCGCAGCCGGCCGCGACGCCAGGCGGCGTGACCGCGCTTTGGAGGGTCCGGGAGTGCGCAGCGCACCCCCGGAACACCACGACAGCCGACCGGCCGGGTCAGACGCGCAGGACGGCGAGCGGGTCGGCGACGCCGAAGCGCACGGCGTCCGAGTCAAGCGAGCGGAAGAACAGGTCCGCCGAGGCGGAAGCGGCCGAATCCCCGCGACGCCGAGAGGGCTCAGGGACGAACGCGGGACCGGCGGACGCCGCGACGGCGTGCGCGCCGGCCGAGGTCGTCGCGGTCGCGCCAGGCGTTTGCACTCCTCCCGTGTCGAGCGCGGCGGGTACGGCAAACGCCGGACGGCCTTGCGGGACGGCGACGAGGGCCGTCGCCGTGTCCGGTGCGAGCGGCCCGGCGTCCTGGGTGGAGGGCAGGGAGCGCTGGCCCGGCGCGAGCGCCGCTTCCATGACGTCGCCGGACGCGGCGCTGTGCTCGAAGCCGAGCAGGTGGCCCATCTCGTGCGCGAGGACCGTGAGGAGGTCGATCCGGCCGAAGGCGGGACTGCCGACGGAAGCGACGCCGTCGGCGGCACTCACCGGCGCGAATTCGGCGTCGTCGGACGGGGTGGGATCGACGAACCAGCCGTAGCCGGACGCGCTCTTGTCGAGGAGGAGGACGCCGGGCGTCGCGAGGCCCACCTGGCCGTCGGAGAGGTCGGTCGTCTCGACGCGGACGCCGTCCAGCGCCGCGGCGACGCGCGGCCGTCCCAGGACCGCCGACCACCGCGCCTCGGCCGCAGCGAAGACGGCCGCGACGTCCTGTTGGCGCAAGGGCACGCTCGTCTGACCGCCGCCGGCCGCGGACCCTTGGGCGCGCAGGGGCGCTCCGGCCATCGCGTACACGTTGTACCAGCTGTTGTCTCCTCCGAGAGTGTCGAACCAGTAGCCTGCCCCGTGAATCCCGTTGTAGCTTCTGCTCTTCGAGGCAAAACCTCCCACGATGGGGTTAGTCCCCGTGATCATGGACGTATACGGATTACCGTTGTTTATGGGCGAGCCGCTCGTATTGATGACGAGCGCCCCGCCGAGCCTGGGCGTATCGCAGGTGATCCTGTCTTGGCCGATGAGGACGAATCCCGAAGCATCCACTTTGTAGTCGATGTTGAGCGTTCCCCCGGACTGGCTGTAGTCCTTGCTGATGGCGAGAAGGCCGTAGTCGCCGTTGCCGCCGGGGTACACATTCCCCCCTGTCACTTCGAGCGTGCCCGTGATCGAAGACGAGCCCGCCCCGCTCTCGAACGTTCCCCCGCTCATCGTGTATTTTTGCTTCGCCGCCACGTTGCCGGTCAGCGCCAACGTGGTGTCCGGCAAAATGTTCGTGTCGCCGGAACTCTGGCTCGCGGTCGAGGTGAAGTTGAGGGTGCCCGACCGGATTTCCAGCTTGCTGTTGGCGGCGTTGTTGACGAACGCCATCTGAATCGTCGCCCCGCCGCCGTTCGTGTCGTTCTTCGTGACGGTCCCCTGGTTGGTGAGCAGGTCGTTCCCCCCGTTGCTGATCGTGGGCGATTGACCGGCGGCGGTGGGTTTGAATTCGATCGTCCCTGTGTTGTTGATGGGCACTCCGCCGACGACCATGGTCACGCCGTTGGTGAACGTGACTGTCCCGGAGTTGTCCATCTGGCGATTGAGCGTCACCGTCGTGCCAGCGAGGAGGACTTTCGCACCCGCGCGCACATACAGAATGCCGCTGCCGCCGATTGTGCCTCCCGTCCAGTCGAACCCGGTGTTCAGTCTGATCGCGAGGTTCCCAGCTCCATTGATCGTCCCGCTCGACATACTTCCGAAAGTGACGTTTAAGGGGAAGTCGAGCGTGAGCGTCCCGGTGTAGCCGTTGATCGTCAGCATGCCCACGCTGGCTGGGACATCTAACGTCGCATTCACGGCCGACGTGTTGTTGAACGTGGCCTCGTCGCCAGCGGGGTTGGGAGCCACTCCGGGGACACCTGCGGTCCAGTTCCCGATGTCACTCCACAGGTTAGAATTTCGGCCCGTCCATGTCGACACGGTCGCCAGAAGACGCCGACACTCGAGCCGTTCGACTCCGGGACGGAAGTCCGTGTCGATCCGGCGCTGCGGGCCACGTTGGGTCCGTGAGATCCTTCGCCACGCGAACATGAGTGTACCTCCCAGTAGATGGAGACTTTCGCCCAACACTGTCACTCGACGGCGCGAACGACGCTACTTCTCTTTCCGGGGTTCGATCTTTTCTATTGCTTCCAGCGCGACTCTTCGGAGAGTCTTATCATCCGCCGATAACGCTTTCCGCAACTCCGGTATGATCGCCTTTGCGCGGGGTCCGATCCTACCGAGTGAGCCAATAGCTATCCGGCGCAGCTCTGGATCGTCGGTGGCCTTGACAACGTCCACCAAGGCCGCCACGGCTTCCTCGGGCACCTCCGGTCCCAAGTTCCCCAGGGCGAGCCCCGCCCAGTGGGACACCTTGCTATCGCGATAAGAGACGGTCCCCCCCTTATCGGCCAGAGCCGCGATGAGCACCGCCGCCGCGGGTCGCGCCTTAGGTCCCATTTTGTTGAGGGCGAACGCCGCGCGGCCACGGACCTTCGGATCGTCGTCCTTGAGGGCGCGGGTCAGATGAGGCAAAACGACGTCGGACTCCTCCGGGCAAAAAAGGCCGCACGCCCAGGCCGCCTCAGCGCGGACCACCGCGCTCGAATCGCCCACCGCTTTCAGAACAGCAGGAAGACACGACGGCCCGATTTTCTTAAGCGTAAAGCAGGCGGTAATCCGGACACCCTCGTCCGTGTCGCTGAAGGCGCCAATCAGTTCGGGAACAGCCGGGGCGGCGCGGGGTCCCAATTCCGCAAGCAGAGTGGCATTTCCCCGACGAACGATCACGTTCGGACTCGTCAATCCGCGGCCGCGACGCGCGACCGAGGCATCCAGGTCGAGCCCGGCCGTCCGGGGCACGTCGAACCCCAGCCGCACCAGGGGATGAGAATCGCTCGCCCGGCTTGCCCCATATTCCGTGAACGTCTCCCAAACGACCTTGCCTGAAGCGTCTACTTCGGCCATGCGCGGCGCGGTGTAATGCATAGTCGCAAGGAGGTAGTTGCTGTTACGCAACCGGACGGGCAGCCACGCCTGGAACGGCGCCCGCCATACCGTCTTGCCGTGGTCGTCGATGACCAGTTTCTGGCGCGTCGTGCTTTCCGCCACCGCGTACCCCCCGCCCAGGAGAGGCTCGGGGATGCCGTCGATATGATTTGAGTCAACATTATCTTGAATTAGGATGACCTTCCGGACGTAGGCGATGGCCTTTTCCGGAGTGCCCGCGGCGTCAAACTCGATCAGATCGACGCGCGGTCCCGGCTTGTCCTGCACGCAGAGCAGTCGGCCGCTGGCGAGCCGGCGGAGGCTCGAGAAGCTAGAGGAGTAGAATGGTTCCGGCCCATCGCCGTCAAAGAAGCGCGGGGCCGCTTTCAGGTCCCAGGCCCAAACGACCTCGCCCTCCGGGTTGACTTCCGCCACCGTGCGGGAGACGGAACTGGCGGCGAACGTGTTCCCGTTGGGCAGTCGCTCGCACAGGGAGGGAAATTCCATACCCTCGAAACGCCAATCGATCTTGCCGCTCAGGTCGCGTTCCGTGACGCCGGGGACATACGCCTTATTCACCTTCTGAATTGCCTTGTCCCGTTCGTCTTGGGGTTTCCACTGCGCGACGAGTACGCGCCCGCCGGGGAGGAGGTGCGCATCCACGACTCTCCCGCCTAACCCCGCCAGTTCCCAACGAACGCGACCGTCACAGCCGATCAGGCGGAGGACCCACTCTTCGTCCTGCGCTCGGAAGGTCGTGCCGATGAAGAGGCACAGCCCCGGCCTCTCGGTGCCGTCGTAGCGCTTCGCCAGGAGCGTTTCCGGCTTCTGCCGCGGCCACCACGCCCGCCAGGCCGCGAGGCACTTCGCCCGCTCCCCGGCGGCGCCGGCGCCGACGACGACATCGGGAGCCGTGTCCCCCGCCGCCCAGCGCAGCAACTCCTCCGCCTGCCAGGCGACGTCGATGGAGCCGGTGCCGATCAACTCGACGAGTGCCGGGACGCCCGCCGCATCCTTCGCCCCGAGGAGCCCCTGCGCCGCGCGCAGCCGCACTTCTTCGTCGGCGTCTGTCAGCCGTTCCCGCGCGAGCCGCTGCTGAGCCGCGCCGCCGCGCCGACCCGCCAGGTACGCCGCCGCGGCGCGCCGTGCCGGCAGTTTGTCGGCCAGGAACTCGACGCACGCCGGCGGCACGGCGCCCGCGCGGACCACGAGGCTATCCAGGGAGAACCAAATCTCCTCTTTCAACGCCGGGTCGTCGGCGTAGGGCAAGAAGCGCAGCAGGACGTCGAGCGCGTCCTTGGGGTTGCGCTTCGTTAGGCGCCGCACGACGGCGAGATCGACCGCCGGGCTCCACGACCGCTGAATATGATCGGCGCACATGCGGGCGCGCCGCACCGCCTCGACATCAGTCCCCTTGGCGGCGGCGCGAAGCTTCGGCAGTGCCACCGGGCCCAGTCTCGTGAGCTTTTGCGCCGCCTCCTCGCGCGCCAGGAACGAGTCGTCGCCGAGGCGCGCGACCAGTTCGCCGACGGATGACAGGGCGGCGCCGGCCTCGGCCCGTCCGCGCAGGTAGTTCGCCAGCCCGGCGTCGTCGGGGACGAGGCTCGCCTTCTTGAACAGCCAGGCGTCGGGGTCCTCGTCGCGCGGGTCCGCCGTCGCCAGAGAGGCGGCGGACGCCCAGAGGACGGAGACGAGGAACAGCGCGCAAAAGACCCGTCGCTTTGAAGGTGCCATCGTTCTCTCCTCACCCGCCCCGCGCGACCGCGGGGTGCGATAGGGATTAGAGGGATTAGAAGAGATGGGCTAAGAATACCCCCCCCCCATCGCCTCCGTCAAGTGGACTCTTCCCGGAATGTCGAATCTTCACAAATCAAACCGCTCGGGCGTCACGGGCCTCCTCCTCGCCCCCGGCCGTGAAACATCATCAAGGGAAGGTTGTAACATAGGTACGTCCGCCCGCGTCCAACAAATCGCCCCCTTCTCGTTCCCTCGTCCCGCCGAGAGGCCGTGCCATGTCCGAACCCTGGAACCTCCCCGAACGCGACGCCACGCCGGAAAAGCTCGTCCTGTCGCGGCGGCGCTGGCTGAGGCGGGCCGGCCTCGGCGCCCTCGGCCTCGCGGGCGGCGCCGCCGCCGGCGCCTGGTGGTGGTGGTTCAACGGCGGCTCGCGCGACCAGGTCCTCGCCGGCGGCCGCGTCGACGAGGCGCCGGACGGCCTCTACCCCGCCGCGGGCAACCCGACGTTCGCCGACGCCGAACGCCCCCTCACCGACGAGGGCGCGGCCGCCCGCTACACCAACTTCTACGAGTTCAGTTCCGCCAAGAACGTCTGGCGCGTCGTCGACCCGTTCAAGCCGCGCCCGTGGGCGGTCGAGGTCGCCGGCCTCGTCGCCAAGCCGCGTACTTACGACTTCGACGACCTGCTGAAGGCGTTTTCGCTGGAGGAGCGCGTCTACCGCCACCGCTGCGTCGAGGCGTGGGCGATGGTGGTGCCGTGGACCGGCTTCCCCCTCGCCGACTTGATCCGCAAGGCGGAGCCGCTGCCGTCGGCGAAGTTCGTGCGCTTCGTGTCGTTCCACCGCCCGCAGGAGGCGAGCGGGCAGAGGGACACGAGCAACCCCTGGCCGTACACGGAGGGGCTGACGCTGGCGGAGGCGACGAACGAGTTGGCCTTCGTCGCGACGGGGATGTACGGGCACCCACTGCTGAAGCAGCACGGGGCGCCGCTGCGGGTGGTGCTGCCGTGGAAGTACGGCTTCAAGGGGGCCAAGTCGGTCGTGCGCGTCGAGCTGACCGACCACCAACCGGCGACGTTCTGGAACACGCTCCAGCCGGGCGAGTACGGCTTCGAGGCGAACGTCGAGCCCGACGTGCCGCACCCGCGCTGGAGCCAGCGCTCCGAACGCCTGCTCGGCAGCGGCGACGTGAAGCCGACGCAACTCTATAACGGCTACGGCAAGTGGGTGGCCGGTCTCTACAAGAGTTGACATGAACTCCGACGTGGTCTTCCTCGTCGCCGAGGAGTGTGTTCGCCTGGGCCTGCGCGCCGGCGCCGTCGTCTTCCGCGGCGTCCGCGTCGGCGCCGCTCCCCCGGAATTGCGTTCCCTGATTCAGGAGGAAGTGGCGGCCGTCCGCCGTCGTCACGCCGGGCCGGCGGAGGTGCGTTCGTCTCCCGACGTGGTGCGCTTTCAAGAACTGTTGCGCAAGGTCGGCGCCAACCCGCGCCGCGACCCGCCGTCGCTCGAACGCCTGCTCCTGTTCGCCCTCAAGCGCGGCGGCCTGCCGGCGATCAACGCCCTGGTCGACGCCTACAACCTCGTCTCGATCCGCTACGGCCTGTCGCTGGGCGCCCACGACCTGGACCGGGTCGCGGCGCCGGTGAGCCTTCGCCTGTTCACGGGCGGCGAGTTGTTCACCCCGCTGGGCCGCGCCGAGCCGGAGCCGGTGACGCCGGGCGAGTACGGCTATGTCGACGCCGGGGGGCGCGTCCTGTGCCGGCTCGACGTTCTGCAAGCGGATTTCAGCAAAGTGACCGAGGCGACGGCGAACGCCGTGCTTATCATCGAGGGGACCGAGGGGCACGCCCCCGAAGTGTTCCGCGACGCGCGCGCGGAGGTCGTCGCGTTGGTGACGCGGTTCTGCGGCGGGACGGCGGAGTTGGTGACGCCTTGAGTGTGATGTCCGCGCTGCGCACGCAGCGCGGACGACAGAGATCAGCGCAGCGCCCACACGACCCCGGCGGCGGCGACGGCGAGTACCGCGACGACGAAGCCGATGAGGACGGCCGTGTGCCCGCGCCCGCCCGCGTCCTCCGTCACGGGCTTCGTCGGTGCCGGGGAAGGCGCGGCGAGGACGAACGGCTTCGGCGCGGCCGGCGCCGGCGGCGCTTCCTTGGCTCGCAGGGTGTCGCGCAGCGCCTGCACCGCCTCCGCCATGCTCGGGTAGCGGTCCGCCCGCTGCTTCCCCATCATCCGCGCCAGGACCGAGGCCAGGCGCTCCGACACCGCCGGGTTGAGCAGGCGCAGCGGCGTCGGTTGGCTCCCCTTCATCGCCACGATCTTCTTCATCGGGTTCGACTCGGGGAACGGGTAACGCCCCGTCAGCGCGTAGTAAGTCACCGCCGCGAGGCTGTGCTGGTCGCTGAGCGCGTCGCGGTCGCGCGGGTCGATGGCGGTCTCCAGGCTGGCGCACTCCAGGCCGACGTCCAGCGCCTGCGCCGTCGCCCGCGTGTTCAGCAGTGACTCGGCCTGCTGGTCAGCCATCAGCCCGCCGATGCCGAAGTGGCGGACGCGCACCCCGCCGTCCAGCGGCAGGACAATACTCGTCGGGTTCAGCAGCCCGTGGAAGACGCCGCGCTCGTGGCACGCCCAAAGGCCCTCGCCGACTTGCGCCGCCAGGTCGACGGCCCGCGCCGGCGCCAGGGGTCCCGAGCGCCCAACCAGGACGTCGAGCGACTCCCCGTCCGTGCGCGGCCACACGAGGTAGAGGACGCCGCTGCCCGTGCCCACGTCGGCGAACGGGACCACCGCCGGGTGGTCGATGTCCGCGAACGCCTTCTTCTGGCGGAAGGCGGCGAAGGTGTTCCACTTGCTCTTCTGGCGCAGTACCTCCACATCGACCGGCTGGCCGTTCGTCCGGCAGACGCCGCGGTAGACCGTGCCGACGACGCCGGGGCCGACCGGCTCGACCAGCACGTACTCGCGGAGGACGAGTTCCGCCGCCTTGCCCTGGAGCAGGGTTTCGGCCTGGTAGTCGCTGAGCAGTCCGCGGGCGACGAGGTGGCCGGCGACGGCGTCCGGCCGGGCGTCCGGCCGCTCCGTGAGAAACTGGCTCACCTCGTGAAGGGCTTCTTGCAGTTGATCGGAGGGAAGCAAGTTGGCCTGGCGCAGTTCGCCGACGAGTTTGTCACAGGCTCCGAGATTCAGCACCGTCACAGCGTCTCTCCCTCGGGTGATGGCCGTAAGCCCGGCCCGGCCTCGATGGTGTCCGTCTCCGACCAACTCTAGCACCTGTTTTTCTCGATGCGTATCTTTCGCGCCGGACCCGGTGCCTCGGGCCGGACTGGTCCCCATCCCCCTCGCGCCGTTATAATTCGCTCGTGAGAGCCGAGTCATGAACCTCGTTAACGGATAGCGCCGCGTATGGTCCGCACACGCTTCGCCCCCAGCCCGACCGGCTACCTGCACATCGGCGGGGTCCGCACCGCGCTGTTCAACTGGCTCTTCGCCCGCAAGCACGGCGGCCAGTTCCTCCTGCGCATCGACGACACCGACGCCGCGCGCAACGTCCAGGAGGCGCTGCAACCGATCCTCGACGGCTTCCGCTGGCTGGGCCTCGACTGGGACGAGGGCGCCGACAAGGGCGGGCCGCACGGACCCTACTACCAGTCGCAAAAGCTCGACCGCTATCAGGAGGCGGTGCGCGCCCTGCTCGACAAGGGCCTCGCCTACTGGGACTACGCCACCCCGGAAGAGCTGAAGGCGGAGCGCGAGGTCGCCGAGAGGGAGAAGCAGTCCTTCCTCTACACGCGGCGCTGGGCCGCCGAGACCGCCGCGGACCGGGCACGCTTCGAGGCCGAGGGCCGCAAGGGCGTCGTCCGTCTGCGGATGCCGCGCGAGGGCGCCTGCCGCTTCGCCGACCACATCGCCGGCGCGATGAAGGTCGACTGGGCGACGGAGCAGGACCACGTCATCCAGCGCGGCGACGGCAGCGTGCTGTACAACCTGGCGAACGTCGTCGACGACTACGACATGAAGATCACGCACGTGATCCGCGCCAAGGAGCACCTGTCGAACACGCCGCGCCAGATCTTCATCGCCCAAGGGCTCGGCTACCCGCTGCCGGAGTACGCCCACGTCCCGTTCGTCGCCGAGCCGGGCAGCAAGAACAAGCTGAGCAAGCGCAAGATCGCCCAGTACCTGAAGAACCCGGACTTCAAGAAGGCGTATGAGCACGGCCAGGCCATCGCCCAGGCCATCGGGCTGACGACGTCGGCCGACACGTTCAACCCGGTGGTCGTCGATTTCTACCGCGCGGTCGGCTACCTGCCCGACGCCGTCGTCAATTACCTCGTGCTGCTCGGCTGGTCGCTCGACGACAAGACGGAGGTGTTTACGCGCGACGAGATGATCCGGGCATTCTCCCTGGAGCGCGTCAACAAGGGTGAGGCGAGCTTCGACGCCAAGAAGCTGCTCGCCTTCCAGGAGCGCTACATGCTCCAGGAGACGGTCGAGCGGAAGGCGGAAATGGCCCTGCCGTATGTGGAAAAGGCGAAGCTGGTGCCGACCCCGGCGCCGGCGGAGGCGCGCGCGAAGGTGACGGCCCTCGTCCGTGCCGCCAACGAGCGCGTCAAGGTGGCGGGCGACGTCCTCGACTACCGCGACTTCTTCACGCCCGACGCGGAGTTGGTCTACGACGAGGCGGCGTTCGACAAGCGGTTGCGCAAGCCGGCCGAGGCGGCGCCGCTCTTGCGAAAGTTCCGCGACCGACTGGCGACGGCGCCGGTCTTCGACGCGGCCTCGCTGGAGGCGCTGGCGAACGACTTCGTGCAGGCCGAGGGCGTCAAGCTGACAGACGTCGTCCACGCGGCGCGCGTGGCGGTCACGGGCAAAGGCGTCGGCTTCGGCCTGTGGGAGGCGCTGGCGATCCTCGGCCAGGAACACGCGCTGGCGCGGATCGACCGGGCGCTGGCGCGATTGAATTAGCCCGCGTAGCGGGCGGCGGATCGTAGCCCCGGGTGGAGCGCAACCCGCGTAGCGGGTGAAGCGCAACCCGGGGACAACGTCCGGCGACGTGTCGATGTATTGAACCCGCGTAGCGGGTGACGGATCGTAGCCCCGGGTGGAGCGTACTCGCGCAACCCGGGGAACCCGCAACCCGGGGAACCCGCAACCCGGGGAACCCGCAACCCGGGGAACCCGCAACCCGGGGAACCCGCA
>JBBROG010000023.1:0-47578 GCA_038229635.1 Gemmatales bacterium
AGGTCCTTTAGCCCCGTTCACGGGGCTAAAGGACCTACGACCCGAACCCGCGCACACACCCAAAGTCAAAGTCCTCGCGAAACAACTTCAAAGGCGACCGTCAATGAGCGACTCTGAACAGTTCCTCGACGACCATCTGGCCCTGACCCGCCGCCATTTCCTCGGCGCGGGCGCGGCCGTCGCCGCCGCGGCCGCCTGTCCGCCTTCGGCCGCGGGGGAGAAGCCGACGCCGCCGGAACTGGCGCGGGCGCTGGAAAAGCTCGAGTCCTATTTCACCCCGCCGGAGCAATTCCGGGACGTGTCGCGCGGCCAACCGTTGCCGCACTCCCTCTCCGAGGAGAAGAAGCGCGACGTCGGCCTCACGCGCGACACCTGGAAGTTGGAGGTCATCTCCGACCCCGACAAACCCGCGACCGTCGGCCGGCAACTCACCCGCAAGGACGGGACCGCGCTCGATTTCCCGGGGCTCTTGCGGCTCGGCGAGAAGCACGCGGTGCGCTTCGCGAAGGTGATGACGTGTCTCAACATCGGCTGCCCGCTCGGGATGGGCGTCTGGGAGGGCGTGCCGCTGCGCGCGGTCGTCTGGCTCGCGGAGCCGCGCGAGAACTTCCGCCGGGTCATGTACCACGGCTACCACAACGACGACCCGAAGCAGATGTTTCGCGGCAGCCTCCCCGCCGGCCGGGTGCTGGAAGACGCTTACGACTTGCCGCCGGTCATCCTGTGCTACAAGCTGAACGGGGCGTGGCTCGACGGCAAGCGGGGCGGGCCGGTGCGCGTCGTCGTGCCGGAGGCTTACGGCTTCAAGTCGGTCAAGTGGCTGACGCACGTGGTGCTGACCAACCTCGCCCATGCCAACGACACCTACGCCGAAGGCAATAACGACATCGACAGCGCGCTGAAGACGTTCGCGGCCACCCTGCTGGTGCCGGGCGAGGTCAAGCGCGGCGAGTCGATCCCGGTCACCGGGTACGCGCAAGTGGGGATTTCCGGACTCGCGAAGGTTCAGGTGTGGGTGCGGCCCGCGGGCAAGGAGTGGCCCGCCGCCGACCCGTACTTCGCCAAGGCGCCCTGGGTTGACGCGGAGATCCTGCCTCCGCCGAAGCGGTGGGGCGGCGGCCTGCCGGACGACGCGGTCCCGAAGGAGACGATGGGCTTCGGCGCGAATTCCGGCCGGCCGATCCGGTGGCCGATGCGCTACGCCAAGGCGCACTGGGCGGCGCTGCTCCCCGGCCTGCCCGCCGGCGCGTACACGCTGCGCTGCCGGACGATTGACGAGAAGGGGCAGGCGCAGCCGATGCCGCGCCCGTTCCGCAAGTCCGGGCACGGCGCGATCGAGGCGGTGAACTTGACCGTCAAGAACGCCTAAAAAGAATTCGCCCCAGAGGCACGGAGGACACAGACTAGAGTTTAGGAGATAGCGCTGCTCCCTTGGGAGTTGTACGGGCCGAGGGTGAAGTCGCGGCGACTTCCGAGGCCGTCCGGCAACGTCACGATGCCCTGGCCGCTTTGCTTGTGGAGACGGTATTTCGGAATGGGGTTGCGGCGGGACATGCGGTCCGACCCTATCTGCGGAAGACTTCCGCAATTGTGAGGGTTTCCGGCCGCGCCATCCGACGCAGATGGGTACGCTTAACTTACGTTCGGTGAAGTGTTTAGGTCAAAAGCGGGCGATGGGATTCGAACCCACGACGTCCAGCTTGGGAAGCTGGCATTCTACCGCTGAATTACGCCCGCAAGTTCTTAGTTGTCAAACACTTATGTCACACCCGATTTCCCGCCCGTCGTTTGAGGCCCTACCGGCCGAGACGGGCCGGATCCCGACAGTCCGCCACAAGGCTTGAATACCAGCCCCAATGATACCGAGCCACCCGGAGGAAGGCAAACGAAATCCGTCTCGCCGCCGGCGCCCACCAGCCCTGGAGGCCTTGCTGCCCGCCAAACGTTGAGACTATGTCAAGGGCGGGCCGAAACCGCTGCGCGGAAAGCCCCATGGAACGGGGCTCTCGAACCGTATCCCCTGCGCCCGCGAGGTCCGCTATGCTCTCCATCTTGGGTCAGCGGGGCCGCCTGTGCGACGGCCCCACGCGCCGCGAACTGCTCTCCGTCGGCTCGCTGTCGCTGTTCGGCCTCGCCTTGCCCGACGTCTTCCGCCGCCGGGCGGGGGCCGCGGGCGCGCCGACGCCGGCCGGTTTCGGACGCGCCGAGTCGGTCATTCTGCTCTACCTGCAAGGCTCGCCGAGCCACATCGACTTGTGGGACCCCAAGCCGCTGGCGCCCGCCGAGGTCCGCGGCGAGTTCAAGCCGATCGCGACGAACGTGCCGGGACTGCTCCTGGGCGAGGTGCTGCCGCGCCTGGCGCGCGTCGCCGACCACTTCGCGCTGGTCCGCTCGCTCGGCGTGAAGCCGAAGGGGTTGGCGAACCACGGCTCCGCCATCTACATGCTGATGACCGGCCACGACTCCGCCAACTTCTCGCCGACGGGCCTGGCGGTGCCGCCGTCGCGCGAGGACTTGCCGTCGGTCGGCGCCGTGGCGTCGCGCTACCGCCCCGCGCCGCCGGGCGCCCTCGGCACCGTCGCCCTCGGCGGGCCGGTGAAGGAAGGCTCCGTGACCGGCGTCGGCCAGTCGGCGGGGCTGCTCGGCGCCGCCCACGACCCGTTCCCGATGTACGAGGACCCGACGGCTCCCCTGCGCGTCGACAGCTTCGCGCTGCCGCCGGACGTGACGCTCGGCCGCCTCAACGCCCGCCTCGACCTGCGGACGCTCCTGGCGGCGCGGCCCGCCGGGGCCGCGAGGGACTTCGACGGCCATTACGGCAAGGCGTTCTCGCTCATCTCCTCCGCGCGGGCCGTCCGCGCCTTCCGACTGGAAGAGGAGCCGGCGGCGCTGCGCGCCCGCTACGGCCTGACGCGCTTCGGGCAGAGTTGTCTCCTGGCGCGGCGGCTGGTGGAGGCGGGGACGCGCTTCGTGCAGGTGAACTGGCCGGCGCGGTCGGACGACGAGCCGGCGCCGGGGCCGGACGGCTCGTGGGACACGCACCGCAACAACTTCCCGATGCTGCGCGACCATCGCTGCCCCGTGTTCGACCCGGCGGCGGCGACGCTGCTGGACGACCTGGCGCAGCGCGGCCTGCTGGCGACGACGCTGGTGGTGATGGTCGGCGAGTTCGGCCGGTCGCCGAAGCTCGGCTCGCCGACGACGAACAACGTCGGGCCAGGCGGGCGCGACCACTGGCCGGAGTGCTACACCTGCCTGATCGCCGGCGGCGGCGTGCGCGGCGGTCAGGTCTACGGGGCGAGCGACCGCCACGGCGCGTTTCCGCAAGACCGCCCGGTGCATCCCTACGAACTGATCGCGACGGTGTACCACGCCCTCGGCATTGACGCCGACACGCGCTACCGCGACGCCCTCGACCGGCCGCGCCGCCTCGTCGAGCACGGCGGGCCCGTCGTCGGGCTGTTCTGAGCCGTCCGAGCCGCGGTCGCCGGAGATTTCCGCGCCCCGGCTTCTCGTTCGCCTTTGCTTTCCCGCCGGCCGACTGGTAGGCTGACGTATTGAGCGACGGCGGGGCGGGACGTCAACTTGTCTGGCCGTCGGCGGGAGGATCTCGCGATGTTCGGGCGTACCTTGACCGGGCTGGCGCTGGCGGCGGTGGTCGGGCTCGGCGCCGGCGGTCCCGCGGCGCGGGGCCGAAGCCTGACGAGCGAGCCGCGGCGTTTGGACGTGTCGAAGAGAGGTGTCGAAGTGGCCACGGCTCTGCTGATGAAATTCTACGACGAGTTGCCGGAGCCGCGCGAGGGCGAGTCCTCCTCCGCGTGGGCGGCGCGACGGCAGGACGCGCTGGCGCAATTCCGCAAGAAGGTGGCCGAACGCTATACGGAAGGGACCCTCCAGCGCCTGGCGAACAGTCCGTCGGCGCGCGCGCGGCAGGCGGCGCTGCTGGCGCTGCACCTCACGGGGACGATGGCGTCGAACGACGCCGTGGCGGGGCGGCTGCGCGACGGCGACGGGCAGGTGCGGCAGATGGCCGCCGACGCGCTGTGGGCGCTCTGGCTCCGCGGCGACAGCGAGGCGAACGGCAAGGAGCTCCAGCGCGCGCTGCAGCAGAACGACCCGAAGAAGGCCGTCGCGGCCCTGACGGCGCTGGTCCGCAAGGCGCCGGGCTTCGCCGAGGCGTACAATCAGCGCGGCATTCTCTACTTCCAGGCGCAGGAGTACGACCGCTGCGCCGCCGACTGCCAAAAGGTGCTGCAGCTCAACGCCAACCACTTCGGCGCGGCGTCGGGGTTGGGGCGTTGCTACCTGCGCCTGCACCTGCCGGGGCCGGCCCTGAAGGCGTTCCGCCTGGCGTTCAAGATCAACCCGAACCTCGAAGGCGTCGAGGAAGCGATTCGCGATCTGGAAAGCGTCCTGGGCGAGGAAGGCAAGAAGGACTGACACCCCGTCAGGCGACGTCCACCGCGTACCACACCGTCGCGCCGTCGATGAGCTCGACGCGCACCGCGCCGCCCGGCTCTTCCAGCGCTTCCGACGCGACCTCGAACGCGCGGCCTTGTTCCTCCGGCCATATCGTGGCGTACACGACCGTCTTTCCCGAGAGCAAAACGTACAGTTCCAGTGGCCGCGCCGCGCTCCCCACGACCTCGCCCGCCGCCCGCACCGTCCGCGCCGCAATATCGAACCACGCCCGCACGCCGCGCAGGTACGCCGTCCGACGCACCTCCAGCGCCACCTCGCCCCACAACCCGCCGCGGTCGCTGGGCGCCTCGACCTCCGCCGCCAACTCGTTGCGCGGCCCGAGCCGTCCGGTCACGTCGAACTCGAACGGGCCGACGCCTTCGTGCCCGCCGAGCCTCTGGCCGTTGAGCGACACCGCGACGGTCCCCTCGGCGCCGGCGAACGTCAGCCAGACGCGCTCGTAGTCGTCGATGCGGCCGGGGAAGCCGAAGCGGCGGACGAAGCGGACGCGGCCGGCGAACCCCGGCAGCCCGCCGTCGCCCCAGCGACAGGGCATCGTCACGCGCCGCGGCGGGGCGGGGCCGCCGGAAAGCGGCTCGCACTCCCAGGGGCCGCGCAGGCGGATGCGGTGCGGGTAGTGGACGCCGGGCGTGCTCACGGGTGCTGACCTCCTCCTCCCGCTGCCGCGAGGTCGTGCAGCAGGCCGGAATAGTCGACGTAGGCGGTCCGATCGGGCGGTCCCTGGGCGTGCAGATACACGCTCGTCGCCAGCGGCCGGCGCACGGCGATGAGGGCACTCGACACCGTCCCCCGGTCCTCGCCGCGGAGGCAGATGGCCGGGC
Organism: Gemmatales bacterium; assembly: GCA_038229635.1. Taxonomy (GTDB): domain Bacteria; phylum Planctomycetota; class Planctomycetia; order Gemmatales; family Gemmataceae; genus DATFNV01. The sequence continues at coordinate 5,304 of JBBROG010000023.1, forward strand.
CGTCGCCGCCGGTCTGGCCGCACAGTTCTTCCAGCGCCGTGAGGCACTGCTGACTGCACCCGTAGTTGGCGCGGTTCAGGCGGGAGAGGGCGTACCGGAGGCGCGGGTCGCCGGCGTCGTTGACGTCGCGGTTGGTGAGGACGTGGACGCCGGGTGTCAGCGGGCGGACGCGCAGCCAGTCGCCGGCGTGCAGCACGGCGGCGCTGTCGGCGTCGGCGCAGAGGATATTGCAGCCCGCGTAATGGCCCGAAGTCAGCTCGCGCGCAGCGACATCGGCGGCGTCGGCGGCGCTGGGACAGGCGAGTAGGTCGCGCGCCAGCAGCCCGCGGCTGCGCGGCCGGGGCGGCACGTCGGACTTGCGGCGGTTGGTGACGGCGACGAGGACGCCGTCGGCGTTGAGGCCGAGCCAGGTGCCGCCGCCGGCGGGGTCGACGCCGGCGACGGCGCGGCCGTCGAGGACGCGCGGCGGCGAGCCGCCGCGCGCGTACAGTTCCTCGCGGTTGGCACCCACGACCACCGGCGCGTCCTCGACGACGCGGTAAAAGAGAGCGAGCAGGCACATGCCGTTTGTCCCTTGTGCCGCGACGACCCGACACGCCTATTGTAGGGCGGGGCGACGCGCATTACCTTCTCGCTTAGCGCGCCTAAAAGAACTTGCCACAGAGGCACAGAGGACACAGAGGACACAGAGGAAAGGCAAAGAAGGAGAGGGCAACCGCTTGTTGAACCCGCGTAACGGGTGACGGATCGTAGCCCCGGGTGGAGCGCAACCCGCGCAGCGGGGGAAGCGCAACCCGGGGACAACGGCCGGGGACGTGTGAATTGTATGGAACCCGCGTAGCGGGTGACGGATCGTAGCCCCGGGTGGAGCGTACTCGCGCAACCCGGGGAACTCTCGCGCAACCCGGGGAACTCTCGCGCAACCCGGGGAACTCTCGCGCAACCCGGGGAACTCTCGCGCAACCCGGGGAACTCTCGCGCAACCCAGGGAACTCTCGCGCAACCCGGGGGACACGGTCAGAAAATCCGCGCGTCCCCGCCGCCCGCAAAGGTCGGCGGCGCACCCGGCTCCGGCGGCGGCGACTGCGGACCGCTCGGCATGGGCGCCATCGGCTCTTCCATCGGTGAGCCGGGGCGAGGCGGCGTCGACTCGGGGCGCGGAGGCGGCGCCGGTTGCGAGGGGGGTTGTGCCGGCGGCGGTACGTCGGGACCTCCCGGGCGCGGCGCGTTAGGCGACGTGTCGCGCGGGTCGACCATCGCCGTCTGCATCATGATCGGGTCGTTCGGCCGCCCCGGTTCCGGCATCGGCTCGCCCGGCGGGACGTCCGGACCGGGCGCGGGGGGCGGCGGACCAGGCTCTGTCGGCGGTATCGGTAACGGGAATGACATGATATCTCCTCCCGGGACGAAAGGCGTCGGCGAAGCGACTGTCGCCGCGCCGTCGGTTTGAAGAGGTGGATATGCGAACGCCGTGCCGCGGGAGATAGAGCGTCGGATCGAGTCCTGACACAGCCGGGCTTGTCAGGAGCGGAATCCTGACCTAAGGAACGAACAGACCCTCATTGTTCCGGCTCTTCCACGAAGATCAGGCCGACTTCCCAGCGTCCCGCGTCGCGCCGTTGGCTCCGCACGACCCGCGCGAGGAGGGCCGCCTGCGCCAACTCCGGGGTCAGCGTCGATTGCAGGTACAGGCGCTGCCAGCGCGGCTCTTCCGGCAAGTAAAGGCCCATCCCCTGCAAGGAGATGTCCTTCCCCTGGCAGACGAGCGCGTCGCCGAGGCGCCGGTCGGCGAGGACCGGGAAGACCCCCAGGGGGTGATCGAAGGGGACGCGCGCCAGGCGGCGCCGCTCCCCTTCCACCTGCAGGAACGTCCGCAAACTCTCGAGGAGCTGGGGGGCCTCGCGCGCCAGCAGTTCCGCCGCGCGCGTCGGGCCGCATTCCGTCGGACGGATCTCGACGTCCACCTCGGTCATGTCGCGCCGCCCGTCCTGCGGCGCCGCCAGGCGCACGGTCAACTGAAATCCCGGCTCCTGGCCCAGGCAGCGCTGCCAGAACGACGCCGCCAGCGGCACGCGGAAGACGAACGCCTCCTCCTGAGCCTGGACGACTTCGGCGTGCCAGTGCTGCACGAACCCCTCCATCTTGAGGCGCGCCAGGCTCGGCGACAGCCGCGCGCCGCAGCCGTGCCGCAACACCTTGCCCGGCTCGATCAGGTAGCGCAGCGCCTCGCTGTGGTGCAGCTGCATCGAGCCGGTCGCGGCGACGAACAGGCGGTGGATGATCTCGCCGGCCGCGGGCAGGGCCGGCGGCGGCTCCTTCCCGTCGGGCGTCGGCGCCGCGATCACCGGCTCGAGGAGGGCCGGACTACCTTTGCGAGCCGCCCCTCCGCCCGCGCGGCCGCGGCCGTCGAGGGCCTCGACCAGTTCGCGACAGCAGGCGAAGCGTTTGGCCGGGTCGGGGTCGAGGGCGCGCAGGATCGGCCGGCGGTCCGGCGCCGGCAGGAGGTCGACGTCGGGCCGCTGCGTCTTGCCGCGGCCGGGCGGGCCGCGAAAGGGGAAGGTGCCGGTCAGCATCTCCTGGAAGAGGACGGCGAGGCCGTACTGGTCGGTCGCCGGGACCGGCTCGCCCCCGAAGAGTTCCGGGGCGGCGTAGCGGCCGTTCAGCGGGCCGAGCGGCTGCCCGGACGGCAGGAGAAAAAGTTGCGCCACGCCGAGGTCGCCCACCAGGAGCCGCGTCTCGTCGAGAATGAGCGTGCGCGAATTGAGGCACAGGTGCGCCAGGCCGTACTGGTCGAACACGTCGTCGAGCGTCTCGGCCGCGAGGAGGAAGTGGCCGAGCAACTCGTCGCGCGGGATGCCCGGCTGGCCCGCGCCCCGGCACTGCTTGAACCGATCCGCCAGCGTCGTCGTGAGGAAGTCGGACAGCAGGCCGGCCCGCCCCCCTTCTTCCGCCAAAGTCTCCACGGGCAGAAGGCCCGGATGAGAGAGCGAACCCAGCAGTTGCGTCGCCTGGACGCGCGTCGCCTCGCGCGGGTCGCCGCCGGCGCAGGGGAACTTGAGCAGGCGCGGCCGCCCGTCGCGCCCCTCGACGCGCCACGCCTCGCACAGCGGGCCGGAGGAGAGGTTGCTCACCAGGCGGTAGCCGGCGAACGTCGCCTGGCCACCCGATGACTCGGGGGCAACGAGGGGCGGGGCAGCGGGGCGGGTCAACGGCTTCGGGTCGCTGGCGCGGCGCAGGGGCGTGAGCGCGCGCGGCGCCGGCGGCCGGGGCGCGGGGCGAGAGGAACCGCGCGGGCCGGACACGTCGTTGTCGGGGGGCAGCACAACGACGAAGGCGGTCGAGCCGAGTTTCCCGCCGGTCGTCAGGGCGCGGACGAAGTCGGTGCAGGAGGCGAAGCGCTCGTTCGGGTCGTTCGCGAGGGCGCGGGCGACGACGGCTCGGTCGGCCTCGGGCAGCGCCGCCAGGTCCGGCGGTTCCGTCGCCCGGCGCAGCATCACCTCGTTGAACGAGCGGCCGGTGTACGGCAGCTTGCCGGTGAGCAGTTCCAGGGTGGCGACCGCGAGGCTGTACTGGTCGCTGCGGCAGCCGACCTGGCCTTCCAGCGCCTCGGGGGCGCAGTAGAGCGGCGTCAGCCCGGCCGGCACGCCGCCGTCGCCGCCCTCGGCCAGCCCGTTGACGAGGCCGAAGTCGCCGACCTTGACGTGGTTGTTGACGAGGAAGAGGTTGCCCGGCTTGACGTCGAGGTGCTGCAAATTGTGCTGCAAGTTCATGAGGTCGAGCACCTCGGCCGCCTCGCCAAGGTAACCGAGGAGCTCGTCGCGCGGGACGCCGGGCAGGCCGGCCTCCCGGCAGACGCGGAGGCGGTCGTCGAGGTTGCGGTCGGCCAACTCCATGACGATGACGAGTTCGCCGGCGACGACCTCGACGCGGTCCATCGCGAGGAGAAACGGGTGGCGAATGTCCTTGACGCGCTGGAGCGCCTTCCACTCCTGTTCGGCCTGCTGCCGCTCGTCGCCGGGGGCGCCAGCGCCGCCGCCGACGAACTTGATGGCCTTGACGAGTCCGCCGGGGGCCTCGCACTTCCAGACCTCGCCGAAGCCGCCCGCGCCGAGGGGCACGAGGAGCCGATACCCCGGAATCGGTTCGGCGTCCGGCCCCTTGACGAGCGGCATGAGAGAAGCCCCGCAACGACGTCGCCGCGCGGACCGTCCGCCCGCGCCCGCTCAAAGCTAGAACAATCGCGGCGCGCCGTCCACCCGCCGCGGCACTTCCGGCCTGAGAATTCGGGCGCGGCGCGAACCGCGGCTCGCTATGATGATTCGGTCCCGGCGCACCCTCGGAGGACGTTCGTACATGGCCGTGCCCGCCGTTTTCACCCAGGCCCGCCGCCACCTCGCCCGCCGCGACCCCGTCCTGAAGCGCCTCACGGCCGCCGTCGGGCCGTGTATGCTATCGCCCAACCCGGACGGCTTCTTGCAGCTGGCGCAGGCGATCATCTCGCAGCAGATCTCGACGAAGGCCGCCGCCTCGGTCGGCGCGCGTCTCCTGACCGTCCTCGGCACGGATGGCCTGACGCCGGCCGCGCTGCTGGCCCGGCCGGACGAGGCGCTGCGCGGCGCCGGCCTGTCGGCGAACAAGGTCCGCTCGATGCGCGACCTGGCGGAAAAGGTGCAGTCGGGCGCCGTCCCCCTGGGGCGCCTCGGGGAGATGGAGGACGAGGAGGTCATCGAGGTGCTGCTGCCGGTGCGCGGCATCGGCCGCTGGACGGCGCAGATGTTCTTGATCTTTTCTCTCGGTCGTCTCGACGTGCTGGCGGTCGACGACCTCGGCCTGCGGGCCGGCGTGAAGGACCAGTACGGGTTGGAGGAACTGCCGGACCGGGCGCGGCTGACGGAGATGGGAGAGTTGTGGCGCCCCTACCGGAGCGTCGCGACGTGGTACTTCTGGAGGAGTCGCGGCGGCGTGCCTCAAACCAAGTGACGCCGCGAGCGGCGGAATCACGTCCCCTTCTTCATCGGCTTATCGCAGCACATGGGCGTCAGCCGGCTCGGCGGCGCCGGACTGACCTTGCCGCACTTCTCGCAGTGGTAGCCCGTCCCGTCGCGGCCGTTCTTGTCCCAGACCGGCTGGAACGTCTCGCCCTTGGCGCGCTGGGCGGGCAGCGCCGTCATCAGCGCCTGGATGGCCTTGCAGTAGTCGCGGAGCGCCGCCACCGTGTCGCCGCGGTCGAGGTGCGTCTGGGCCGCGTCGTGCAGCCCCTCGTAGGCGCTCCAGTCGGCCTCCCATTTCTTGTCGACCGCCTGTTGCTTCAGCGCCTGTGCGGCGCGGGCGACCTTGTCCAGCAGCGGGCGGTCGACGCGGCACGCCTGGCTCCGGTGAACTTTCGGGCGCGGCCGGTCCGCTTCCTCGGTCTCGCGCTTCCGCGCGCGGGCGTGGTGGAGGAGCAGGCCGATCATGCCCCCGACCAGGCTCACCAGCGCCAGCACGAACGCCAGCACGGCCGCCACCATGACGTGCGCCATCGTCAGGTAGGCGGCGCCGCCGGCGAGCAGGGCGCCGAGCCCGAGGGCGGCCAGCGGCCAGGGGACGCGCTCCTTCCAGGGGACCGGCGGCGGCGGCGGCGTCGCGATGCTGGCGCCGACGCGCACTATCAGCACGGTGATGTTGTCCGGCCCGCCGCGCAGGTTCGCCAGGTCGATCAGAAAGCGGCACGCCTCGGCCGGCGGCAGGGCGCTGACCAGGGCGCCGATCTCGGCGTCGGTCACCTGGCCGCTCAGGCCGTCGCTGCACAACAGGAAGATGTCGCCCGCGCGGATGGAATGGACGCCCTCGATGTCGACGGGGACGAGCGGCTCCGGGCCGAGGGAGCGGAAGATGACGTTGCTCGGGATGCCCTGCACCTGGTCGGGGTCCATCTTCTGGCGGCGGGCGTACTCCCAGACCATGCTGTGGTCGAAGCTGAGTTGGTCGATTTGGCCGTCGCGGACGCGGTAGACGCGGCTGTCGCCGACATGGCCGATCCAGGCGCCGTCGGGGCGAAGCACAAGGGCGGTGGCGGTGGTGCCCATGCCCTCGAACTCGCGGTTCTGCTGGCCGCGGGCGTGGATGCTGGCGTTGGCCTCGATGAACGCCTTGCGCAGGGCGGCGGCGGTCCCTTGCCCCGCGTACTTGTCGTAGGTGTGCGGGATAATGCCGACCGCCAGCTCGCTGGCCAACTCCCCGACGGCGTGTGCGCCCATGCCGTCGGCGACGAGGAAGACGTGCCCCCGCGTCTGCCACTGCGACTCGTCGGTGGCGAGCAGCGTGGCGAGGCTGTCCTGGTTGTGGCCGCGCCGGACGCCCACGTCGGTGAGGCTGGCGTATTGAATGTCGTCGAAGCCTGTCACGTTCTCACCTGCCCCGGCTGGTGAGCTGGGGGTCAGCTCGTCGGCGCCGTCGGCCCACGCGGGCGAGGCGCCTGCTGTATGCTACATCGCCGCGCCGGCGTTGCCTAGGGCGAAGCGGCCGCCGCGACGCCACGGAGGATTTCGAGCGACGGGGCTTACGCCACGGGGACGCTAATGTCTCTTGTAGGGCGCCTCCACCCAAACAGATAGGGAGAAGCGGAATGTCCGGTGCGGTCATGTCTTACCGCGATCTCGAGATGTTGTCTTTCCGGGCCGAAGCTACGGAAATAGCCACCCCGCTCGCCGCCCCCAGGGCCGCGCCAATCATGGTTCCCACAGGGCCAATGGTTGACCCGATGGCTCCGCCAAGGATCGTCGCCCCCGCCATTGTTCCACTGAACCGAATCGTCCTATCTTCCCTGGTCGTGCGGGAATGCTTTGCGGGAACCTGCTTTTCTTGCGACATCGGAGTCATTTCCCGTGACTAGCCTACAGGCCAGTATACAGATGACCACTTCTAGCGGCAACGTGCCACACCTATTTTACCCGGCGGCCACCCTGGGGGGAAGCCCATGAGATCGCAAGCGCATCTTCTTATTTGACAAGCTTTTGCGTCCACACCACCCTCCCGACTTAGCTGGCCGCCTCTGCTGGTGGAACCGTTCTGAGGCCGGTCTTTTTTCTTGACTCCTTCAGGCTCGGACCTTTATCGTCCCCCGTTGCCGAACCACGCGCGTATCTCCGCCAGGCGCCGCCCCACGTCGGGGTCGACCTCCTTGTGCTCCGCATCTTTCCAGAAGCCGCCCACGATGTGGCCGACGTCCTCGCGGTTCAGCGTCCAACTCAGGGCCGCCTTCTTCTTGCACTCGAACGCCACGGTCGTGAAAAAGTCGACTTCGCCCGTATTAAACGTCCGGTCGATGAGGTCGAGCAGCTCGTCGTTGCGGTACAGCGAGGAGCGGTCCTGGGCCGTCAGCACCGCCTCGGCCGGCGTCGCCAGCCCTTCGAGGCTCTGGGAGCGGCTTCGTGCCGGGGTGCTTCTTCGCCCGGCGGTCCGCCAGCGCCCGCAGCGGTTCCTCGCTGTCGAGGAGCCCGGCGGCGGCGGCGCCGTGTTCCTTGCTGGCGAGGAGTTGGCGATAATACTCCGTCTTCTCGCGCGGCCCCGTGAACTCCTCGTCCAGGCGGATAAAGTCGTCGCTCGCCGGCGGCAGCGTGCCTTCCTGCGCGACGCCGCGCACGGCGGCGTCGTACGGCTCCATGTGCGGGAAGCTCATGCGGTAGGCGTGCGCCGGCTCGAACGTGTCGCTGTTGAGGAGGACGCGGGTAATCTTCCTTTTCGAGGAAGCCCCAGGCGACGCCGGGCGTCGCGCGGAACAGCAGCGAGCGCTGGACGCGCGCCCTCAGGCCGAGGCGCTCGCCGAGCATCACGAGCAGCGTCGACCCGGTGACGCTGACGCCGAGGCCGACCAGCAGCGGCAGGTGGCGCTCGACGGCGTCGCCGGTCGTCAGGGAGAGCAGCTTGGGCACGACGAGCGCCGCCAGCGTGACCGGCCAGTACAGCACCATGAAGCGGCCGAGACCGCGGATCGCCTGGTCCTTGACGGGGTAGAGCGTCAGCGGGAAGCGGCGGTAGAGGCGTCCCCGCTGCAGCAAGTAGCGGAGGAAAAGGATCTGCTCGAAGAGCAGCCCGACCGACAGGCCGACGAGGAACTGCGGCGTCACCGACTCGTGCCAGAACAAGTTTTCCAGGCCGAGATCGGCGCCGAGGCCGCCCCAGGCGATGAGCCAGAAGACGACGATTTGGACCGTCAGAAGGGGATGCGCCAACATCCAGCTCAGGGCCTCCTCGACGCGGGCGAGCGGCCGCAAGGGGAGCGGCAGCAAAGGCGTCGGCGCCGCGGGGACGGACGGGCTCGTCTCGCTCATGGGAGTCTCCTTGACCGGCGCGGCGGACCTGAGATGACGTGATGATCGGCGCCGCGGCGGGCGCTGTCAAGTGGACGCGGGGGCGAAAACATTCCAAACTGAACGTCGAGCCCCGCCCCGAGGTAAGGAGACGGTTTCTCGATGGACGCGATCATCCTCGCCGCCGGCCTCGGCACGCGCCTGCGGCCGCACACGCTCGAAACCCCCAAGCCGCTGCTGCCGGTGCGCGGCCGGCCGATCCTCGACTGGACGCTCGGCGCCCTGCCGAAGACGGTCGACCGCGTCGTCGTCGTCGTCAACTACCTGGCGGAGAAGGTCGAGGCGTACCTGAAGGAGCAAACGCACTTCAAGGAGTGGCGGGCGGTGCGCCAGGCGGAGCCGCGCGGTACCGGCGACGCCCTGCGCTCGTGCCGCGAACACATCCGCTCCGAGCGCTTCCTGGCGATGAACGGCGACGACCTGTACGGCGCCGCCGACCTGGCGGCGCTGGCGGCGTGCCCGGCCGGCGTGCTGACCTACCCCGTCGACGACCCGAAGCGCTGGGGCATCGCCTTCCTGAAAGCGGACGGCACGCTGGAAAAGCTCGTCGAGAAGCCGGACCTCGAAGGGCGGCACCTGGCGAACACCGGAGTTTACGTCTTCCCGAAGGATGTCTTCGACGTCCCGCTGGCGCTGTCGGCGCGCGGCGAGTACGAGATCACCGACTACGTCACGGCCGTCGCGGCGAGTCGGCCGGTGAGCGTGGTGCCGGCGAAGTTCTGGCTGCCGATCGGGACGGTCGAGGCGTGGCGGCAAGCGCAGGAAGTGGACCTGGAAAAGGTGATGACGGCGGAGTAAGCCGGGCTCTCCCGGCCCCTGCCGACTTGTTTCCTCCGGGCGAGAGCCGGTAGGATGCACTCGGAGGAATGATCCATGAAGAACGAACTGAACGACGAACAGCGAAGGGCACTGGACGCTCTCCCCGACGCGCCGCCCCGCGTGACGGACCCGGTCACATGCCAGGTCGAAGTGCTACTCCGCTCGGACGACTTCGATTGGGTCCGCCGCCTCCTTGGCGACGAACCCGACGCCCCCCGCGCCAGCGACCCGCGCACGGGCCTCGACTACGCCGTCCTCCCGGAGAGCCGATACGAGCGCTTCAAGGCGTTCTTCGAGGAAGATCCTCTCACCCCTTCCGAGCGGGCGGCCCTGGCGCGCGAGGCGGGCCGGCGCGCCGGCTGGGACGACGCCGCGTGGGACGCCAATTCCCAGGAGTCGGCATGAGCGTGCGGCGAGGCGACGTCGTCCGCGTGGACTGGCCTTACAGCGACCGGACCGGGAGCAAGGTGCGCCCGGCCGTCGTCGTGCAGGACGACGCGCTGAACCAACTCATCGATGACACCCTTTTGGTGCTCGTCTCTCGCACTCGGAGGGCCTTGGGCGCGACCGAGGTGGAAATCGATCCGGCGGTCGACCCCGCGTGCGGGTTGCGCTACCGCTCTTTTGTGTCCTGCAATAATCTCCTCACGATCGAACAGAGTCTCATCGTTCAAACCCTGGGTCAGTTGTCCGGGGCGACCCTACTCCAGATCGACGCTTGCCTGAAGAAGGCGCTCGGGTTGCCCTGACTCGAACCCCTCAAGGTGAATCGAGTCACGTCCCGCGCGAGGCGTCGACTTCCTGCCCGAAGGCCAGGCGATCCTCGCGGAAGTCCTTAAACGCCCGGTCCACGATTCGACGAACCTGACGCTCCAGTTCCTCGCAGGTTCGCCGCTCCTGGGGTAGGCACATCCAGCAGCATTGAATAGCTTGACGGATGGTTTGATCGATATGAAGCGGGCCGAATAAGTCGGCCATACGGCCCGCCGGGTCTCCTTCGCCGCCCGACGTAAATAGTGCCATGACAGGGTTCTCCTTTTCGGCTAGTAGATTCATCTCTGTTTGTCACGCCTGAACGAAGGGGTTTGTCCTCTGCTCGTGCCCCGTGCGCGTGACGGGGCCGTGTCCCGGATAAACGACCGTGTCGGGCGGCAATGTGAAGAGCTTCGCGCGGATGCCCGCGAGGAGCGCTTCGTGACTCCCGCCGGGGAAGTCCGTCCGGCCGATGCCGCCGCGGAACAAGACGTCGCCGCCGAAGACCAGCGCCGGCGCGTCGCGGAAGACGTAGACGACGTGTCCCGGCGAGTGGCCCGGAATGTCGAGGACGTCGAGGGAGATGCCCGCCGCCTCGACGACGTCGCCCTCGCGCACGGTCCGGTCGGCCGGAGGGCTCGTCACCGGCATGCCGAAAGGGGCGCTCAGGTTGGCGTCGGCGTCGGTGAGCATGACCGCGTCGTTGACGCCGATGACGAGGGGAGCCCCAGGAAACGTCTCTTTGAGAGCGGCGTTGCCGCCGATGTGATCGGCGTGGCCGTGCGTGTTGAGGACGGCGGCGACGGTCAACCCCTGCTCGCGCAGGAAGTCGAGGATCAGGTCCGGTTGCAAGCCGGGGTCGAAGACCAGGGCGTCGGTACGGCCCCGCCGCCAGACGACGTAGGTGTTCTCCTGGAACGGCATCGAGACAATGGTGTGGATTTCGAGCGGCGTCGGCATGGCGATAGGTCCTTGGCGGCGCGAGCGACAAGGACATTGTAGCTCGCGCGGCTTGCCGTTTCGCGACCGCGGGGCGGCGCGGGCGCGAAACGGCAAGCTGGGAGTGCGGGTCACGACGCCGCCTTCTCCCCCGCGACCAGCGCGGGCGGCGCCGCCGCCTGCTCCATCGACGCCATCGCCTCGCGCGTCATGCGGTCGGCGAACTCCTTCAAACCGGCGAGGCCGTTGGCGTCGCCCATCTCAAACCCGGACTTCTCCGCGACGAGAAGGCTGATGAGCGTGCCGAGCAGGCCCTGACTCGCCGTCGACCCGTGGCCGTTGTCGCCGTTGCCGTTGCCGCCGCCGGCCACGAAGACGCGCTCCGGCACGAGCGGCTGACTGCTCTGCGACAGGGATTCGGCCACCTGGGACAGGGCGTACAGGCGCGGGTCGCCGAACGACGAGATTTTCCGCAGCAGCACCGCCGCCTCGGACAGGCCGATTTGCAGCGTCTTGGAGCCCTCGCCTCGGCCGGCGAGGACGCGCTGCTGCGCCTCGGCCTGGGCGGTCACGACCATCTGCTCGGCCGCCTTGCGCGCCCGCGCCAGGTCGGCCTCGCCCTGGTTCTCCGCGATCTGCACCTGGACGTGCGAGTTGGTCAGCTCCGTCTGCTTCGCCGCCGTCGCTTGCGCCTCGTTCAGCGTCCGCAGCTTCTCCGCGGCGGCGCGCTGGCGCTCGAACGTCTCGATCTGCTCGATCGACAGCTGCCGCAGCCGCAGCTGTTCGAGGAGTTGTTCGATCTTGCCGCCGGCCTCGGCCGTGTCCGGTTTGCCGATGAGGACGTCGACGCACTCGATGTCGAAGTCGCGGAACTTGCGGCGCAGCTCCTCGCGCGCCTCGGCCTGGATGGAGTCGCGCTGCTGGAGCAGTTCCAGCATCGTCTTCTTGTGGGCGATGTCGCGGAAGTAGGCGCTCAGCATCGGGTCGAGCGTCTGCGTGATGAGGCGCTTGACGTCGCCGAAGCGCTGGATGACGCTCGGCGCCTTCTGGTAGTCGATGTGGACGACGACCGACAGCGGCAGCAGCGGCTCGTAGGCGTCCTTCGTCACGAGGTCGATCGACTGCAGGCCCTCGTCGTACCGATGCGACTCCGATTTGTCGGTGATCCAGTGCAGGACGAAGTTGGTCGTCGGCACGTGGATGATGCGGCCGGCGTAGGTGTTGAACGGATACTTGCCGGGGCCGAGCGGCCGCTCCCAGACGCCGCGCTCGCCCTCGGAGACGCGCTCGCCGTGGCGGAAGTGGTCGCCGGAGACGTCGCGGCCGACGCGGCCGTAGTAGCTGACCACTACGCCGACGTAGCCGACCGGGACGACCGTCTTGGGGATCATCTCGACCGTGGCGAACCAGCGGTTGAGGAAGTAGGTGCCGTCGATGAGCGGGACGTACTGCCGGCCGCGCCGGCCGCCGGCCTTCAGGAACGCCTCGATGTCCTGGTAGTTGTTGTGGTAGTGGGCGTCGTCGCGGTCGATGCCGACTGCCGGGGCGATGATCTCGCCCGGCGGCAGCGCCGGGCCGTCGTGGAGCGTGATGATGCCGATCGTGTCGGCCGGGTTCTGCTCCTCGGAGCCCATCACCGGCAGCGCGTCCGGCGCCGGCGCCGCGGCCTTGGCCCGCCGGCGGCGCGCGCCCGGCGAGTCGTCCTCCTCGTCGTCGTCTTCGGTCGTCAGCGCCTGGCCGCCGATGACGATGGGGCTGAAGCCGTCGAGGCGGCGCAACTCCTTCTGCCAGGTGAGCAGCGTCTCGACCTCCTGCTGCCCCTGCATGTTCAGGCGATAGGCGGCGTCCTCGGTGATGACGACGAACAGGGAGAGGTTGACGGCATAAACGCCCTCGCGGAGGATGGCGCGCTGACGGCCGCGCTGGCCGCGGACGTCGTCGCCGTCGCTGAGGAAGGCGCGGGCGTCCTGGAAGTTGTTGCAGGCGACGACGCGGCCGATGGTCTGGCTGGGCGGCAGCGGCTCGCCGTCGCGCGCGTAGACGTAGCCGATCTTGCCCTGCGGCACGGTGACAAGTTGGACTTTGTGGATGCGATACTGCCAGCGCCACAGGCCGAAGTGGACGCCGCCGCGGAGGATGTCGCACTGGAAGCCGGCCTCGCCGTTGAGCGCGATGATGCGCCCGCCGGAGACCGAGCCCTTCGGCGACCAGAGTTTCTCGACGACGCCGACGCGGTTGTTCGGGATGTAGCGCGTGCCGAGCAGCTCGCAGAGGAGGACGACGAGCAGCAGGACGCCGAGGACGCCGACGAGGAGCAGGACCGGGGCCGGTAAGTCCTCGAACAGGGCGAAGAGCGGGGGCGAAAGGGGGAAGGCGGTCATGGCCAGGATCTCCCGAGTGCGGACGGGTCAGCGGAGCGCTGGGGCGCCGTCCCACGCTATCCGTTATTCGTCGGCGCGGCGTCTCGCTTGCGATTTCGCGCCCGCGCACAATTCGCGCGAGGGCGAAACCGCAAGCGGCGGGTCACCTCTTCCGCGGCGCGGCGCCGTTGGAGCGGTCCCCGAACGCCTGCTCGGCGCCCCAGAAAATCAGGTTAAACACCGGCCGCGCCTGCGGTTGACTCGGGTCGTCGACGATGGGCGACGAGGTAATGATCGGGGCGACGCTGTACGCCCCGAACGCCGTCTTGCCGGTGGTCAGATACGGCACGGTGATGTCCTCGCGCGCGCCGCCGCTCTTGGCCCCGGCGGTGCGCGTCATCGCCACGCGCTCCGCCGACGCCGTCCCGGCCGTCGCGACGAGGAGGCTCAGGGCGAGAAGTGTTTTCCGTCCACGGTTGCGAATCATGCACCTTCTCCGGTTCGGAATGACAGGGGGCCGTCAGGTTGACGTAAGACGCCCATTCTACCACTGAGGCGGCGCCAGCGACACAACCGAGTGGTCCGTTTCCTCCGGCGTGTCTATGAATAGGGGCAGGAACAGACCCTCTCGTGCGTCTCCCCGTCCTCGCCCGCGGAGTCGATACCATGCGTGTTTTCGTCACGGGCGGCACCGGCCTGATCGGCCCGAAACTCGTCAAGCGCCTGCGCGACCGTCAGGACCAGGTCGTCCTGCTGACGCGCCGCGCCGCCGCGGCGCGGGAAAAGTTCAAGGACTGCACCGTCGTCGAGGGCGACCCGACGCAACCCGGCCCCTGGCAGGACGCCGTCGCCGACTGCGACGCCGTCGTCAACCTCGCCGGCGAGAACATCTTCGCCAAACGCTGGAACGACGACTTCAAGAAGGTGCTGACGGAAAGCCGTGTCAAGAGCGCCGACAACGTCGTGCAAGCGCTTGCGCGCAACCCGCGCACCGCGTCGGGCACGCCGAAGATCCTCGTCAACGCCTCGGCGATCGGCTTCTACGGCCCGCACGGCGACGAGGAGGTCGACGAGGACACGCCGCACGGCAACGACACCCTCGCCAAGGTTTGCGTGGAATGGGAGAAGGCGGCGCGAGCGGCGCAGCCGCTCGGCGTGCGGACGTCGATGGTCCGCATCGGCGTCGTCCTGGACAAGGAGGGCGGGGCGCTGGCGCAGTTGCTGACGCCGTTCAAGCTCGGCGCGGGCGGGCCGGCGGGGTCGGGCAAGCAGTGGTTCCCCTGGATCCATTACGCGGACGTGGTCGGCATCCTGTTGCTGGCGCTGGATAACGGGGCGGCGCAGGGGCCGATCAACGCGACGGCGCCGAATCCGGTGACGAACAAGGAGTTCGGCAAGGCGCTGGGCCGCGCCCTGTCGCGGCCGGCCTTCCTGCCGACGCCCGGCTTCGCGCTCAAGCTGATGCTCGGCGAAGTGGCGGAAGTGATCCTCACCGGGCAGCGCGTGCTGCCGAAACGGGCTCAGCAGCTCGGGTATCCCTTCCTGTTCCCGACCCTCGACGCGGCGCTGGCGGACATCTTGAAGTGACAGGCGACGCGCCGTCTACTTGCACGCCCGCAGGAACGCCACCAGGTCGGCCAGTTCAGACACCGTCAGCTGCTGGTCGAGCCCCGCCGGCATGATCGACACCTTGCCCGGCACGATCTCCTCGACGTCGCCGCGGGCGATACGCACTTCCTCGGTCGCGTTCGTCGCCAGAATGATTTCTTCGGGCGCGTCCTTGCGGATCAGGCCGTTGAGCGTCTTGCCGGCCTTCGTCGTCACCTGGACGGGCTCGTAGCTGCGGACGAAGCTGGCGCTGGGGAAGACGATCGACTCCAGCAGGTCGCGTTCCGTGCGGATCTGGCCGACGCGCGTCAGGTCGGGGCCGACCTTGCCGCCGAGGTAGCCGATGGCGTGGCACGAGGCGCACGCCGCCTTCGGGCCGTTGAAGACCGCTTGCCCGCGGCGCACGTCACCGCCCCGCATCGAGGCGAGGAGTTCTTCCAGCTTCGCCTTCTGCCTGGCCGCGTTGGCGTCGAGGAGAGCGTACAGCTTCTCCGCCTCGGCGGCGACCTTTGGCCCGTACTTCGCCAGGCGCGGCTTCAGCGCGTCGACGCGCAGACCCGAGCGGGCCGAGGACGTGGCCAGCGCCTCGACCAGGCTCAGCCCCACGCGCTCGTCGGTCGTCTGGGCGAAGGCGTCGATCAGGCGGTCGGCCTCCATCGGGCCGACGTTCTTGAACGAGGCCGTCAAGGCGAGGAGCTGGTCGGGGGTCAGTTTCGCCTTCGCCACCACTTCGGCGGCCACGCCGCGCGTCGCGACCGGCTGTTCGCGGTCGAGGCGGTCGCGCAGGTAATCGAACAGGGGCGGTGTGACGACGGCGACGCCTCCGGGGACGGCGGCGAGTGCCCCGAGGCGGACGTCGTCCGGGACGCTTTCGCGGCCGCCGAGCTTCAGGAGGCCGGCCGTGAGCGCGCGCCCGTCGTCCTTCGCCGGCGGCACCGCTCGCGCCGCCGCCACCGCCGCGCGGGACAGTTCCTCGTCGCCGGCCGCCAGCGCGTGGACCAACCCGACGACCCAGCGCCTCGGCGCCTCCTTCAGCCCGGAAGCGGCCATCGCGCGCAGGACGACGCGGCTCGTCGCCTTCGACCGCGCCACCATCAGTTCGTCGGCGAGCAGGTCGCGCACGGCGTCGGCGCGGGCGAAATGCGCGAGCAGGCCGGCCAGGTCGTCGCGCTCGGCCGGCGTCAGCCCCTTCGCGGACAGACGATTGCGGAAGAACCCGGCAAGGGCGCCGCCCCATTCGGGGTGACGGCCGGCGATCCAGGACGCCGTCTCCCTCGTCGCCGCGTCGGGCGAGACGAGATGCGGTGCCACGACGTCGGCCGTCAAACCGCCGCCGTCCATCTGGTCGAGGGCGGTGAGGGTCGCGCGGCGGACGGAGGCGTTCGCGCTCTTCAGCCCGGCGGCGGTCGCGTCGCGGTCGGCGATTTCGATGAGGGCATACGTCAGCGAATGTTCGAGGAAGCGGTCGTCCGTCGCCGCCAGGGCACCGAGCAGCGCTGGCACCGCGGCCTTATCGCCGATACGGCCGAGGGCCTCGGCGGCGCCGCGCCGGTTGTGCGACGACGACGCTGTGAGAAGCCCGATCAGCGCCGGAACCGCCTCGCGGTCGCGCCACAGGCTGATCGAATGCAGCGCCGCTTGACGCACCGTCTCGTCCGAGTCGGCCAGCGCGGCGCGGACGGCGGCGCGGGCTTCCGTCCCGTCGAGGCGCGTCGCCGCCCACATCGCGTTGCGCCGGGCTTCCACCGACCGGCCGGAGCGCACGGCCTCCGCGAGCAACGGCACGGCGTCAACCCCCTTCGCTGCCAGGGCCTGTACGGCGCGCCGTCGCACCACCGGGCGCGGGTCGTCGAGGAGGGCGACGAGTTCCTTGGCCGTCATCGTCACCCAGGCCAGTTTGCGCCCGCGCGGGTCCTCGACGCGCGGCGCCCCTTTCTTGCGGACGCGGTAGATGCCGCCGAGGACGTCCGGCTTGACGAGCTGCGACGTCGGGCAGCAGAGCTTGTACCAGCCGCCCGTGTCGACGACGATCAGGCTGCCGTCGGCGTCCTCGATCACGTCGGTCGGGTGGAAGTCGAGGTTGGCGGAGACGACGAAGTCCTCGTCGCGCGTCGCGAACGTCGCCCCCGCCGGCGCCAGGACGTGGCGCGACACCTTGTGCATGTTGAACTGGCAGGCGAAGAGATTATCGCGGTATTCCTCTCCGAAAGCACTCGATTCGTAGCGCGTCAGGCCGGCGGGGGCCGCGGCGCCCATGTGCGTCAGGACGGGCATGACTTGCGGGCCAGTCCACTTGTGAGCGGGGTCGAAGATGGGGTCGTGGACCTTGCCGTAAACGCCGCCGTAGACCGCGTGGACGAGGCCGTCGCGCTGGCCGCCGCCGGGGTGCTGGAAGAACGTCGTCGTGAAGACCCGCTCGCCGCCCGGCGTGAAGACGACGTCGACGGGGTTGTCCATGCCGCCGGTCATGACCGGCTCGAGCCCGCCGCCGTCGGGCCGGCAGCGGAAGACGTGCGCGGCGCGTGTCTCGAACGGCTTCTTGCCCCCCTCACCCCCTGCCCCTCTCCCCTGGGGGGAGAGGGGTTGGGGTGAGGGGTAGGTCTGTTTCGCGAACGCTCCTTTGCACCAGTAGACCCAGCCGTCGGGGCCGCGGTAAGGCCCGTGCAGGTCGTTGGCGCAGCCGGTGAGCGTCCGGCCCTTGAACCACTCTTCGCGCTTGTCGGCGACGCCGTCGCCGTCGGTGTCGGTCAGCTTCCAGATGCTCGGCGGCGCCGCGACGTAGAGCGAGCCGTCGAGCCACATCGTCCCCTCGGGGAACATCATGCCTTCGGCGAAGACGGTACTCTTGTCGAACTTGCCGTCGCCGTCGCTGTCCTCCAGGCGCACGACGCGGTGCGGCTTCTTCTGGAGTTGCACGTCGACCTTCTCGTTCGACCCGGACGAGTCGGCGACGTAGAGGCGGCCGTCGTCGTCGAAGTCGGCGGTGATCGGCCGGTTGACCAGCGGCGGGCCGGCGATCAGTTCGATCTCGAAGCCGGGCGGCAAGGTGAAGGCGTGCCCGTTGAGCTTCACGTCCGGCGGCTTCGGCCCGCCGGGTCCGTCGGCGACGACCACCCAGCAGACGACAAGGGAGAGGAGCAAACTCGCCAGAGCCAGGCGCTTCATGAGGGTGCCTCCGCGGAGGGTCGACGCTTCGGGCCGGTCGGGACTGACGCGAGTATGACGGATCTCCGCGGCCACTTCAAGCGGCCGTGGTTCTCTGGAGGGCGTAGGTCAGCCACAGCGAGAGTCCGTAGGCGATGCGCAGCCCCGTCTGGAGGACGACCCACCACAGAGCCGTGTTCAGCAGTTGACTGGCGCTCACCAACGACGTCCGCACCTCGACGGCGACCATCTTGCGCGGGTTGACGAGGCCGAACGTCACCGCGCGCAGCACCGGCGCGGTCCACGACTTCAGCCAGTATTCGGCCTGGTCGAAGTACGTCTCCATCTCGCGGCGGTCGACCTTGCCGATGACGGCGATGAAGTAGACGTCGACGCCCGCCATCGCCGCCCCGAAGACGACGACGAACGGCACCGCGAAGGGACTCTCGAAGAGCCGGCCGAGGGTGAGCCCATACGGCGGTTGGCCGGCTTCGGGCCAGACGAGGCGCGAGGCGAGGGTCTGGATCAGCCACAGGCCGAGGGCCAGCACACCCGGTGCGAGGGTCGACCACGTCAGGAACAGAGAGCGATGTTGCTTGACCAGGTCGAGCAGACGCGGCCAGCGCGACGGGAAGGCGCGCACGAGGCTCAGGATCGCCTGGTACTGGCGGACGCGCTGGGCGCTGCTCAGCGCGAAGGCGGCTACCAGGTAAAAACTGAAGAGGTGGATAAGATTGATGTCCCACATGGACTCGACCAGGTCTCGGCGAAAGGGGATGAGGGTGCCGTCCGGCCACTCTAGCGACGGCCGGGGGGCGGTGTCCAGTGCGCGCGCGGCGCCGCGCTTGACCGCGCGCGCCGCCGCCGTTACCCTACACCACCAAGAATGCCGCCAAGAACTAACCACAGAGAACACAGAGAACACAGAGAAAAGACAAAAGAGAACAACCGATCCCACGCGGCTTTCTTCCTCTTCTCATTCGGTCTTTCTCTGTGTTCTCTGTGTTCTCTGTGGTTAGTTCTTTTGGAGGAGACCGACCATGCCGCGCTGGGGACTCGTCGCCGCCGCTCTCGCCGCCTGCCTCACCCTGCCGGGCTGCGGCGGCGGCAAGGCGCCTGTCAAGTATCGGATCGCTCTCATCCCCAAGGGCGACTCGCACCAGTTCTGGCAGTCGATCCGCCGCGGCGGCGAGCGCGCCGCCGCCGACCTCAGCGCCGCCGGCGTCGCCGTCGAGGTCCACTGGGACGCGCCGCAGCGCGAGGACCGGACCGACGAGCAGATCAACATCATCGAGCGCAACGCCCGCAAGGCTCAGGGCATCGTCCTGGCGCCGCAGCACAGCAAGCTGATGGTGCGGCCCGTCGAGGACGCCGTCAAGGGCGGCGTGCCCGTCGTCGTCATCGACTCCGGCCTCGACAAGGACGAGTTGGCGAAGAACCCAGCCCTCATAGTCAAGTACGTCGCCACCGACAACTACAACGGCGGCAAGTTGGCGGCGGAACACCTGCTGAAAGTCCTCGGCGAGCGCGGTAAGCCGGCGCCGCGCATTCTCCTCTTCCCGTATCAGGTCGGCTCGGAGAGTACCGAGCAGCGCGAGAAGGGCTTCCGCGACCACGTCCTGAACGTCGCCGAGGGGCAGAAGAAGGCCGGCCGGCCGGCGCTCACGCTCCTCGACCACAACCAGCTAGCCGGCGCCACGGTCGAGTCGGCGGAGCGGGCGGCGGGTCCGCTGCTCGGGCGGCTGATGAAGGAGGGCGTCGACGGCGTCTTCGCGGTCAACGAGTCGTCCGCGTCGGGAATGCTCAACGCCCTTCGCAGCCAGGCGCTCAACAAGAAAGTCCTCCTCATGGGCTTCGACACCAGCGACCCGCTGCTCCGCGCCGTCGAGGAGGACGACGTCATCGGCCTCATGGTACAAGATCCTTACAAGATGGGCTATCTCGGCGTCTGGCATGTCGTCCAGCACCTCGAAGGCTATGACGTCGCCCCCGACGGCAAGAAGGAGCTGAGTACGGGCGAATACGTCCTCACGAAGGAGAACCTGAAGGAGCAGGCCAGCCGCGAACTCTTCGACCCGGAGTTGCAGAGGCAGCGCAAGATCGACACGCCGACCTATCCGAAGAAGAAGTAGGCTCCGTCCCGTGGAACCGAAGCGACCCCTCGCCGCACGCCTGGCGCGGTCCGGCCCCTTGCTGGGTCTGGCGGCCGTGTTGGGCTTGTTCGTCGTCCTCCTCGCCGTCAAGGGCGAGTTGGGCCACTTCCTCAGCCTCGGAAACCTGCAAGTGCTGCTGCACAAGAGCAGCATCCCGGCGGCCGCGGCGCTGGGCATGCTCGTCATCATCGTCAGCGGCGGCGTCGACCTGTCGGTCGGCTCGGTCGTCGCCCTGGTGACGGTCGTCGCCATGCAGGTCTTCCGCCTGACGGAAGAGCGGACGGAGTCGGCGGCGCTGGCGAGCGCCGCCGCCGTCGTCGCGGGCGTCGGCGTCGGCGGCCTGGCCGGCTGCGTCAACGGGCTGGCGATTACCGGACTGCGCGTGTCGCCGTTCGTGGCGACGCTCGGGATGCTGAGTGTCGCACGCGGCCTGGCCTGGTGGCTCAGCGGCCGGATGCCGGTCACGTTCCGCGGCGCGCGGCCCGCGTGGGTCGACGCCCTGGCGCGGTCGCGGGCGGAGACGACCGTCTTCGACCCCGGCGTCTGGAGCGTCCTCCTCCTGGCGGTCGTGATCGCCTTCGTCCTGCGCTCGACGGTCTTCGGGCGCTACTGCTACGCCGTCGGCTCGAATGAGGCGGCGGTGCGCCTGTGCGGCATCCGCGTCGGGCGAACGAAGGTCGGCGTCTACACCCTGGCGGGTCTGCTGACGGGCTGGGCAGGCATTTTGACGTTCGCCCACACAACGAGCGGCGACCCCGGCGGCAGCGTCGGGCTGGAGTTGGAGGTGATCGCCGCCGTGGTCGTCGGCGGGGCGAGCCTGAGCGGCGGGCAGGGGACCGTCGTGGGGGCGCTGCTCGGCGTGCTGATCCTCAGCGTGCTGGAGAACGGCGTCAGTCAGTTCGACGTGCCGGTCGAGATGAAGTACGTCCTGCTCGGCGGCATCGTCGTCCTGAATACGGCGCTGAGTCAGTGGCAGCGGCGGCGACTCTGACGAAGCGTTCGAGTGAATAGCCCGCGTAGCGGGCGGCGGATCGTAGCCCCGGGTGGAGCGCAACCCGCGCAGCGGGTGAAGCGCAACCCGGGGAATCCATCCGGGGACGTCATCACGTATTGAACCCGCGTAGCGGGTGACGGATCGTAGCCCCAGTTGGAGCGCAACCCGCGCAGCGGGGGAAGCGCAACCCGGGGACAACCACGCGGACGTGTCGATATGTTGAACCCGCGTAGCGGGTGACGGAAGCGCGGCGGTCACGGCTCCGTCACCCCCTCCGGGGGTTCAAAAAACGATCGTGACCCCGGATGTATTCCCCGGGTTGCGTGTTCCCCGGGTTACGCGTTCCCCGGGTTACGCGAGTACGCTCCACCCGGGGCTACGATCCGTCACCCCCTACGCGGGTTCAATACATCGACGCGGCCCTCTGGTTATCCCCGGGTTGCGCGAGTACGCTCCACCCGGGGCTACGATCCGCCGCCCCTCCGGGGCTGACCGAAGCGGCCCATCACCGCCTTCGCCTCTTCCGTCAGCCGCGCCCCAGGCGCCCCCTTCGCCAACTTTTCCAGCACCTCCCGCGCTTCCGGCGTGCCGACCCGCTCCAGCATCTCCAGCGCCCGAAGCGACTGAAGCTCCTCGCTCGACGGATTGCCGATCTCGTATTTCTCCAGAACGGCCTCGATGCGTCGGCGTCTCTCGGGCGACGGCGTGCCGCGCAGAGCCTCGCGCAGCTTGACCTCGACGCGGTCGGCGACCTTCTCCAGTTCCTTGACGGCCTGCTCGCGCACGTCGAAGGCGTCGCTGTCGAGGTCGGCGATCAGGCGGGCGACGCGCGCCGGGTCCACGACGGCGGCGAGACGCAGGCGGTCGCGGAGGAAGGCGACACCTGATTTCGCCTCCGTCAGCCGCGCCAGCGCCCGGTACGCCTCGCCGGCCTCGCCCGCGAGTTGCTTCCACAGGGCCTCGACCTCGGCGGCCGGAGCGTCTACGAACGCGGTCTTGCGCGTCACGATGTCCTTGACGTCCCAGATCAGCGCCGTCGTGTCGAGGCTGCTCGTCACCAGTTTGTGCCCGTCGGGGGAGAAGGCGACTCCCAGTACCCAGCCGCGATGGCCTTCGAGCCGGGCGACCTCGCGCGCCGACGGCAGGTCCCAAAGGCGCACCGTGCCGTCCATGCTCGCCGTCGCCAGCGTGCGGCCGTCCGGCGCGAACGACACACGGAAGACCATCTCCTCGTGTCCCTTCAACTCGGCGCGCTTCTGCCCCGTGGCCGCCTCCCAGAGAGAGACGCCTTTCTCCAGGAACGCGACCTTGACAAGGGTCTTGCCGTCGGGCGAGGCGTTCACCGAGTCGACCTTCGCCCGTGCCGCCGGGACGCGCCGCTCCTTCCCGGTGGCGACGTCCCAGACGCGCAGCGGGCGGTCTTCCTGGTTGCCGGGGTCGCCGGCGATGCGGGCGCCGAAGCCGGGGCCGGACCAGCGCGTGGTCAGCGTCTTGCCGTCGGCGGAGAAGGCGAGGGCGCCGATCATCGAGCGATGACCGCGCAGCTCGCGGACGACCTTTCCCGTCTCCGGGTCGTACAGGCGGACGACGCCGCTGTTAGCGTCGTTGATCTCGGTGCCGCGCCCGGCGACGGCGATCAGCCGCCCGTCCGGCGAAAACGCCGCGCCGCCGCCGGGGAAGCGGTGGACAACCTGCCCCTTATCCGCGTCGAGAAGGAACACTTGCTCGTCGCCGCGCCCGACGGCGAGGAGACGTCCGTCGGGGGAAAGGACGGCCGAGCCGAGGCGCTCCGGCTCTTGCCACGGAGCCCGTTTCTCGTCCGGCGACGTCGCCGGGAACCGCTTCGCCTCGCGCCCCGTCGTCGCGTCCCACAGGCGCGCCGTGCCGTCCCACGCCGCCGTGACAACCGTGCGCCCGTCGCGGGAGAACGCGACCGACGGCACGCGCTCCTCGTGCCCGGCGCCCACGACGATCGGCTTGCCGGTCACGACGTCCCAGAGGTGGATGGCTTCCTCGGCCGACCCGGACGCCAGTACTTTGCCGTCCGGCGCGAAGGCGAGGGAGAGAACGGTGTCCGGGTGGGCGTGCAGGCGCTTCAACTCGGCGCCGGTCGCGGCGTCCCACACGCGCACCGTGTGATCCCGGCCGCCCGTCGCCACCGTCTTCCCGTCCGGAGCGAAGGCGAGCGCATTGACCGCCCCTTGATGCCCTTTCAAGGTCCGCAATTCCGCCCCCGTCAGGGCATTCCACAGGCGGGCGCCGTCGTCGGCACCCGTCGCCAGGGTCGTCCCGTCCGGGGAGAAAGCGACTGCGTTCAGGGCTCCCTCGGGACCGTCGAGCCGGCGCACCTCGACCCCGTCGGCGACACGCACCAGTCGCGCCGCCTTCTCGCCGCTCGCCACCGCCAGCGTCGTCCCGTCGGGCGAGAAGGCCACTCTCCTCACCCCGATCGTGCCGACGTCGAGCGACAGCCGTTCCTTCCCCGTGCCGACGTCCCAGACGCGGAGCCGCGGCGACGACTTCTGGTAATCCCGCAAGCCGCCCCCGGCGACGACGTCCCCGCGCGGCGAGAAGGCGACGGCGAACACGCGGTCCTCTCCCGCCAGTCGCCGCACTTCCTTGCCGCTGGCGACTTCGAGGAGAACGACGCCGCCGTCCGCGAGCGCCGCCGCCACCGTCTTGCCGTCGGACGACAGGGCGAGCGTAGTGACGCCCTGTTTACCGATCTCGAGAGCGCGAAGTTCCTTGCCGGTAGCCGGGCTCCAGAGGCTGATCGCGCGGTCGCCGCCCGAAAGGAGCGTTTTCCCGTCGGGGAAGAAGGTGAGGGCATGAGGAGATCCGCCGTTGCGAAGGCGCACGGTGCCGAGGCGCAGGAGGACCCCGGGCGGCAGCGGGTCGCCGAGGGCGTCGGTGCGCGACGGTTTCGGGTCGTCGGCAGGAAGGGCGACCGCCTGGGGCGAAGGCACATCGGCGCCTCTCATCGACACGGCCGCCACCCCCGCGCCGGCGAGTAGGCCGACGAAAATCAGCACCGCCAGCGTCTTTGATTTGAGAAAAAAGGCTCCACGGCTCAGACCGTCCGCCAGCGCGACGGCAGCGGGCGAAAGTCCGCTGCCGACGCGCTGTCCCGCGCGGAAGGCGACGGCCGCGCGCGCCGTCGCGGCGACCCACGGCGCCACGGCGGCGGAAGCGGCCTCGCGCGTCACCTCGGCCGTCAACAGGGCGGCCGACAGCGCCACGCCGCGCCGGGCCAGGCGGTCGCGCAGCAGGGTACGCCCGCGCTCCAGGCGCGACTTCACCTGACCGACCGTCCAGCCGAGGCGACGGGCAGCTTCGTCGCGCGTCTTCCCTTCGAGGCAGCAGAGCAGCAGCGGCGTGCGGTACTTCTCCGACAGGCGGCTCAACTCCTCGTCGAGCAGCGAGCAGAACTCGCGCGCGCTCAGGTCGGTCAGAGGGTCAACAGAGGGAGGAGCAGGCGCGGCGGCTTCACGGGTTTGGCGCCGCCGGATGTCAGCGCGGGCGCGACGGGCCAGGCGATTGGCGACGGTGTACAGCCAGCCGGAGAGCGAACCGCGTCGGTCGAGCGCCGGCGCCCGCCTCGCCAGGACGAGAAAGGCCGCCTGGAAGACGTCCTCGGCGGCGTGGCCGTCGTGCAGGACGCGGCGGCACAGGGCGAGGACGGCGGGACCGTGGCGGCGCACCAGCGCCTCGAAGGCGGATTGATCGCCGCCCACGACGAAGCGCTCCAGGAGCCGGCCGTCGTCGCTGTCGGCGTTCTCGACGTCGTCGGCGAGTTTGCGGAGGTGGTTCAGGACGGGGGACAGCGATCCGGCGGCCATCGCGCGACTCCTCTCGACTCGGGCGCTCTCCCCTATTACAGGCGGCAGCCGACGCGACGGCCCAAGTTTTTTTCTCCGCGGCGCCGACGTCGTTGACAACGCCCCGGTCCGCCGTGAAGATGTCCGGGAGGCCGTCGAGACGATCCGTGGAAAGGACCATGAACATGAGACCGACGACGTATCGAACCGTTTGCTTCTTGGCCGCCGCCCTCGGGGCCGGCGCGGCTCGCGCGGACGATTTGCCCAGGACCCAGCCCGAGAAAGCCGGACTCGCCGGCGACAAGCTGGGGCGGATCAAGACGACCGTTCAAGGGATGGTGGACAAGAAGGAGACCGCCGGCGCCGTCGTCGCGGTCGCCCGGCACGGCAAGGTGGTCGAGCTGGAAGCCGTCGGCATGAGGGACGTCGAGAACAAGAACGAGATGCGGACCGACACGATCTTCCGCATCTACTCGATGTCCAAGCCGATCACCACCGTCGCCGCCATGATCCTGTCGGAGGAGGGGCGCTTCCAACTCGACGACCCGGTCGCCAAGTACCTGCCCGAATTCAAGGGCCTGCGCGTCCACGCGGGGAAGGACGACGCCACGGTCGAGGCCAAGCGCGACATGACGGTCCGCGACCTGATGCGGCACACGTCGGGCCTCAGCTACGGCTTCGGCATTTCGCCCGTGGATAAGCTGTATCGCGAAAGTAAGACGCTCGACCCGAACGACACCCTGGCGGACCTGGTGACGAAACTCGGCAAACTGCCGCTCGCGTACCAGCCCGGCACGCGCTTCAACTACAGCGTCTCCACCGACGTGCTGGGGCGCGTCGTCGAGGTCGTGTCGGGGAAGCCGCTGGACGAGTTCTTCCAGGAACGCATCTTCAAGCCGCTCGACATGAAGGACACCGGCTTCTTCGTCCCCGAAGAGAAGCTGGAGCGCTTCGCGGCCAACTACGGCCCCGGCGAGAAGGGGATGCTCAAGGTGATCGACGCGCCAGCGAAGAGCCGCTACCGAACTCGGCCCAAACAGCTCTCGGGCGGTGGCGGCCTGGTGTCCACGGCGCGGGACTATGTGCGCTTCTGCCAGATGCTGGCCGCCGGGGGCGAGCTGCAAGGGAAGCGGCTGCTGCGCGCGGAGACGGTGCGGCAGATGACGACGAATCAACTCCCCGAAGAGGCGATGCCTCTGGCGATGGGCGAGGCGAAGCGGGCGGGAGTCGGCTTCGGCCTGGGGTTCTCGGTGCGCGTGGCGAAGGACAAGAGTGACCCGGCGGGCGTCGTCGGCGAGTACGGCTGGGGCGGCGCCGCCAGCACCCATTTCTGGATCTCGCCGAAGCACGACCTCGTCGTCGTCGTTCTCCAGCAGTACATGCCCTACACGTCGCGCCTGGAGAACGCGCTGAAGCCCCTTATCTACGAGGCCATCGCGGACTGACGACGCGAGTCCCTTCCCCTCGGGCCGTTCGCGGGCGAGAATCGGGGAAGCTTTTCCCCGACCTCGCCCTCTATCCGTAGAGAGCGACCGCCCCCGAGGAACAGCGATCATGGCCGAGGAACGTTTGCGCCTACTCATCCGCCGTCTCCGCCACCTCGCCGACCCGTCCGCCGCCGGCGCCCTGGCCGACGCGCAACTCCTGGAGCGCTTCGTCGCGTCGCGCGACGAGGCCGCCTTCGAGTTGCTCGTCTGGCGCCACGGCGCGATGGTTCTGAGCCTCTGCCGCCGTCTGCTGCGCCACGAACAGGACGCCGAGGAC
The DNA here is from genome assembly GCA_038229635.1 of Gemmatales bacterium. Lineage (GTDB taxonomy): Bacteria > Planctomycetota > Planctomycetia > Gemmatales > Gemmataceae > DATFNV01. The sequence continues at coordinate 32,007 of JBBROG010000023.1, forward strand.
GCTTTTCAGGCGACGTTCCTCACCCTGGCGCGAAAGGCCGCGTCGATCCGTAAGAGCACGTCGCTGGCGAGTTGGCTATACAAGGTCGCGTATCGCGCCGCCCTCGCCGCCCGCGCGGACACGGCCCGCCGCGCGTCGCGCGAACAGCCGTGCGTCGACGTGCCGGGCAAGGACGGCGCCGAAGACGCGGTCTGGCGCGACGTGCGCCTCGTCCTCGACGAGGAGGTGAACGGCTTGCCCGAGAAGTTCCGGGCGGCCTTCGTGCTGTGCCATCTGGAAGGCAAGACGAACGAGGAGGCGGCAGAGTTGCTGGGCTGTCCGAAAGGGACGATCCTTTCGCGCCTGGCGCGGGCGCGCGAGCGGCTGCGACTGCGGCTGACGCGGCGCGGCGTCACGCTGTCGGCGGGGGCGCTGGCGGCGGTCGCGGCGGGCGCGGGACAGGCGGCGGCGGTGTCGGTCGCTCTTGTGGAGAAAACCATTCTGGCCGCGCAGGGGTTCGCGGCGGGCAAGGCGGCGGCCGGCCTGGTGTCGGACCGGGCGGCCGCGCTGACGGAGGAGGTCATTCGAGCCATGCTGATGAAAAAAGTGAAAGTCGTCCTGGGCGTGGCGCTGGCGGTCGGCCTATTCGGGCTCGGCGCCGGCGCCCTCAGTCAGAACGGGGGACAGGGCGGCGGCGCCGACGAAGCCGGGGGAGGGCGGAACGCGCCGCCGGCCAGGAGGATGGCCGCCGAGAAAGGGAAGCCGCCCGCCGACGCCGCCAGGCCGACGGACGAGGAGGCGCGGCGGCGCGACTCGCTGCGCCGCCTCAGCGAGAACAACCTGAAACAGATCGGCATCGCGCTGCACACCTACCACGACGTTTACGGCCATTTCCCGCCGCCCGCCATCTACGACCGGAACGGCAAGCCGCTCTTGAGCTGGCGCGTCGCGCTGTTGCCGTTCCTCGAACAGGACAATCTCTACAAGCAATTCAAGCTCGACGAGCCGTGGGACAGCGCCCACAACAAGCCGCTGGCGCGACTCGTCCTCAAGGTCTACGCCCCCGTCGACCGCGCGACCCCCGACCCGAGCCTCACCTACTACCAGGTGTTCGTCGGCAAGGGGACGGTCTTCGAGAAACGGCAAGGCGGCGGGGCGGGCGGCGGAATGATGATGGGGCCGGGTGGGATGATGGGCGCCGGCGGTATGTCAGGCGCCCCCGGCATGGCAGGACCGGGAGGAGGCGGGCCGCCGGGCGCGGCCGGGGGAGCCGGCATGCCGGGAGGCATGAGCCCGCCGGGAGGGTCTGCCGGAGGAGCAGGAGCGGCGGGTCCAGGCGGTAAGGGAGGTTCCGCGCCCCCGTCAGGCATGATGCCGCCTGGGGGAGGCGGCAAGGGAGGGGGCATGTTTGGCGGGGGTCTCAGGCCGCCGGGGGGCGGCGAAGGAGGCGGCCCGCCTCCCGGAGTCCCAATGTCTCCTGGCAGCGGCGGGAAAGGCGGGTCGAGCCCCGGAGGCCCCTCTATGGGCATGGGCGGCCCCCCCGGTATGGGCATGGGCGGCTACGGGCCGGGCGCGATGGCGCCGGCCGGCGCGTCGGCCCGCGCGGGCGTCATGATAACCGAGATCACCGACGGCACCAGCAACACGATCGCGGTCGTCGAGGCGGCGACGCCGGTGCCGTGGTCGAAGCCGGAAGACCTCCCCTTCGTCGAGGACCAGGCGCTGCCGAAGCTCGGCGGCCTCTTCGGCGGCGACTTCAACGTCCTGTCCGCCGACGGAGCCGTCCACTTCCTGACGCGCGACGCCGACCCCGCCGCCCTCCGGCTCGCCATCACCCGCGACGACGGACAAGTCCTCGACTGGACGAAGATCGAGGCCGCGCCGCGCCGGAACGCCGCCGCGACGGGTTCGGCCGACACGGATACGGTGGGGCGCGAGAACCAACGGCTGAAGGAAATCCTTCACGAGAATCAGCTCCTCCGCGACCGGGCGCGGAAGGAACTGGAGCACCTCAAGGGCCGGCTCGAGGAGGAAAAGGTGTCCGGCAGACGCGATGCCCTGCTCGCGGAACAGGCCGAATTGAAGGAGGGTCTGGAACTGTCGAAGCAGGAGATCCAGCAGCTCTGGGACGAGATCAAGAAGATCAACCAGGAGTTGGACCGGCTGCAAAGGCGGAAGCGCTGACGGCCGTTCGGACCGCTCGCGGCTTCGCACTTTTGCGAAGCCGCGAGCGGCTTTTCCCCTTCCCGAAAAAATCCCGGAAGTCCTCTCCCCCGCGCACGTCCTGATGAGGCTGGTGGAATTTTCGCCGGCGGCGGCCGTATCCTCCTTTGCGGGAGCCGGCGCTCCTCGCCGAAATTCTTTATTCCCGACGGACAGGTTTCGCCGGCTCGCGCACTCTCTGGAGAGGTGCCGCAAGCGCCGCCGCGACTTTTTTCGGTGGCGTCGGCCCCCGGTGGTGCCGTACAATCGTCCGAAAGGAACTCGCCGGCCGCGCCTCGGGCGCCGCCGTTTCTCCCCCACGCTCAGGAGATCTGTCCCATGTTCCGCCGTCGCTCCGTCTCGCCGACCCTGGTCCTCGGCGCCGCGCTGGCCCTCCTCGCGGGGACGGCACGGGCGCAGACGATCACCTCGTATCAGGGACCCGTCGTCGCCCCGGTGCCTTACTACGGGTACGCCTACGGCCCCTACTACGCCCGCCCTGCCGCGGCCGAGATCATGGACTCCTACGGGCGGTTCCTCATCAACAAGCAGGAAGCCTCCCGGCTGGAGCAGTACGTCAAGCAAGAGAAGCTCGTCACGCGGCGCAAGACGATGGAACAGTGGGCGTGGGAGCTCGAATTCACGAGCAAGGTCTGGGAGGACTGGCGCAAGCGCGCTAAAGAGGATCAGATCCGCCGCGCCGTCGAGGACCCGGACTTCACCGTGATCGCCAACGCCAGCGTCCTCAACGACATCCTCAGGGAACTCAAGAAACTGCCGGCCCCGAACTCGGGCACGTCGCCCCTGATCGACCCGGAGGCGCTGGCGCACCTCCAGTACACGAGCGAGGGCACCGCGAGTATCGGCCTCCTTCGGGGCGAGCGCCTTTTCTGGCCCCTCGCCCTGACCTCGCGGGAGTTCGCGGAGGAAAAGAAGAGCATCGAGCAACTCCTCGGCCGGCTCAAGACGCAAGCGAATACCGGACAGCCCAACCCCGACGACTTACGCGAGCTGCGTAAGGTCATGGAAGCCATGCGGGACCACCTCGTCTGCTGCGCGAAAGATCCCGCCTGTGAGTTCTCGAACGGACAGCTGATCCAGGCCAAGAACTTCGTGAATCGGGTCCACGCCGCCCTCCTCGGGGTGGAGAACAACCCCGACATCGCGTTCTACTTCCGCCCCCTCCAGGCCAAGACAGTGTCGGATCTGGTCCAGCACTTCAGGGGAAAGGGGCTGGTCTTCTCGCCCGCGAACCCCGGGGACGAGCGCTACTACATCGCCTTGCACCGGCAGATGGCCGAGGAATTGCAAGCGCTGCGCGGCACGAAGCCTTGACCGTGTCCCCCACGCCCCGAGAAGGCCGGGAGTTCTCCATGCCTCCGTCCCCCGGAAAGCAGCCGCCCCCCGAGTCGACGCGCCTCGAGTCGCCCGAGGAGGTGCGCCAGGCGATCCTCGCCGCCCAGGCCAAGCGCCCGGCCAAGGCGCCGCCGAAGGGGCCGCACGCCCCCGCGGCGGCCGCCGCCGCGCCGCCGCCCCCGCCCGAGCCGGAGACGCCGGCGGAACGACCCCAGCAGCGGCCGCCGATGGCGATGATCTGCGTGCTCGACGACGGCAAGCAGGACGGCGAGTGGGTCCGCCTGCGCGCCGACCGCACCGCCTTCGGCCGCGCCGACGGCGACGTCCGCATCCCGCACGATGTCATGATGTCCGGCCGGCACGCCGAGATCACGCGCCAGAGCGCCAAGGAAGGCTACCGTTGGATCCTCACCGACCTCGGCAGCACCAACGGCACCTACGTCCGCGTCGGTACGACGCTGCTGCGGCACATGAGCGAGCTGATCGTCGGCCGGGTTCACTACCGCTTCGAGTCCGGCGCCGCCGCGCCGGCCGCCGAGGAGCCGCCGCGCGGCGAGCAGACGACGCGCGCCTGGACCGCCGAGCCGATCCGCTCGCTGGTGCCGTCGCTCGTCGAGATGACGCCGTCCGGCACCGGCCAGCGCTGGGCACTCTCCCTCGCCGAATACTGGATCGGCCGCGACCCCAAGGCGTGCGCCATCGCCCGGACCGACGACCTGTTCCTCGACCCGCGCCACGCCCGCCTGCACCGCGACGCCAAGGGGCACTGGCACGCGGAGAACAACCGGACCGTCAACGGCCTCTGGCTGCGCGTCGAGGAGATCCCGCTCGGCGCCACCTGCCAGTTCCGCATGGGCGAGCAAAAATTCCTTTTCCGAGTGCTGTAAGTCATGAAGATCCGCCTCCAGGTCGACGCCGGCGCCTCGCGCGACACGTTCGAGCACCCCGGCCCCGCCGTGCAGATCGGCCGCGACCCGTCGTGCGAGTTGGCGCTGGAAGGGGACCGGAGTACCGGCGTGTCGCGCCAGCACGCCCGCATCGACCTCGCCCCCGGCGGCGCCACGCTGAGCGACACCGGGTCGAGCAACGGCACCCTGCTCAACGACCAGCCGATCGACGGCCCGCGGCCGCTGCGCCGCGGCGACCGCGTCCGCCTCGGCTACACCGGCGCCACGCTCACCGTCCTGGATTTGGACCTCCACGCGCCCGCGGCGCCGCCGCCTCTTCCGACGTCCGTCGGCGCCGGCGAATCGCACGCGCGCCCCATCCTGCCGCTCGTCCTCGCCGGGGGAGGCGCCGCCGCCCTGCTCGTCGCCGTCGTCCTCGTCGTGATGCTGCGCAAGCCGAGCGATCCTCCCCCCGATACGTCGGGCCAGACTGCCGTGGCTCAGGGAGATCCGCTGAAGGTCGATCCGAATCCCGTCAAGCAGGACACTCTCCCGTCGCCCGTCGTTCCCCCGAAGCCACCAGAAACCGTCCCGATCAAAGAGGACCCGAGCGAACCCGTCGGCCGCTACCTGCCGCCGTCGGAGAAAACGCCGAGCGTCTTGCTCCAGCGCCGGGGCGAGTCGTTCCCCTGGCTGCCCTTGCGCACGGGCGAGCCGGTGCGGACCGGGCACGCGCTGATGGCCCTGCCCGGCTACCGCGGCATCGTGGAGCTCGACTCCGGAGTGCGGCTGACGCTGTGGGGCAACGTCCCCGAATTCGCCTTCCTCGCGCCGGCCCCGGCAGGGTTGCGCACCTTGAACATCTCTTCGCCGCCGGTCTTGGAAAGTCTCGTCGCCCTGGGTTCCTCGACCGACAAGGACAAGGACAAGGACGCCGCCGACGTGACCCTCGAGCGCGGCCGCGTCGTCTTCGCCAACACCAAGTCCAAGGAGCCCGCGCGCGTCCGCCTGCGTTTCCTTCGCGAGGAGGCGTGGGATCTGACGCTGCTCGACCCGAACAGCGAGGTCCTCGTCGACCTGTGGTGGGAGAATCCGGCCTGGTCGCGCCAGGGCCGTCCGCCCGGCTTGCCGCCCCGGCTCATGATGCTCACGCGCGGCCGGGTTAAATTCCAGGCTTACGGCGAGGCGCGCGACTTGCCGGAACTGTCCGGCCTGCTCTGGTCCCCCGGCGGCGCCCCGCCGCGCCCCGAGGCGATTACGGCGCCGCCCGACCACTGGGTGAGAAAGCCCGACCTGAAAAACCCCGCCGTCGAGCGCGTGCTGGGCTCGCTCATCTCCTGGCGGGAGGCGTTCGACACCTTCGGCGTCAAACCCAAGGCCGGGCCGGCCGCCGGCGACGTCCTCAACGTCATCCTGCCGCGCGTCCGCGACGCGAAGGACTGGGACTGCGTCGAGGGACTGATGTTCCTCGCCGCTCTCGACGCGATCCCCTACGTGGTGCCGTTCCTGGTCCACGACCGCCCGCTGCCCCGGAACGCCGCCATCCACGCCGTGCGCGTCTGGCTGGCGCGGGGCGGCGACCGCGGCAACGACTTCCTCGCCCTCCTGCAAGACCGACTCGGTTTCCGCGGGGAGATGTCCGCCCTCGCTTTTCGCCTCTTTTTCGAAGTGCCGTCCGGCGAGCAACGACTTCCCGAAATTTATCAGGAACTCATCGGCCTGCTCGACCACGAGGAGCGTCTCATCCGCGAGTTGGCGAACGGGCACCTCCTCCGCCTCGTCCCCGGCGCCGGACAGAAGATCGACTTCAAGCCCGGCGCGCCCCCCGAGGAACGCAAGAAAGAGGTCGACAAGTGGAAGAAGCTCGTCCCGCCCGGCACGGTGCCCGCGGCGCGCTGAGGGGGACGGTCTCCGGGCAAATCGAGTCACCGCTCATGGCTTTCCAGAACTTCACCTTCCCGCAAGTCGAACAGGACCTCGGCCTGACACTCGCCGACGAGGACCTGTTTTCGCCAATTCCCGCCGTCTCCGTGCGCCCCGACTTCTTCGCCCGCGTGATCGAGGGGGTGAACCTCGCCAGCGCCATCAACACGGAGAAGGCCCGCTCGGAATTCGTCATCGCCCCGGTGCTTTTCGAGTTGCGCCGCCTCCACCCGGGGCGTCTCGGCCTCTTCTCCGGCATCGAACTCAACGCCGACGCCGAGAGGGGACTTAACGGAGTCTGTGACTTCGTCATCACCAAGTCGCCGCGCCAGCACGTCGTCAGCAGCCCGCTGATTACCATCGTCGAGGCGAAGAACGACAACCTGCGGTCCGGTTTAGGACAATGCATCGCGGCGATGTGCGCCGCCCAGATGCTCAACCAGGCCGCTTCGACGCACGTCGACGCCGTCTACGGGGCGGTCACGACGGGAAGTGCCTGGAAGTTCCTCCGCCTGCGGGGCGCGAACCTGACCCTCGACCTGGTCGAGTATCACATCGACAGCCTCGGAAAGATCCTGGGCATTCTCGGCCACATCGTGGAAACGGCCTGACGAGAGCTAATTGAGGAGTTTCCGCACCTCCTCCGGGACGGCGTCGGCCTTGACACGCCACTGCTTCAGCGTGTCGCGGTCGCGGACCGTCACCGTCTGGTCCTGGAGCGTCTGCCCGTCGACGGTGACGCAGTACGGCGTCCCGGCCTCGTCCTGGCGGCGGTAGCGGCGGCCGACGGCGCCCTTGTCGTCGTAGAAGACGTTGAACTGCTTCTTCAGCGCCCGATAAATCCCTTGGGCGATCTCCGGCATCCCTTCCTTCTTGACGAGCGGGAAGACCGCCGCCTTCACCGGCGCCAGCCGCGGGTGCAGCTTCAGGTAGACGCGCTCCGACGGCTTGCCGTTCTCGTCGGGCTGCATGTCCTCCTGGTACGCCTCGCACAGGAACGCCAGCGTCGCCCGGTCGGCGCCGGCCGACGGCTCGATGACGTGCGGGATGAACTTCTCCTTTGTCTCGTCGTCGAAGTATCTCATGTCCTTGCCGCTCCCCTTGTGGCGCGGCTTGCCGTCCGGCCCCGTCTCGACGACGAGTTGCCCGTCCTTCAGGACCAACTTGCCTTCCATGTGGCTGCGCAGGTCGAAGTCGCCGCGGTGGGCGATGCCCTCCAACTCGCCGAACTTGCCCGGCGGCAGGAACGGGAAGGCGTACTCGATGTCGGCCGTGCCGGTGGAATAATGGCTCAACTCGTCGCGGTCGTGTTCGCGCAGCCGCAAACGTTCGCCGGCCAACCCGAGGTCGAGATACCACTTGAAGCGGCGGTCGCGCCAGTATTTGTACCACGCCTGCGACTGCTGCGGGCGGCAGAAGAATTCGATCTCCATCTGCTCGAACTCGCGCGAGCGGAAGGTGAACTGCTTCGGTGTGATCTCGTTGCGGAAGCTCTTGCCGACCTGCGCGACGCCGAACGGGAGGCGCACTCTCGTGCTGTCCAGGACGTTTTTGTAGTTGACGAAGATGCCCTGCGCCGTCTCCGGCCGCAGGAACGCCGCGTCCTCCTCGCCGCCCATCGCGCCGACGATGGTCTTGAACATCAGGTTGAACTCGCGCGGCTCGGTCAGCGTGCCGGGCTCCTTCGCGTCCGGCCCGAGGACTTGGGAGAAGTCCTTCACCGTCGTCAGCTCGACGAGCGGGCCGTCCCACTTCAGCTCGTCGACGTTCTTGGCGCGCAGGTTAAAGAACTTGAGCGCCCTCTGTTCGGCCTCTTTCTCGCCCTCCGCGCCGTCGGAGACGACGGCGACGAAAATACGCCGCCCCTTGGCCTCGACCCAGCGGCCGTTGACCTGGTCGTGACGGTAGCGCTTTTTCGACTCCTTACAGTCAACCATAAAGTCGTGGAACAGGTCGTAGTGCCCCGAACACTTCCAGACCTGCGGGTGCATGATGATGGCGCAGTCGAGGCCGGTCATCTCGTAGGGCGACGGGGCGCCGGCGGGGGTCGTCAGGTCGTCGTGGCCGGTGACCATGTCGCGCCACCAGGCGTCCTTGACGTTGCGCTTCAGCTCGACGCCGAGGGGGCCGTAGTCCCAGAAGCCGTTGAGTCCGCCGTAGATCTCGCTCGACTGGAAGAGGAACCCACGCCGCTTGCACAGCGAAACGAGCTTTTCCATATCCACGATATCTGCCTCCGCTTCGGCTTGCGGTTTCACGCCTACAACCGGATCAGTGACTTTTCACGACTCCGACCGCCCGGACGTCGTCATCATACCCGAGGCGGCGCGGGATGGCCCTTCCAGGACGCGCCGGTGATTCTCGAAGCCGTCCCCCGCCCGGCGCGCCGCGTCGTTCCGCCGGACCTCGCCCGCCTGGTCTCAGAAACCCAGAATGAACTGCTTGCCCGGCCCGTCCAGCACGAACAGACACTCGCCGAGGACGTCCATGCCGATGAGGGCGTCGACGGGCAACGCCACGGCCAATTGACTCACCAGAAGGCTCGGTCGGATGAGCGAAGGCGCGTTGGCGGACCGCGGGTCATAGATTCCCAAACTGACGCGGTACAAGGAGACGGGGGCCGACCCGCCCGCCGTCTGCATCGGAACGGTCTTCTCCGGGGTGAGTGGCAGGCGTTGGAACACCTGCCCCGAGACAGCGGTCAGATCACACCCCGTGTCGATCAAGGCGCGAATCGCCACGCCGCGCGGCACGGGCTGCCCGGCCTGGACGAGGGCGCTCGCGTCGTCAACGTTCAGGCCGATGACGGTCTGGACCAGGGGCCGTCGGGTCCGAACGGGAAGGTCAAGTGAGGCATGGCAACAAGTACCAAATGGGGCGGAGGAGTGGTTCCCACTCGCGAATCGGCTGCACGATGAAGGGCCGCGCCAAGTACTGCTCGCGGCGGTGCCTCCTCGCCTGTTCCTCGTCCTCGAACACGCCGATCACCTCGTCGCCCCCGATCAGGGCGAATTTGCCCTCACCCCCTTCCGCCAACAGGCGCGGCAATTCGCGCTTGTAGGTCTGCCATTCCCGATAAATCGGACTTTCGGGACGGTGATCGGGCAGTTCCGTGTAGTGAACCTTGGGGCTTTGGTCTGACGGCGACATGGTCGGCCCTCCTTTCCCCCCCGACTATACCCGAACCGCCCCGGCCGACGCAGCGCCTTTTCGGCGCCTCGCCTCTTGACGCAGCCTCCGCACCAGTTATACTGTCCTGTGTCAGTGTTACACGTTACACCTCGGCCCCCGAGGTCAAGGCATGCTGTTCCACGTCGAGCCCGACTCCCCCGTGCCGATCTACGAACAGATCGTCTCGCAGGTCACGTTCCAGGTCGCCTCGGGCGTCCTCAAGCCCGACGCGCTCATCCCGAGCGTGCGCGACCTCGCGGTGACGCTCATGGTCCACCCCAACACCGTCGCCAAGGCGTTCCAGGAGCTGGAGCGGCGCGGCGTCGTCACGCCGGTGCGCGGCAAGGGGATGGCCGTCCTCGGCGACGCGCCGGAGATCTGCGAGCGGCAGCGGCTCACCCTCGTCCGCGACCGCATCCGGGCGGCGCTGCGCGAGGCGGTCGCCAGCGGGCTGTCGCGCGACGGCGTCCGCCGCCTCGTCCTCGACGAACTGGCCGCCGCGGAACCGGCACGCACTTCGGAAGCTCATTTCAAAGGGAAACGCTGATGGACCCGGTCCTCGAGATCGACGGTCTGACCAAGTGGTTCGGACAAAAGATGGCGGTCAACGGGCTCACGCTCGAGGTGCCGCGCGGCGCCATCTTCGCCCTCCTCGGCGAGAACGGCGCCGGCAAGTCGACCACCATCCGTATGCTCACCGGCCTCCTCCAGGCCGACGCCGGCCGCGCCTGGATCCTCGGCAAGAACTGTTGGGACGACGCCGTGCCGCTGCGCCGCCGCGTCGGCTACGTCCCCGACCGGCCCAAGTACTACGACTGGATGACCGTCGGCGAGATCGGCTGGTTCGTCGCCGGCTTCCACGGCCGCAACTTCCTCCCCGATTATCGCCAGCTCGTCAAGCGCTTCGACCTCGACGCCCGCGCCCGCCTCGGCCACCTGTCCAAGGGGCAGTACGCCAAGGTCGGTCTCGCCCTCGCCCTCGCCGTCGACCCGAAGGTGCTGATCCTCGACGAGCCGACCAGCGGCCTCGACCTGCTCGTAAGGCGAGAATTCCTGGCGAGCATGGTCGACATGGCCGGCGAGGGGCGGACGATCCTCATCTCCAGCCACCAGATCGCCGAGGTCGAGCGCGTCGCCAGCCACGTCGCCTTCATGGCCGACGGCAGCATCCTCCTCGCCGGCACCCTCGACGAGGTGCGCGACCGCCTCGTCCGCCTGCGGCTGCACTACAAGGGCGTGCCGCCCAACCCCGACGGGCTCGGCACCCTGCTGGAGCGCAAGGGCGGCGGCGGGCAGTGGGAGCTCGTCGTCCTCGACCCCGACCGCGCCGCCGTCAAGGAGCTACGCGACGCGCCCGGCGTCGAGTTGCTCGACGAGGCGCCGGTCAGCCTGGAGGAGGCTTACTGCGCCCTGCTCGGGGCCAAGGAGGAGCAGCCATGATCGTCTCCGTCGCGTGGAAGGAGTACCGCGAACACCGCTCCTTTTGGGTCGTGCTAGCCGTCCTGACGGCGGCCGTCGTCCCGGTCATGGGGCAGGTCTTCGCGCCGGGGTCGCCGTGGGCGCCGACGAACGACGGGCTGGTGCTGGCCGTCATCGGCGCCGCCGTGATGACCGGCATGTACGGGCTCGTCTGCGGCGGCATGATGATCGCCGGCGAGCGCGAGTCGAGTGCGGTCCCATTTCTCGACAATTTGCCGGCGAGCCGCGCCGAGCTGTGGTGGTCCAAGCTGCTCGTCGGCCTGGTCCTGACGGGCCTGCACGCTCTGGTGACGATCGCCGCCGTCCGCCTCGCCGGCCTCGACGAGCAGGCGCATCTGCCGTTCTGGTGGCCGCTCGGCTTCGCCGGCGTGGCACTGGAGTCGTTCTGCTGGGGCCTGTGCCTGTCGGCGGCGTGCCGGACAGTCCTCGCCGCGATCGCCATCGCGGCGCTGCTGCCGATCATCGGCGTCTGGACGGTCTGCACGGGAATGCTCATCATGGTGCCGCCGATGCTCATCGGCTTCCGGCTGATGATGATGGCGGGGGCGCTGGGCGTGTCGCTGGCGCTGTTCACCAACCGCGACTGGGAGAAGCGCTTCTCCCTCGGCCTGGCGCCGCCGCGCGGCGAGGCGGCGCCGCGGCGGGCGCCCCTAGCGTGGGAGGCGGTCCTGTCGGTGAGCCTTCGCCAGGGCCGCGTGGAAATGGCGGTTTGCTTCGCCCTCGCCGTCGCCGCGGGGTTGGCGCTGCCGGCGGCGACCCTGCCCATCTGGGAATTCGCGACGTTGGTGATCGGCGCCATCTGCGGCGCGGCCGTCTTCTCGGGGGAGCAGGCGGAGCGGGCGAACCGACTGTTCGGCGACCAGCGCCTGCCGGTCGGCCGCGTCTGGGCCTGGAAGACGGGGCTGTGGCTGGCGACGGCTCTCCTCGCGACCGGCGTGATGGCCCTCGCCGGGGCGCTCCGCTTCGCGACGCCGAGCGGCGTCCCCGTCGCCAACGAGCTCGAGCCGGCGCTGGAAATGTTCCTCGGCGGCGAGTCGGGGCCGCGGCTGGCCGCCGGGACGGCCGCCCTCGCCCTCGTCGGGCTGCTCACCGGCTTCGGGTTCGGACAATTTTCCTCCCTCATTTGGCGCAAGGGCGCCGTCGCGGTGGTCGTCTCCGTGATGGGCGGGGCCGGGGCGGTGTGCCTGTGGGTGCCGTCGCTGATCGCCGGCGGGACGCCGCCCTGGGTGCTGCTGGTCATGCCGCTGGTGCTGCTGGCGGCGTGCCGGCTGTCGCAGTGGGCCTGGGCGGCGGAGCGGCTGCACTCGCGCCGGCCGATGGTCGGGCTGATCGGCGGCGGCGTCGGCCTGGGGCTCCTCTGGGCGGCCGGCGTCTTCGTCTACCGGGCTCAGGAGCCGCCGGCGGGCGAGGAACCGTTCGACGTCGCCGGCTTTCGGGCTTCGCTCAACAGACAAGGGGAAGAGAAGACCGACCAACTCCTGGCCAAGGCCCTCTCCGCGTCGCAGGAGCAGCAGAGGAAGGCCGAGGAGAAACAGGTCCCCCCCGCCGCAGCCGGGCAGGACGCCGCAGGGCAGGACCGAGACCGTCCGCTCCTGGAACGGGCGCGGGAGCGGCGGTTGAAGGCCCTGGACGCCGTCCTGGAGCGGGGCTGGGAAGGCGACAAGACGGACCTTCCTAAGTATTTGGACAGGGTCTTCGCCGGGGACGCGGCGAAACTGTTCCGCGCGGCGACCGACCAGGAGCCTGTGCGACTCTTCGACCCGCGCCTCAGCAGCAGGACGATGCCGGAACTGGACGGGTATCGCACGGTCGCGGTGCTGCTGTCGGCCCGCGCGCTCCAACTCCAGGCCCGCGGCCAACAGGACGAGGGGCTGGAACTGCTGCTGACGGCGCTGGCGCTGTCGCGGCACTTGCAGTACCTGGCGCCGCCGGTCGTTTACCGCGCGGCCCTGGAAACCGAGGCGGTCGCGCTGGACGGCCTCGGCCACTGGCTGCACGGCGTCGGCCCGCGCGCCGACCTCGTCGGGCAGGCGCGCGACGGGCTCGCCAGGCACGAAACGCTGGCGCCCTCCGTCATCGACACGTTGAAGATCCAGTGCGTCAACATTCTGCGCGGCCTCGAAGACAGCGGCGTGCTGCCCGAAGTGAGCGCCGACTCGCTCGGGCTGCGCCGGCTGGACAACGAAACCCTCGGCGTGGTCGTGGTGACGCCGTGGGAGCGGGCGCGGGCGCGGCGCATCGTCAACGCGGTCTACGCGGGGCGGCTGCGCGCCGCCGAGGCCGGCTTCGTCCCGGCGCCGACGGCCGTCAAGCCCGCCGATCCCGGCAAGGCGCTGCTCGGCGACTGGCAAGCGGCGGACACGGCTCCCGAGGTCAAAGAGCGCCTGAGCGACCTGCTCACGCGCTCGTGGCTGCGCGGCTACCTGGCCCGGTCGGAGGAGTTGCAACGAGCCGCGCTGATGCATCTGACGCGCATTCGCGGGGCGCGTCTGCAAGCGGCGCTGCTGCACTACGAGCAGACTCAAGGCAAGCCGGCGGCGAGCCTCGACGACCTCGCGGCCGAAGCGCCGGTCGATCCCTTCGGCGGCCGCGCCTTCCACTACCGCCTCTCGCAAGGAGAGCGCCTGCTGTGGCCGAAGGCGGACGGCGACAAGCTCGTCGGGCGCGTCAAGCGTGAGGTGGACGAAGGCGTCGGGATTCTGTGGAGCGTCGGGCCGGACGGGGTCGACCACGGCGGCCTGCGGCAATGGGACAAGAGCGATACGCCCGACGCGGCGTCAGACTTGATCTTTCTGGTGCCGCGCGCGATGGGGAAATGACGGGGGCGTTTTGGAGTGCGGCGTCGAGCCGCCGCACTCCAAAAACGGGCGCACTCGAAGCGAATCACTTCTTCGCCACGAACAGTTTGCCGATCTCCTCGTCGCTCAGCTTTTCCTTGCCGCCGCCGGCGTCGACCACGAGGACGGTGCCGCTCGGCGTGACCCAGGCGAGGTGATTGCCGAGGCGGAAGACCTCTTTCATCTTCGGCTGCGCTTCGAGGAGGCGGAAGTACGCCTCGCTCTGCGCCTTGACGACGAGCGTCGGCATCTTGGCGTCGAAGCCCTCGTCGACCCAGACGCCGCCGACTTCGAGGCAGCGGCGGCCGTTGGCGTTGCGAACGGCGGCGTTCTCCAGGCGGCTCTGGGAGCGCAGGTAGTGCATCTGCACGGCGAGGTCGACGCCGAGCTTGCCGGTCTGCACCTCGTCGCCGGCGCGCCGGGCGAACGCCTTTTGAGCCATCTCGAAGGTACTCAATTTGTCCTTCGTCTCGGCGAGGGCCTTGTCGTCTTCCTTGGCGGACGAGCCCCGGTCGCCGCCTTTTTTCTCGAGGCGATCGCGTTCGAGCATGAGTCGCCGCCCGGTCAGTCCTTCACCCTTACCCTCCGCTTCTTTGAGGAACTCCGTGACCGGCTTCGCCCCGCCCGCCGCCCCGCCGCCCAAGCCGCCGCCGAAGCCTCCCGTGCCGAAGCCGCCCGTCGGCGCGAGGGCTGCCGGCGCTCTAAGAGCGGGCGTCGGGATCGGACCGCCTCCGGGTGCGGGAGTTGAGGCGACGGGCACGGGGCCGTCGGGGACGATGAGCCAGGACGTGTACGGCGTGGTAATGCCGTAGCGCTTCGCCAGCACCACCACCTCGTCAACCAGCTCTTTTTTCTCCCCGTTCGTCCGGATCTGGTCGAGGAGGTAGCCGACTTTACGCCGCGCCCAGATCTCCTCCACGAAGCCACGTTCGTCGCCGGTCTTCTCCGGGAACGTCAGCTCGTACACGAACTCCTTCGCCTCCTTGCCGACGCTGCCGGTCAGCTTCAGCGCCGATGGCCCCTTCCCCGTGTACCTTCCGAGGACGATCAGCTGTTGGCCGTGGAACAGGTCGGGTAGCTGCGCCGGGTAGACCTCGGCCAGCGATACGCTCCCCGTCGTGGCGATCTTGAGGTTCGCCAGCACGGGGTGGCTGATCTTGGTGTACAGCCCGCTCACCTTGGCCTCGATGTCCTCGGCCGGGCGGACGTAGGTGCTGACGGCGCGCGTCTGCTCCGCCAGCTGGTCCAGCATCGAGGCGTTGACGTCGTCGCCGACCCCGAACGTGAAGAGGCGCGTGTTGGCCGTGTGACGCGCCCGCACGTTAGCGAGGATCTTGTCCACGCTCGTCTCGCCGATCGTCGGCTGGCCGTCCGTGAAAAAGACGACCGTAAAAGTACGCGACTCGTCCTTCGCGCGGTAGTCGAGCGCCGCCTTGAGGGCGTCGTCGATGGCGGTGCCGCCGGTCGCTTCGAGGGCGTCAACCCACTTCTTCCCCTGGGCGAGCTGGTCGGCAGAAGCGTCGAGGAGGCCGTCGCGGTACTTGTTGACGGTGGTGGCGAAGTGGATCATGGCGAAGCGGTCGGTGCTCGACAGGTTCTCCAGGCAGTAGCGCATCGCCTTGCGCGCCTGCTCCATCTTCGGACCGCGCATGCTCCCCGACGTATCCAGCACCAGGACCACGTCGCGCGGCACCTGGGACTCCTTGCGCATCTCCACCTTCGGCGTCACCAGCGCCAG
>JBBROG010000024.1:0-46108 GCA_038229635.1 Gemmatales bacterium
CGGCGCCGCCGCCGTCGCAGGAGCCGCGCGAGCCGCAGGACTGAGGACGGGCCGCTCGCGGCTTCGCACCCTTGCGAAGCCGCGAGCGGCGGACTCTGACAAACGCCAATGTGGACCGAACAATACGCCGAGTTGGCCGAGCTGGCCGGCGGCCTCATCCACGAAATCAAGAACCGCCTGAGTACGCTCGGCCTCAACCTGCAGCTCCTCGCCGAGGACTTCCAGGAGCCGCAGTCGCAGCGCGAGCGCCGCGCCCTGGAGCGCATCCACCGCCTCCAGAATGAGTGTCAGCGCCTCTCCGACGTCTCCAATGACTTCCTGCGCTTCGCCCGCATCAAGGACCTCGACCTCGCGCCTGCCGACCTCGCCGAAGTCGTCGAGGAACTCGTCGACTTCTTCGACCCGACGGCGAAGCAAGCCGGCATTGACCTCAAGCAATACATCCCGTCCGACCTGCCGCCACTGACGCTCGACCGCGAGTTGTTCAAGCAAGCACTCCTGAACTTGATGCTCAACGCGCAGCAGGCGATGCCGGAGGGCGGTACCCTGACCCTCCAGGCGGAACGCCGGCCCGACGGGGTTTGCCTGGCGCTGATCGACACGGGGAAGGGAATGCCGCCGGAGGTGCTGGCGAAGCTCTTTCACCCGTTCTTCACGACGCGCCTGGGCGGCAGCGGCCTCGGCCTGCCGACGGTGCGCAAGATCGTCCTGGCCCACGGCGGCGCCATCGACGTGCAGAGCGAGGTCGGGCGCGGGACGAAGTTTACGATCCGTTTGCCGGTCCAACCCCCATAGCCGCTTGCGGCTTCGCAAAGTGCCAAGCCGCGAGCGGCCTCGGAAGAGACTCCTCATGCACCCCCTCGCCAACGTCAACGGCGTCACGATGCCCCTGTCCGAGGTCAAGGTGTCGGCCCTGGACCGAGGCTTTCTCTTCGGCGACGCCATCTACGAGGTGCTGCGCGTCTACGGCGGCAAGCCGTGGCTGGAAGAGGAACACTTCCGCCGCCTGGAGCGCAGCCTGGAGGCGATCCGCGTCCGCGGCGTCGACGTCGCCCGCGTGCGCCGCCGCACGCACGAGACCATCGCCGCCGGCGGCTTCCAGGAGGCGACAGCCTACCTGCAGGTGACGCGCGGCGCCGCGGCGCGGAGCCACCCGTTCCCCGCCGACGCGGCGCCGCTGGAGCTGCTCTGGGTCGCGGAGTTCAACGACCCGTATGAGGCGGCGCGGCGGGACGGGGCGTGCGTCATCACCCAGCCCGACGTGCGCTGGGACCGCTGCGACATCAAGTCGACGAACCTGTTGGCCAACGTCCTGGCGATGCAGGCGGCGAAGGAGGCCGGCTGCCTGGAGGCGCTGCTCGCCCTGCCCGACGGCACGCTCACGGAGGGGACGCACACAAGCTTTTTCGGAGTGCTGGACGGGACGGTGCTGACGGCGCCGAACAGCAACGCCATCCTGCCGGGCATCACGCGCGGCCTGGTGCTGGGCCTGGCGGCGCGGGCCGGTATTCCGACGCGCGAACACACGCTGCGGAAGGACGACCTCGCTTCGGTGACGGAACTGTTCCTGACCGGCACCACGACCGAGGTGATGCCGATCGTGACCGTCGACAAACGGCCCATCGGCGACGGGCGGCCGGGGCCGGTGGCGCGCCGCCTCCAGGAGGTGTACCGGCAGGCGGTGCGCGAGTTCGTCGGCGACTCAGCGCCCGCCCAGGCAGTAGAGCGCCTTCCGCCCGCGTAAATAGAGCTTGCCGTCGGCGGCGGCCGGCGACGCGACGACCTCGTCGCCGAGCGCGTTGTCCGCCAGCTTCCGGAACGTCGCCGACGCCTCGACGACGGTGCAGCGCCCCGCCAGGTTGACGAAGTAGACGCGCCCGTCGGCGGCCAGCGGCGACGCCTTGTAGTCGCCCGGCAGCCGCTCTTTCCACTTCCCTTCGCCCGTCGTCGCGTCGACGCACTGGGCGATGCCGCCGTCGGAGACGACGAACAGCAGGCCGCGGTACGCCACCGGCGTCGGACTGTCCGGCGTGCCGTCCTTGGTGCGCCACGCCACGGCGCTCGGCGGAAGTTCGCCCGACCCGCCGAGCTTCACCGCCACGAGGTCGCGGCGCATGCCGCAGGTCGCGAACACCGTGCCGCCGGCGACCGTCGGCCCGGTGATCGTGCGGTTGCCCTGTAAGCCCGGCAAGTACCAAAGCTGCTTGCCGGTCGCGGGGTCGTAGGCGTCGAGTTGGTTGCCGCCCATGACGATCATCTGCGTCCGGCCGTCGACCTCGGCGAAGACCGGCGTCGTGTAGGCGTCGCACTCCTCGGCCGTCGCCTTCGTCATGCGCGGCGTCTTCCACTTCATCGCGCCGGTCGCCAGGTCGTGCGCGACGACGTAGCTCTCCACCGGCTTGTCGCCCAGGTCGGCGTTCGAGTCCTGCATACAAACGCTGATGACGAGATCCCTGAAGAGGACGGGACTGTTGGCGTGGCCCCACCAGATGGTGTAGGTGCCGTGGTCTTTTTGGAGGTTGCGCTGCCAGAGTTGTTTGCCGTCGAAGTCGTAAGCGACGAGGTCGCCGGTGCCGAAGTGGGCGACGACGACCTTGCCGTCCGTGACCGGCGACGGACTGGCGAGGTTATGGAGTTGGTGAAACTTCTGCTCGCGCCGCTCGTCGCCCTTCTTGCCGCGCACCGGCATCCGCCGCGCCTCGCCGGTCGCGACCGTGCGCTCCCAGACGACCTTGCCGCTCGCGCGATCGACGCGCACAAGTCGAAGCTGATCGCCCTTCTGACCGGTGACGAAGACGGCATCGCCCCAGATCGCGGGCGTGCTGGCGCCGTCGGGCAGCGGACACTTCCAGACGACGTTCGTCGTGGCGTCCCACGTCAGCGGCAGTCCCTTGGCCGGGCTGACGCCGTCGCCGTTCGGGCCGCGCCATTGCGGCCAATTGTCGGCCGAGGCCGGCGCGACCAGGGTGAAAGCCGCTGCCAGACCGAGAACGGCACGCCGCGCGTGAATCGTGGACATGAATCCCCCGCAATGCCTCTCACGAATTATCTGTTGTGGAACATCCCGTCTTCGAGGTCGGTCTGGCGCAGAGCGGCGACGTGGCCGTCGCAGTAGAGCATGTTGCACACGCCCAGGTGGCGCGGCGGGTAGTGCAGCGGCGTCTCGGGGGCGTTGAAGGCGATCGGCACGCGGACGCCGTCGACGGTGTCGTAGCAGACCGGGCCGTTGTCGTGTTCCCAGACGAGGAGCATGTTCGAGCTGCCGTTGCCGTTGATCATGCTCAGGAGCGTCTGCCCGGCCGGCCCGCGCGCGACGTAATTGAGCGCGTAGCCGATCTGGAAGAGGCGCCCCGAGCCGCCGGGGCGCAGGTCGACGCCGGTGGGGCAGCGGAAGACTTTCAGGTTGTTTTCGGCGTAGGGGAGCAGCAGGCCCTGGGGGACGTAGTCGGGCAGGGCCGTGGTCAGGTCGGTGCCGGGGCGGTTGTCGTAGGGCGCCCACCAGCCCTCGTTCGGGCTGGTGTAGGTGAGGGCCCCCATCGCCATCGCCTTGTCGCAGTGGAAGTCGGTGCCGTTCATCCACGGGGCGGGGCAGAGGCGCGGCCAGGGGAAGGCGCCCTGCGTGTCGTTGAACATGTGGGCGGCGAGGCCGATCTGGTGGAGGTTATTGGCGCACTGGATGCGGGCCGCGGCGGCGCGCACCTTCTGCACGGCGGGCAGCAGCAGGGCGAGCAGAATAGCGATGATGGCGATGACGACCAACAGTTCGATCAGGCTAAAGCCGCGCCGGCGCATGGTCTTCCTCCCGGGGCTCGCGCCCCCGCTTCGGGAAGACACCATCATGACGCCGGGTGCGCGACTTGTCCAGAAGCCCGTTTAACCGCGACCCGCAGGGGAGCGTTTGGCGATGGCTTACAGTTGCGGCACCTTCATCGGCATCGGCTGGGCGAAGAATTTGTACAGGTCGCCCATGCGCGGGTCGGTGGCGATCTTCGACTCGATCATGCGCAACTGCGGCTGGATCTGCTGCTGCGTCTTGAGGAGGAGGGAATCCTTTTCGCCGTCGAAGCCGCCCACGGTGACGATGCTCGCGCCGCGCGTGTGCAGGACGTAGGCTTTCATCTTCAACTCGCAGAGCAGCCGGGCCAACTCTTCCGCCTGCCGGGCACTCCCGTCGAGCGTGTCGTCGGATTTCCCCAACAAGGCATCCACGAAGGCGCTCGTGCCCGTGCGTGCCTGGACGGCGTTGACGCCGGTGAACTGCTTGACCGCCAGCGTCCACGGCTTGCCGCACTTGAGCAAGTTGTACTTCCGCCCGCTGTTCAGGTCCTTCCACGCCGGGTCGGGCGCGTTCGGGTCCGGCTTCGCCGCCGCGACCAGCGGGTTGCGCGTGGCGAAGGCGTGGGAGTACGGGCTCACCTGGAAGAGCTGGCCCTTCTTCATCTCCGGGACGATGTCGGTGGCCGTCTTCGGCAGGTCGTCCCAGGAGAGCTTCTTGACCTTGTCGACGTCCTTGCCCGCGGCCTCCAGGTCGCGGTAGCCGGCGCCGACGAGGACGCCCCAATTTTCCTCGACGCGGATCGTCTTCTTCCGCGCCACCTCCGGCGCCATCTTGTACTTCTCGTCGAGGATCTCCTTGACCTTGCGGCGCTCCTCGGCGCTGTAATCGTACACGTAGGCGGCGAAGCCCTGACGGCGGGTGTTCAGGACGAGGGTGCTGGCCAGGCTGCGGGCGTTCGGGCCGACGTAGCCCTTGACGCAGACGACGTAGGGGCCGACCTCGGGCGTCAGGACGTACTCCTTGTTGGGGTCGGCCTCGACCTTCGGGCCGGCGAACGACATGGCGGCGGCGGCCAGAACGGCCAGCCCGGCCGCCAGCGCGTACAGGGTAAACTTCATCGTGCTCCTCCCTGACCGACGATGACCGATGTCCGACGTGGGGCGGGGACTTTAGCAGAAGTGCCGGCTTCAGTCCAGAGGCCAATTCGCGCCGAGAGCCTCGCGCTGTTTCGCCGTAATCGCCCCGACGCCGCCCCTTCCCAGGTCGAGCAGCCGGTCGAGTTGGGGACGGCTGAAGGTCGCCTCCTCGCCGCCGGCCTGCACCTCGATCAGGGCGCCGCCGCCGGTCATGACGAGGTTCAGATCGACGTCGGCGTCCTTGTCCTCACTGTAATCGAGGTCGAGCAACTCGGCGCCGTCGAGCAGGCCGACGCTGACCGCCGCCACGCTGTCGCGGACGATGGCGGAAGGCGGGGCGAGCAGGTCCTTATGCGAAACGAGGGCGTCCACGAGAGCGACGTAAGCGCCGTTGATGGAGGCGGTGCGCGTGCCGCCGTCGGCGTCGAGGACGTCGCAGTCGATCCACAGCGTCCGCTCGCCGAGCTTGGTGAGATCGACGACGGTGCGCAGGCTGCGGCCGATGAGGCGCTGGATCTCCACGCTGCGGCCGTCGACCTTGCCGGCGCGGTCGCGCGGCTTGCGCGGGCGAGTGCTTCCGGGAAGCATGTTGTACTCGGCGGTCAGCCAGCCCTTGCTGCTACCGACGAGGAACGGCGGAACCTCCGGGGTGACGCTGCACGTGCAAAGGACGGCGGTCCGCCCCATGCGGACGAGGACGCTCCCCGCCGCGAGGCGGGTATAGCCGCGCTCGAAGGAGAGCGGGCGAAGTTGCTCGGGATGACGGCCGTCGTTGCGCATGGGTGCCTCGATGTTTCACGCGGTCAAGCGGTGCTCGCGCCGGTCAACGATTTCGACACACGACGCGCCGGGAAGATGGTCGCGCTCGCGGCGGTCTTGAGTGATATAGCGATGGGAAAGATGAATAGCGGCACATTGAGGCAGCCGCGCGGCCACCGCGGCATAGACAGTTTCTCTCCCCGAGGGATCGAGGCCGGCCGTCGTGTAAATGACGACCTCGGCGCCCCTGGCCCAGGCGGCCTCCAGCCCCAAGAAAGCGCGAAGGGTTCCCGGCAACCGGCCGACTTCGGTCATACTCTTCACGGGACGTCCTCCGTCCGGCAGGCGCGCGACGATGGCTTCGACTTCCCTGCCGTCCACGCGGGCGTTGCGGCGAAGCCAGGCGGCAATCGAGGGACGGGAAAACAGGCCGCGTAAGCCGGCCGGTTGAACCGCGAAAGGAGCCTCCTCGACGCGCGCCCGAACGTCGAGGCCGGGCACGGAAATCTCACCGGACAGACAACGGACGAGCCACCTCTCCTCCTCGTCGCGAAGGTGGTCAGGAATGTGCAGGCACAGATCCCCGCCGCGCCGGAGCGTGAAGGAGGGGACAGTGAAGGGGCCGTGGGTAATCCCGGAACAAGCCAGCAGAAGTTCGTCCATAATTCACCAATCTCGACATTAGAAGCCGAGCCAGTTCCTGAAGGCCGCCCGCCAGAAACGGCCGGGAAGGGGGCGGCTGTCGATCGGCGCTTCCTCGACCTTGTCCCAGAGACCCCACCGGAGGAGTTCCCTCACATAGCTCGCGTCACCCCGTTCGCGGAAAATCTCCACGGCCGCTGCCATTCGGTGATGGCCGACCATCACATGATAAGTGCCGCGCGTGTCGAGAACCCCCGCTACACGGACCCGTGTCTCATGGTAGAAAAACCTCCCGGCCAACATGTCCGCCTTGATCTGTCCGACGACGGGGGGATCGTTCAGCCCGATCTGCGTCCCGCGGATCAGCGGCAGCGGGCCGGTGAACGGGGAAGGCACGTCACTCACACCGGGTCTACCCCAGGACATGAACCACTTCAAGAGCGCCTTTCGTGCCCGCAGCCTATCACACAGGCGCGGAACGGCAAGCCTACGGCAGCGGCTCAGGTGAGTGTACGCCCCACGCCGACAAGAGTCAGGTCGTCCCCCGCCGGCCACCCCGCGCTGAAGCGCTGCACGTCGCCCAGTACCGCCCGCCCCAATTCCTCGACCCCCGGACCGCCGCCCGCCACCACGGCCCGCAGGCGCTCGGCGCCGTACAACTCGCCGTCGGGGTTGCGCGCCTCCGTCACCCCGTCGGTGTACATCAGCAGAGCGTCGCCGGGCTCCAGGCGGAACGACACCTCCTCGTAGGGCCGGTCGAACACCCCGAGCGGCAGTCCGGCGGCCTCCGCGGCGAGCGCCTCCACGTCCGCCGACCCCGCGCGGCGGCGCAGCGGCGGCAGGTGGCCGGCGTTGACCAGCGACACCGTCCAGCCCTTCAGGTCGATGACCGCCGCCAGGAACGTGACGAAGCGGTCGTCGCTCACCGCCCGCGCCATCAGCCCATTGAGGCGGCGCACCGCCTCCGTCAGACTCGCCTCCGACGCCAGGCAGAAGCGCGCCGCCGCCGACAGCCGCGCCATCAGCAGCGCCGCCGACACCCCCTTGCCGGCCACGTCGCCGATCGCCACCGCCAGCCGGTCGCCGGGCAGCGGCACGTAGTCGTAGTAGTCGCCGCCGACGTAGCGCGCCGCCGCGTAGTGGTCGAAGAAAGACAGTCCCTCGGCGCGCGGCCGCTCCGCCGGCAGGAAGCTCTTCTGGATGCGCGTGGCCGCCTCCAGGTCGCGCCGCTCCTGGTGCCAGTGGTACAACTCCACGGCTCGCCCCGCCTGCGCCGCGGCGCTGACCAGCACGTCGAGGTCTTCTTCGTTGAACGGCCGGCGCGGGTCCTCGGTCGCGACTTGCACCGCCCCGAGGGAGGAGCCGTCCTGGGCGAACATCGGCACGCACAAGACGGAGCGGAACGAGCCCTTGTAGAGGCTGGCGCTGGGGTCGAAGCGCCGGTCGTGGGCGGCGTCGTCGCTGAGGACGGCGCGGCCGCTCGCCAGGGCGTAGTTGATGACGGTGCGGCTGAAGCCCGGGTCGCCCTCCTTGGCCCCGTCGCGGCGGCGCACGGCGCGCGGCACCAGCTTGCCGCGCGCGGGGTCGAACAGCAGCACGGCGCCGCTGCCGGCCTGGGGAAAGATGACGAACAGGCTCTCCAAAACCTTGGGCAGCACCACTTCCAGGTCGAGCGTCGCCCCGAGGCTGCGCGAGATCTCCAGCACGGCCCGCAGCTTGGCCTCCGCCGCCACCGCCAGGCGCTCCGTCCCCGAGACGTCGAGCGAGGCGACGATGCTCGGCGGCCGGACGGGCGCTTCGGACTCGGCGGGCGCCGGCGCCGCGGCGAAGGCCGGCGCCGCCTCCGGGTCGAAGGTGAGCGCGTGGCCGCCCAACTCGATGCGGTCGCCGGCGTGCAGCCGCACCCGCCCGGCGGCCTGCTTGCCGTTGAGGAACGTGCCGTTGGCGCTGCCGAGGTCTTCCAACTCGTAAACGTCGCCCGAGAGGACGACGACGGCGTGACGGCGCGACACGACGTCGTCGCGAATGACCACGTCGCACGCCGCGTCGCGCCCGAGGACGGTCGCCGGGCGGTCGAGCGGGTGGTCGCGCCCGCCGGGTTGTTCGCGCAGGACGGCCATGACGGTCCCCTCCCCGCCGCAGTCACGCCGCGAAGGCGCGCACCGCCTCGTCGCGCGTCGGCAGGATCTGGCAGACGCGGTGCATGCGGACCAGTTCGAACACGGTACGCACCGGCTTGCCGACGCCGCACAACTTCAGGTCGCCGCCGGCCTCCGTCAGGCGCCTCAGGCACGACAGAATCACGCCGCAGCCACGGCTATCGACGAACTGCACGCGCGCCAGGTCGAGGACCAGCTTGTGGCAGCCCTCCAGCGCGGGCGCGATCAGCAGTTTGAAGTCGTCCGCGTTACTCGCGTCGAACTGGTCCGCGTTGACCGCCACGACCGTGACGTCCCCAATCTGTTCCGCTGTCAGCAGCATGGTCCCCTCGTCACTTTTCACGTCATCACGGAGATCGTCGGTTTTTCCAGAGCGACATAGTCGGCATACGGCATTTGCACCGAGAGCGCGTGGTCGCCGGCGTTGAAGTTGATCGAGGCGTTGTCGGCGAGCGCCGGGTCGCAGTACGTCGGCAGGCCGAACAGGCTCCCCAACGGCGGGATCGAGCCCGGTTGCAGCGTCGTGAGCTGCTCGACTTCCTCGCGGGTGGCGAAGCGCAGCGCCTTGACGCCGAAGCCCGCCCGCGCCTTGCGGCTGTCGAGCTTGCGGTCGGCGGGGACGACCGCCATGACGAACGCCTCGCCCGCCTTGAGGACGAGCGCCTTCGCCCCGCTCGCCAGCGGCACGCCGCGCACCGCCGCCGCCTGCTCGCTGGTGAACACCGGCTCGTGGCGCAGCACCGTGAACGTGGCTCCGCCCTGCCGGAGCCGCTCTTGCAGCCGGTCGAAAACGCTGTCCGCCATGATTATTTCCGCCAGAAGGATCGGATGACGCGCCAAAGCCCGCCGAGCCGACGTCCCAGCGTCGGCGCGTGGCTGTAGGCGAACAGCCCGCGCACCAGGTCGCCCTGCGGCGGCGAACCCCCGGCGGTCATGTCGTAGTGCGGACGGAACGTCCCGCCGCGCACGCTCACCACCTGCGGCACCGTCAGCTCCAGCAACCCCTCGGCCCCCTGCGTCACGCCCCAGCCGCTCTCGTAGCGCCCGCCGAACGGCGTCGCCGGGTGAGCCGTCGACACGACGACGTCGTTGACCGTCACCGTCCCCGTGCGCAGCCGCCCGGCCCACGCCTCGACGCGCTCCGGGGTCTTCGTGAAGACCGAGGCGCCGAGGGCGTAGGGACAGGCGGCGTCCATCCGCAGCGCCTCGTCGAGCGTGTCGAAGGGCAGCACCGCCATCACGGGGGCGAACGACGCCTCGCGGCACAGCGTCATCTCCGGCCGGGCGTCGAGGACCACGCGAGGAACGCACATATCCGCCGACGCCTCGCCCTCGGCCGTCCCTTCCAGCAGCGTGCCGCCGTCGGCGACGGCGTCATGCACCAGGCGCCGGGCCTGCTCGGCCTGCGCCGCCAGGGCCAGGCGCGCCGGCTTCGCGGCGGCGACGAGCGGACGCAAGGCTTCCCCAAAAGCGGAGTAAACGGAGCGGTGGACGAAGGCGCGGCGCACCGCGAGGCACGTCTGGCCGCGGTTGATCGTGGCGCCGAACCACGCGGCCCGCGCCGCCAGGCAGACGTCGGCGTCCTCAAGCACGAACATCGCGTCGACGCCGGACAACTCCAGCGTCGAGGGAGTCATGCGGCGGGCGAGCGTCGCGGCGAGGGCGCGGCCGGTCGTCGAGGAGCCGGTGAAGGAGACGAAATCGACGTCGGCCTCGGCGAGGTCCTTGCCCAGCGCCCGCGTCGCCGGCAGCTTGTGCACGAGTCCGTCGGGGTAGCCGGCGCGGCGGAGGAGGTCGAAGAGGGCGTCGGCGCTGGCGGGGGCGACCTCGGACGGCTTCCAGACGACGCCGTTGCCGGCCGTCAGCGCCTGGACCAGCACGCCGCCGTTGAGGAACAGAGGATAATTCCACGTCCCGATGAGGCCGACCAGGCCGCGCGGCCGGCGGTGGACGACGTCGCTCTGTCCCATGAGCCAGACGGGCCGCAGCCGTCCGGGGACGCGGCGCGGCCGCAGCAGACGTGTCGCGTCCTGTTGGAGGAACTTGCAGGCGTCGGCGAGGGGCAGCACGTCGGCGGCGAGAGCCTCGTCGGCCGGCTTGCCGAGGTCGCGGGCGATGGCGTCGCACAGGCGGTCCTGCTCCTCGAACAGCAGGCGGCGCAGCGCGCCGACAGGGCGCAGGCGCTCGGCGACGGTCAGGCGCGCCCACGCCTGTTGGGTTTGGCGGCAGGTTTCGGTGACGGCGGCCAGGGGGCGCGCGGCGGTGAGGGTGCTCATGCCGCTATCTTACACGGGTCGGCCCCCGGTCAGTAGGCGTCGCGGAGTGGAGAACCGTTGCAACCACTCCCCCAAGGCGATAGCATCAGTCGTTGAGGCCGCGACCCCGGGGGCGCTCGGGGGGAAAACTATCTGGGACAACCAAGAGGGAGCCCGTCCGCATGCCAGTGTCACGGTACCCGCGGCCCGGTCAGCGCCTTGCCCCTTTAGCCCTGCGCGAATTGCTTGGCGTACAAGTCCCCCCCGGCTTGCTCGGCAACGCGCACACGAAACCCATCAGTTTTGCCGAGCTGGATGAATCCGCTTGGCGGCGCTTCGGCCCGGACGTGTGCCGCCGCTTGGCGGACGCCCTCGTCGAGCTTGTGCGTGTAGCGATCCTGACCCTGCCGCGAGCCTTGAAGAGCCGCCCGCTTCCGCGCCTGCCCCGCGGAACGACCTTGGAGAGTCTCGACCTCGGAACCCGCACGTACAATTGCTTGAGCAAGATGCAAGGGGAAGGCCTCCTCGAGGACGCCCCGGACTTGCGCAATAAAACATTTTCGCAAATTCTCGACCTCGAAGGCTTCGGGGCGAAGAGCTTCGTCGATCTGCTCGCGTCAATGGAAGAGGCGGGCGCCGAAGGCCCAGGCGCGGGAAGCGCGGGCGCGGGAAGCGCGGGCGCGGGAAGCGCGGGCGCGGGAAGCGCGGGCGCGGGAAGCGCGGGCGCGGGAAGCGCGGGCGCGGCGGCCGGCCGGCCGGAGCCCCTCCCCCGTGTCATCGCGCCGTGGGAATACTCTTCTCGCCGCATTCCCCTCGCAATGCTCCGCTATGCCCGCATCCCGAAGTTGCCCGCGGGTGCGACTCTCTTTGACCTCCGGCTGGAGGCGCGGACGTTGCAGTGCCTCGAAGTCCAGGGGTTCCACGAGCGCCTGGGCGACCTCGAAGAGTGTACGTTCGCGGACCTGCTGGCGATTCCCGGATTCCGGACACGTTGCCTCTACGATTTGCTCCGCGCGCTCGACGTCGCGCGCTCCGTCGGCCCGGGCGAGTCCTCCGAAGCTCCGTCCGAGGAAGAAAGCTCGGCCGCGGGAGATGCCACACTCGAAGAGGAGCTTCGGGCGCTCGTGAGACGTGCGGCTCACGTCCGCCGCGCCGATTCCCCGACCGACCGGAATGCTTGTATCGCGATCAGATACTTCGGCTTTGACGGCTCCGGCGGGACGACACTCAAGGAGGTCGGCGACGAGTACGGGCTGACCCGCGAACGGGTACGGCAGATCTGCTTCCGGGTGACCCGGGCCGTGCGGCGGGGCGGCCCCGCCGCGCCGCGGTTGGACGGCGCGCTGGCCGCCGTCGCGGAGCAACTTCCGGCCGAAGCGACGACCATTGAGAAGACGCTTCAGGCGGCCGGGATCACGGCAACCCGATTCCGCCTGGAAGGGTTAGCGCAGGCGGCGCATCTCCTGGGCCGGAAGGTGCCGTTCGCGGTCGAGGACGTTGACGGCAGGCGTATGGCGCTGCGGCCGGAGCGCGGGCAGAGTACTAAACCCGCCTTTATTATCACATAGCGGGCCGTCGCTCGTCCCGGTCGGATCCTCTCAGCTCGACTTATGCACTTTGGCCGAGGCTACGCCGCCGGGGCCAACGCATAAAGCATGACTTCCTTCAGGGCGTCCGGGAGTTTTGCAAAGGCCTGCTCATGATCGACCCGTGCAATAACCCATTCCGTCCACAGCCAACGCCTTACGGCCGTTATCGCGTCCGAGAAGGTCACGACACCTTTCTGCGCCCCCTGCACTTGCCCCACCGCCTGACCGCGCTCCCGCAGGCCCCCGTACAGCAACGCCACCACCCCGTACAACCCGAACAGGCACGGCGCCGCACGCAGCACCGTCTGCGGCCGCCGGCCGCGCGTCGTCTCCAGCCCCAGGTACGCGCGCATCTCCTCAAACATCGTCTCGATGTTCCAACGCCCCGTGTACTCCTCGAGGATCTGCCCGGCCCTCATCGATGGGTCGGTGCTGTACAAGTAGTCGTCCCGGTGGGTTCCCGTCAGGAACTCGAACAGCTGAGCGTCGGGGTAGAAGCGACGGACCAGCGTCAGGCGCCCCCCTTGCCGGCGGGCGAACTCCGCCAACTCGTGGTTGCCGAAGCCGGTGTCGCCCGCGAAGACGAACTGCCGGTCGGGGAACCAGCGCAGCAGGACCCGCAGCAGCAAGCGCATCAATTCCGCCGGCGTCGTGTGCGGCCGGCGGCGGCGGCGGTTGTCTTCCTTGGAGCGGTAAAGGGCGACCAGCAGCGGGATGGCCCACGGCCGGCTGGCGAAGGGGAACGGGACCAGCACGGCCAGGACCACCCACTTGTGGCCGTAGCGGTAGGCGGTGTAGGAGTGGCTGGAGCGCACCGGGTCGCGGTGCCGCGCCTTGCCGTAGACCTTCTTGCCCCGGTGCTCGTCCACGGTATCGTCGCCGACGACACGGACGCGGCCCGGGGGCCAGAAGTGGCGCAGGACAAAGCGGGCCCGGGTCGCGGCGAGGTGCCGCCCCGACCAGCGGGCCTGGGAGAGGACACGGTGGTAGCGGGACGGGGCGCCGGGTGCCAGAGTGGGGACCGTGCGCAGCAGGTTGCTGACGGTACGCCGGCCGGTGGTCAGGATGGCGGCGGCCAACAGGAGCTGGAAGCGCGGGGAGGTCGGCCGCGTGAAGGTCGGGGCGAATTCGAGCAGCCGCGGTAGGGCCTCGGTGGGGAGGTCGGGTAGACTCAGCATGGAGGCCTCCTTGCGCGGCGATCCGGGGTAGTCGGCTAACCACCCAGGATACCGCCAAGGCGGCCTTCTTGCTGGCCCCGCAGCTGCTCAAAAAGTGCCCCGGAAACTGCAAAAGTCGAGCTGAGAGTCTGTCCCGTAAGCCCCTCGCCCCTGGACTCAGGGGAGAGGGGTTGGGGTGAGGGGTGCATTTTCGCCCCAGAAAACCCCCTCACCCCCAGCCCCTCGCCCCCGTACTCGAGGGCGAGGGGAGCATACGGGACCGACTCTTACTCCTGCGGATTCTTCTCCAGCACCCGGAACGTGCGCGTCGTCGTCTGCTTCACGTTGATCGTCGTCGTCGCCGTCGCGCTCTCCTTCAGGACGACCGCCCCCTCCAACTTGACGGTCAGTTCCTCCTTCACCAGGCGGCCGTTGGCGGCGTCGAACAGCGCCGTCCCCTTCGCCTCCCGGACCTTGACGTCCCTCAACTTCAGGTTGCCTTCCTCCTTCGGCGCGGCGTAGGTCAGCACGCGCGTCACGTCGATCTGCTCGCCGCCGTCGCCCTTGCCGCGGTAGGTATAGGTCGCTTCGCCGCTCAGCACGCCGAGCGGGCCGAGCGGCAGGCTCTCCGTCCGCTTCCAGGTCGCGCCGGGCGCCGCCGGCTTGTCGGGGAGGACGCCGAAGATCGTCGCCAATTCTTCCTTGAACGCCTCCTCGGGGTAAGCGGCGCGGACCTGCTTCTCCGCCGCGTCGTTGCCGCCGGTCAGCCGCCGGACGAAGTCGTTGTAGCCGTCGAACTTGGCCACCCTTCCGGCCGGCGACACCGTCAGCGTGAATTGCGCCCCCTTCAGGACGCCCGCCGCCCGCGCCGCCGACGGGCCGGTCGGGTCGTCGGCCTTGACGCTCACGCCTTCGACCTTCTGGCGGAGCTGGGCGCCGTCGGCGCCCGCGTCGACCACCTCGAAGCTGCTGACCGTCGTCACGCTGGTGTTGCTGGTCGTCGGCTTCGCCGTGCCGCCCGGCTCGAGGGTCTGGGCGTTCGTCGTCGTCACCTCGACGAAGAACTTGGCGCCCTTCTTGAACTTCCACTCCGGGCTGGTCTGGGCGTGGGCCGGCGGGGCCAGCGCGGCCAGGGCCAGGAAGACGCCGAACGGGTACCGCTGCAACATCGACGGACCTCCGCAATCGCCAAGCCGCAAGCGGCGGCCTTATCGCTTGACCGGGTTCTCTTTTAACAGGGTGACGTCGGTCGTCTGCTCCTGCTGCACTTCCGTCTCGACGTTCGTGCCGGACGCCGCGAAGATCATGCGGCCATGCAGGACGACGCGCGACTTCGACTGTATCAGCCGGCCGGCGGCGGCGTCGAAGTGGATCGTGCCGCGCCCCTCGTCCGCTTTCAACTCGCCGTTGACGACGTGGAACGGCACCGCCGGGTCCGCCTTGCCGGGCTTGAACTCGACCGTCGTCGTAAAGCCGATCTTCTCGACCTTCTTGCCGCCGACGTCCTCCTTGCCTTCCAGTTTATACGCCGTATTCAGCCGCAAGCTGCCGAGGGCGCCGAACGGGGCGTCGAGGACGCGCTCCCACGTCTCGCCCTCCTTGACGGCGCGGTCGGGCAGAAACGCCAGCGCCTCGCGCACCGAGCGCTTCAGCGTGTCCTCGGCGATCAGGTTTTGCAGCGTCTTGCGCACGGCGGCGTCGTCGCCGGCGAGGCGGTCGAGGAACTTGTCGTAGCCCTCGAACTTCAGCACTTCGCCCTTGGGCGACAGGGTGACGGTAAACGTCGTCCCCGGCAGGCGGTCGTCGGCGACCGGGACCGCGCCGCCGCTCTTGAGCGATAGTCCCTCGATCGTTTCTTCGAGGACGACGCCTTCGGCGGTCTTGTCCTTCACCTTGAAGCCGAGGACGATCGTCTGCTCGGCGTCCTGCTTGACTTCGCGGCCGACGCTCTTGAGCGTCTGCTTGGTGGTGCAGACGGTGCGCAGGTAGAATTCGTCACCCTTGGCGAGCTTCCATTCGAGGGCGACCTGGGCGTGCGCCGGCAGGACGAGCCCGAGGAGGAGAAACAGCCCCGCTACCGCGCCGCGTCGCGTCATGGTGGCACCTCATTCGTCGGGCGGGCGCCCGGCGCGCAACTCGTTTTCGGCCAGGGATTTTATAAGCCGTTCCCCCCCTCCGAGCAAGGAGAGTCGTCGCCGGCGGCGCGGTAGGGTGCGTGCGCGGATTCGGGGTTTGACTTTGAGCCCCGTTCAACGGGGCTTTCCGCGCAGCGGTTTCGGCCCGCCTTTGAGGGCGGGTCGCGACTCGACGAAGTGTGGTAACACGACCCACGAAGGAAACAGCACCGGCATGGGCCTGGGGCTGTCGTTCGTGCTGGCCATCCTGGAGAACCACGGGGCGGCGCTCGAGATCGAGTCGGCGCCCCTGCGCGGGACACTGTTCCGGGCGACGTTCCCGGCGGTGTAAGAATGCCCGCGCGGGATCATCACCAGTCGTTCCCCATCAATTCGCCGCCGGCGGGGGTGACCGCCGCCCAGTAGGTCGCTGTTGACATGCCCGGTGCGAGCGTGCGCACGCTGCCGTCGGCCAAAGCGACGAGCATGCCGCTCCGGTGGGGAGTTTGGGCCACGAGGGGGCAGCACACCTTGCTCGGCGGCGTCGGCGCTACCTGGAACGTTGCGGGATCCGGGTCCGAAGGCCCACTCACGGGCGGAGAGCCGCGGGTGATCGGGTAGGTATCGCCGTAGTTCTGGAGGTTCAGGATCGAGCCGCCGTCGGCGAAGGTTGACCGACGCACCTGAAAACCGCCGGTGAACGTATCGAGCGTATAGAGGAAATAGAACCCCTGGCAGTTGTAAGCGTAATGCTCGGCATACAGAATGGTGTGCGACGTGCCGTCCTGAAAGGTCCTCGACATCGCGGGATACCCTTGGAAGACCTGGGCGTTCGCCGGGTAGCTGCATAACGGCGGGAGATTGCTACTCGGAATCGTTGGGTCCGCCGGGCTCAAGTATGTTTTGACCGGGCGAACCCCGTCGCCGGGGTGGGATGTCATATACTCCAGAACGTTCCCCTGTTCGATGTAAGGGAGCAGTGCGAAGAACACCGGCTCGCGTCGTTTGGGACTCATGGTATTTCCGCCCACGTTCGAGAGATCGCCGTCCACGGTGGGCAACCGCCCCCCGTCGTTATCGGCGCAGTTGTGCGTCGCGAGAACGATTTGGCGGAGGTTGTTCATGCTACTCGTGCGGACAGCGACTTCCCGAACCTTCACGACCGCCGTGGCCGTGAGGGCGAGGAGCAGGCCGATGATGGCGATGACGACAAGGAGTTCCAGCAGAGTGAGAGCCCTTCGACGAATCATGTTTGGCGCCTTCCTGAAGCGGGAGAGTTGACAAGGAATGTCCCGTTGCGGGCGGTGAGTGGCTGCTGCTGCCCATCCCTTCCGGGGAGATCGCTCACCGCCCGCCGCGCGACCGGCGGTAGTTCGAGGATCCGGGAGAACTACCGCCTATGGTACATTCACGACTGATGTGGGGCTATTGATGAGCTGGGTCGTAGTCCCTTTCTTGAACGTGATGGCGGTGACGACGACGTACTGACCCGTCGGCACGTTGATCATGATCGTTCCCCACTTGCCATCCGCCGGCACCGTGCCCGTACCCTGAGTCGCCATGCCGCCACCGCGTCGGGGTCGCGGTCATGAGTACCGCCGTAGTCGACCAAGTGCCGTCGATGGTCATGTAGGTGCCGGAGCCCGAGATCGAACCTGTGCCGGTGGTGGGTTGTCCGGCGCTCCATAAGACGGCGTTCATCTGCGCCTTTGCGTCACCGGCGAACATGCCGACGGCGACTAAGGCGATGAACAGTGTACACACACGCTTCATGTCGTTCTCCTTTTGATGCGTGGTTCTGAGGTGTGAAACGTCGCCCCTTCCCGAGGGCGGACGGCAGCAGCTTTACGCGAACTTTCAGTCCTGAGCGAGCCAGTGAAAGGTTCCTATCGCGCGCCGGATTACTGAGCGCCGCCTGGAGAAGGCTACGCGTTCTCGTTCCCAAGCAGAGCTTGGGAACGAGAGAGGAACTTTCCTCGGGCGGGACTCAGTAGGGTGAAGCCGCGCTGCGAAGCATAACCTGCCGCGCGCGTGGATGGCAAGGGATGTGGACCTGAGTTGTACGACGTGTTGACGACCGATCAAGTATCGGCACGGCAATTGCTTGCTTGCTTGCCTGCTTGCCTGCTTCATGAGACGCTCCCCTTTGCTATTGCAGTCGCGCAACCGAAAGAGAAGTTGAATAATTCTCAGTGTAAGGAGTTCCCCTCCTCCCGGCAAGTCCAAGTTGAAAGAAAATCGAATATCTTGGTGTTGCGCCCTCAATCGCCTCGAAGGCCGGGCGCCGCCAGGGGGCAAGACTCGGCCAACGCCGCGCATGTGGTCGATTCGTTCGGCGATTCGAGAACATAACATTTCCCCCTTATACACAAACCCGGTAAGACTGTCCGATTTGCCCGGTCATAACCCTCAGCCCGACTTCAGCTTCGAGCGGCCACGAACCGGACAGTCTTACCGGGTTTGTGTATTAGAGCGTTTATGAAATCGTCAAGGCCGCCCCGTCTCGTCCACGATCCGGGCACGCTCCCGGCTGAGACGCGCCGCCTCGTCCTGCCCGCGCCTTGCTTGCACCTCGCCGAGCGCGTGCAGCGTAGCGCCCAGTTCGAGCCGATAGGCCGCGACGTGCGGGAAGTCGGCCGCCAGACGTGCCCGCAACTCTGATGCCTCCGTGAGTGTTTCGGTGGCCTCGGACAGACGGCCCTTCGCGGCGAGCAGCAGGCCGAGCCCGTGGGCACTGACGCCCTGGGCCTGGCGGTAGAGCGGCTCGGACGGCATCCGCCGGACGAGGGACGCCTGTCGCTCGTGAGCGGCGCGGTACAGCGGCTCGGCCTCGTCGAGGCGCCCGGTGTCGCGCAGCAGGTTGGCGAGGTCGGTTTCGCAGGCGGCGCGGTCGTGCAGGTACGCCGGCACGTCGGCGTGCGTTTCCGTCAACCGGCGAAGGATCGCAAGGGCATCGCCATAGACCGTTTCCGCCTCCTTGACGTGGTCAAGCCGGTGCAGGACCGTACCGAGGTTGATGGAACTGCCGGCGAGGCCGTCCCAGGCGACGTCGGAGTCGCATTCGTGCGCGAGATCGGCGAAGAGTCGCCGCGCGTGTTGGTAGGCTTCCGCGGCTTCCGTCAGCCGTCCCGTCCCTTGGCGGAGGTTGCCACGGTTGTTCCAACAGACGGCCAACTCGTGGCGCGCCTCGCGATCCCTCCCGATCTCGGGGAGCCCCTCGTATAGATTCGTCGCCTCCGCGTAGGCGTCTTCCGCGTGAAACTGGCCGAGCTTCTGGCGGATGTCGCCGACGCGCCGGAAAGCGTTGGCGGCTTCGAGCCGCACCGACGGGTCGCCCTCGTAGCGGCGGAGAAAGCGCTGGTAGTAGGCCAGGGCTTTTTCGAGGACGTCGCGCTG
Source organism: Gemmatales bacterium (assembly GCA_038229635.1). Taxonomy (GTDB): domain Bacteria; phylum Planctomycetota; class Planctomycetia; order Gemmatales; family Gemmataceae; genus DATFNV01. The sequence continues at coordinate 18,986 of JBBROG010000024.1, forward strand.
CACCGGCTCCAGGTGAGGTTGCCGGTAGAGCCAGCGGTCGGCGAGGAGAACATACATCGTGTCGACCGCGTCGCGCAAATCTCGAGCCGTTTCCGCCTCCTGCCGGCGTATGCGAGCCTCCCGGACCAGGCCGAAGGTCAGAGCCCCCAGCGCCAGCAGCAGTCCGGCGGCGGCGGTCGTCACGAGGGCGCGGTGGCGCAAGCTCCATTTCAGGGCACGGTCCGTAAGTCCCGGCCGCTTCGCCAGGATGGGGCGGCCGTCGAGGAAGCGGCGCAGGTCGTCGGCGAAGTCGCGGACGGTGTCGTAGCGCTCGGCCGGGTCTTTGGCGAGCGCCTTGAGGACGACGGTCTCGAGGTCGCGCGGCAGGGCCGGTTCCAGGCGGCGCGGCGGCCGCGGGGCCTCGGTGCCGATCTTCCACAGCAGGGCGTTGCGGTCCTCGCCGGGAAAAGCCGGTTCGAGAGTCAATAACTCGTAGAGGGTGGCGCCGAGGGCGTAGACGTCGGAGCGGTGGTCGGCCGGGACGCCGCGCGCCTGCTCGGGGATGAGGTAGCGCAGGGTGCCGACGACGTCGCCGGTGCGCGTCAGGCGGACGTCGCCGGAGACGAGGGCCAGGCCAAAGTCGGCGACCCAGACCTGGCCACGCGCGTCGAGGAGCAGATTCGACGGTTTGACGTCGCGGTGGACGACGCCCTGCTCGTGGGCGTGGGCCAACCCCTCGGCGGCGCGGACGGCGAGGCGGGCGGCGGCGCGGCAGTAGTCGGCGCCGCGCGTCATCAGCCCGGCCGCCTCGTAAGGAGCCGACGAGAACTCCCGCGTGGGCGCGTCGTCGGGGCGGTCTGTCGTGGCGGCGGACGCGGTACCGGTCCGGCCGGGACGCTCGGTCGGCGCCGTCCGCGTGCGCGCGCCCGGCTTCGCGTCGCGGCTCCGGACGAGGCGGAGGTGGTCGATGACCTGGGCGAGCGTCGGCCCGTCGATGAGCGGCATGGCGTAGTAGGGGACGCCGCCCTCGGTCCCGACGGCGAAAACGGGGACGACGTTCGGGTGCTGGAGGTGCGCCGCCGCGCGGGCCTCGTTCTCGAAGCGGCGCCGCTGGCGGTCGTCGAGGGCCGCCGCGGCGGGCAGCACCTTGAGGGCGACGCGCCTACCGAGAGAAATCTGCTCCGCTTCGTAGACGACGCCCATGCCGCCGCGGCCGACCTCGCGCAGGATGCGGAAGTCGCCGAGAACTGCGGGGACGGCGATGGCGACGGCGGGCGCCGGGTGCAGGTCGGAGGCGGCGGAGCGCACCAGGTCGAGGCCGTCGAGGCACTCGGCCAGGGCGCCGGCGACGTCGGCGTAGCGGGCGAGGAAGTCGGCGCGGCCGGGGCATAGGCCGGCGTCGAGTGCCGCCTGGTATTCCTCCAGGGCCTGCAAGACGCGCGGGTCGTCGAGGTCGGCCGCCGGGCGCGCGATGACCTCCGTCGTCGGCTCGGCCGGGTCGGGGCGTTCGAGGAGCGGGTTCATGGCGGATCTTCTCCGAGCACCCGGCGGAGCCGCGCCAGGGCGCGCGGCCACAGCTTCTTGACCACGTCGAGGCTGCGCCCCATGCGTGCGGCGACCTCGGGGAAGGTCAGCCCTTCGAGGTGGCGCAAGATGATGACCTCGCGGTGGTCGTCCGGGAGTTGTTCCAGGGCGTCGGCGAGGAGGACGGCCTGCTCGCGGCGGGCGGCCTGCTGGCTGGGCGAACTGACCTTGGCGACGAGCGCCCGGTCGAGGACGCGCGACGACTGCTCCATCGCGTCGTGCAGCTGTCGTTCGAGGCGGACGTCGCGGCGCTGCGTCCCGAGGTAGTGCCGCGCCACGTTGGCCAGGTTCGTCGCCAGGATGCGCCGCAGCCAGGCGACGAGTTCGGCCTCGCAGTGGCCCTGAAACTGGCCGAAGTCCTTGTGGGCTTCCAAAAACGTTTCCTGGACGACGTCGGCGGCGTCGACTTTCCCTTGCAAATGCCGGCCGATCTGCAAGCGGGCCAGCAGCGCCAGGTAGCCCCGGTACAGTTCGAGAAGCCCGCCGAGGGCATCGCCGTCGCCGGCGCGGGCCAGGCTCAACAGTCGCTCCGGGTCGTGGCTGGCGAACGGGCTCATCGGTCCGGCCTCCCCCCTCCCAGTAGGCACGGAACCAGGGGCGGGCGTGCCGAGTTACGGCCGTCGCGTCGTCTGGACCGAGACGAAAGGGCGCCATAGCCTACCGGGGACCACGCAAAGCCGCAAGCGGCGGAAGGAGTACGTCATGGCGCCCCCCCGACCCGTCACCCTCGCCCTCGTGCAGATGCGCTGCGACGCGGGCCGCGACGACAACCTCGCCCGAGCCCTCCGCGGCGTCGCCGAGGTGGCGGCGCGCGGCGCCGAGGTCGTCGTCCTGCCCGAACTCTTCGCCGGCCCCTACTTCTGCCAGCGCCCCGACGACCGCGCCGCCTTCGCCCTCGCCGAGCCGATTCCGGGGCCGACGACGCACGCCCTGTCCGAGGCGGCGAGGCGGCTCGGGATCGTCCTGGTCGGCGGGTCGGTGTTCGAGCGCGCCGCCGACGGCCGTTATTTTAACACCGCCAGCGTCTTCGGTGCCGACGGCCGGCGCCTCGGCGACTACCGCAAGACGCACATCCCCGAAGACGTCCTGTACCACGAACAGCACTACTTCGCGCCAGGCGACACCGGCGTCCGCGTCTTCGACACGCCGCACGGCAAAATCGCGCCGCTGATCTGCTACGACCAGTGGTACCCCGAGGCGGCGCGGCTGGCGACCTTGAAGGGGGCGGAACTCCTCGTCTATCCGACGGCCATCGGCGTCATCGACGAAACGGTGGAGACGAACATCACCGGCGACTGGGAGCAGATGTGGCGCGCCGCCCAGGTGGGGCACGCGGCGGTGAACAACGTCTTCGTGGCGGCGGTCAACCGCGTCGGCCGCGAGGGAGCCATCACGTTCTGGGGCGGCTCGTTCGTCGCCGACCCGTCGGGGGCGGTAATCGCCAAGGCGGGCGCGGGCGAGGAGGTCGTGGTGGCGCGGTGCGACCTGGCGCGGGTGCCGGCGTTGCGCAAGGCGTGGCGCTTCCTGGAGAATCGACGCCCGGACGTGTACGGGGGGCTGACGACCTGAGCCGCTCGCGGTTTAAATGGCCCGATTTGTGAAACGCACAACTAGCTTGTCGCTTCGACGGCGCTCCAGTACTCGCAGCCGGGGTATCTCAGGAGTTCGGGTCAGCAGCGAGACCGAGGAAGCGCCGGCAGTCGGCGAGGCGGCGACGCAGGAACTCTTGATCGGTGCTAGCGCTCGTCAATCGCAGCGCCTCCCGCCAGGCGCGCTCGGCAGCGGAGTGCTGGCCGAGGCGAAAGTGCAGTTCGCCGATGACCGCGTGCCAGCCGGGATAGCGGGCGGGGACGTTTTCCGGGACAACGGCGGCCAGGCGGTCGAGCCCGGCTTGCGGGCCGTGCAGGTAGGCTTCGGCGACGGCGCGGTTGAGCGCGTGGATCGGCGACGGCGCGATGCGGTCGAGCGCGTCGTACCATTCGGCGATCCGGCGCCAATCGGTGTCCGCGAAGGTCGGCGCCCGACAGTGCTCCCAGGCGATGCCCGCTTCCACATGATAGCGCGTCAATTCGTCGCCGGCGGCGGACCTGGCGAGCTACGCCATCCCCTCGCGAACGTCGCTCCAGCTCCACGTGGAGCGATCCTGCTCCTCGAGCAGAACGATGGCGCCGTCGAGCCCGACCCGCGCGTCGAAGCGGGCCGCGTGGAAGCACATCAGGGCGAGCAGGGCATGTACCGCGGGGACGTCGCCGACACCCTGGGCGGCGAGCATCCGTGCCAGCCGGCGGGCCTCGTCGCAGAGGTCGCGGCGTATCGGCACGTCGGCGTGGGTGGCGTGGCAGCCCTGAAAAGGAGATAGACGACCGCGAGGACCGCGTCCCGCCGAGCGCCAAGCTGGGCGGAGGCCGGCGGGTCAAAATCGACGTCCAGCTCGCGCAGCCGATCTCTGGCCCGCTCGATGCGCTTTTGGATGTTCGCGTCGGTGGTGAGCAAGGCCCGGGCGATCTCCGCGGTGCTGAAGCCGCAGAGCGTCCTGAGCGCGAGGGCGACGCTAGATTCGGCCGGCACGGCTTCATGGCAGCAGACGAAGAGCATGCGAAGCGGCTCGTCGCCGATCGCGTCGGCGAAATGCGCTTCGGGCGGTGACGATTCCCGCTCGGCCTCATCGGCGAGGCGAGGCAATGCTTCGGCGAGGGTTTGCTCGCGCCTCAGCGCGTCGATCGCGAGGTTGCGGGCCGTGCGGTAGAGCCAGCCGCCGGCGTCTTCCGGCACACCGCGGCGAGACCATGTCTGAAGCGCCTTCACAAGCGCGGCCTGCACGACGTCCTCGACGAGGTCGAGACGGCGCACGCCGAGCGACCGGGTCAGCACGGCGACGAGCCGGCCGAACTCGTGGCGAAAAAAGTGCTCCACCAGCTCGCGGGGTTCGTTCATGCGTAGCCGGCCAATTCGCGGATCTCGATCGCATGTCCGGGGGGACACGCGCGGGCGATTGCCAGCGCTGCGTCGTAGTCGTCGGCCTGGATAAGGCCGAAGCTGACGACGATTTCCTTGGTTTCGACGTAGGGGCCGTCGGTCACGATTCCCGCCTTGATGAGCCGGCCGCTCGGTTTCAAACCATCGCCGCCGGGCAGGATCGACGCGCTGAACTTCTGCATCCAGGCGTACCATTGGCCCGCCAGGACTTGCATTTCCTCGGCAGACGGCCGGGATCGGGGAGCGGTGGATTCGCGATAGATGAACAGAAACTTCGGCATGAGACGGTTCTCCAAACGGTTTCATATGCTTGGACGGGGGCCCTTTTCCCCGGCCCTCCGGTGGTACAACGAACAAGGTACGACCGTTCGGACACTGCCACAGGTTATTTTGCGAGAGTACGTCGCCGTAAGCGATTGAAGCACTGCGTAACCTGGAAGAGCAGCATCAGCAGCGGTCAAGGTAGTCATCCAGAGCGACCTGTCCCGGCGCGGAGCCGGGCCGTCGAGACATGGAGCACAATCCTTGTGCACAAGGGCGATCCGTGAAACCAGGGCTCAAAAACGCGCCCCATTACACCAAACCTCCCGCCTTCACTGCTAGCCCAAGCTTGCCCTTTAGCGTTCGCGCCGAGCGGCGCGGGGCACGCCCGCCAGCGCCGTCGTCGCCAGCAGCGGCACGAGCGGCATGTAGTTGCGCGACTCGTACATCCAGCCGAAGCAGAGATTGCTGAACAGCAGGAGCGGCGTCAACGTCAGGATGACGGCTTTCAGCTGGACATCGACGCGCCGCCAGCCCCAGGCGATGAACGGCAGGAAGACGCCGACGAACACGGCCGGATGGACATAATTCTCCGAGAGGGGAACCGTGCTGGTGGCGATGGGCTCACCGAGACCCAGATTCGCGCCGATCATCAGCCCCGGCAATCCGTTCATCGACTCGTTGCCCGGCCGCCAACCGAGCGGCAGGCGCACCGCCAGGAACGCCGCCAGACCCACGCCGCCGAGCGCCGCCGTCTTGACGAAAACACCCAAAACAACTCTCAGACGCATCCCGCCGGCACACCACGCCGACGCGAAAGCGGCCGGCACGACGAGCAGGGCCGTCTCCTTGGCTGGGACCGCCAGGGCCAGCGTCGCGGCCAGGAGAAGCCACCGCTCCTCGACGACGTAGATCAGGGCGAGGACGAAGAGAGCGTGATTGACCGGGTCGGTGAGTTGTCCCCAGTACCAGCGGATCGACAGCGGGTAGAGCGCGGCCGCGGCGCCGACGGGGAGGAGCGACGCCGCCATGCCGTACCACCGGCGCGCGAAGCGGTAGGACGCCCAGACGAACCAGAAGCAGAAGAACCAGCGATAGGCCAGGAAGGAGAAGACCCAGTCGCCAGTGAGACGCTCCAGGGTCCGCGTGAAGCCGTAGGGCAGCGGTCGGAAGACGTGCGGCGGGTCGGCCGTGTGATTGAGGATGCCGAAGTACAGGTCGCGCTGCCAGGCGGCGAGGGGCTCACTTACGTCGAGGGCATACCAGTGCAGGGCGGTCATGAAAGCGGCCAGCGCGGCGAACAGCGTCACGAGCGGGAGCGCCCACGGCTCCGAGCGCCGGTCGGCGGCGGCGCGCAAGCCGAGGGCGGCGAGCATCACCGCGACGACGGCAGCCTTCGCGGCGAAGGATACGGCGGCCGAGGAGAACGGGAGGACCCACGCGACCGGGCGCGGCTCGAACAGCAACGGCGCCAGGGAAGCGGCCGCGACAAGTGCGAGGCCGAGCCACGCCAACCGAGAAGAGGATCGCCGAAGAAGCATTTCCGCCGGACCGTTGCCGCTCATCGACTGCCCGGGACGAACGAGAACCTGTCGTGACCGGGACATGATACGGCGGCGCCGTCAGGCCGCAAGCGGCGGTCGTCTCGTCTCAACGTCCTGCGTCCGCGCCGCGCGGTCGCGCCAAAGGCGGTAGCCGGCCCAACTCAGCAGCACGCCGGCGCGGACGGGCCAGAGCCACGCTTCGCCGATCCTCTCCCACGGCCCCTGCCACCAGCCGAGGGCGGCGACGACGGCGCCCCAGCCGCCGAGGAGGAGCAGGTCGCCGAGGAGCCGCGGCCGCTCGCGCAGCAGGACGGCGAGCGCGTAGTAGCCCGGCGCCAGCAGCGGTAGAAACCAGCGGATCGAGAGACAGCGGCCGGCGTGGTTGGTGGAGTTGACCGCGTAGATCAGCCAGACTCCGCCGCACAGCCCCAGCGCGTACAGCAATTCCGGACGTTCGGCGGGGCGCCGCCGGAACAGTCCCAGCGCCGCCGGCGCCAGCAGGAGCGGCAGGTTGTGCCCGAGGAAGCCGCGCCGCCCGACGAGCAGGTCCGCGGCGTACAGCAGGAATTGCCCGGCGCTCGCGTGCTTCCAACCGCCGGTCATGTTCTGCTCGTTGAACGGCGAGCCCGGCCAGGTCAGGTAATGCGCGACGCTGTTGGCCGGCGCCAGCGTGCCGCCGACGGCGTAGTTGAGCGCGTGGTGCAGCGCCAGCCACGGCAGCGCCGCCAGGACGAAGGCGAGCAGGAGACGCGGGCGCCGGCAACGCCAGGCGGCCAGCGCCAGCGTGCAGGCGAACAGGACCGGCCCGGCGCCGAGGTCGACGGTGTAGCCGAAGCCGGCGAGTGCCCCGAGTAGCGCGGGGAGACGCCAGGAGAGACGCCCCGCCTCCGCCGCCCGCGCCAGCCGCGCCAGGCCGAGCGTCAGCGCCGCGGCGACGCCGAGGAGCAAACTGTGATTGTTGACGTGGCGCGCGTAGGGCAGGGCGAGGGTGCCGAGGGCGAAACTCGCCGTCAAGGAGAGGCGATATCCGAGGGAGAGGCCCGTGTCGACGCCGAGCCGGTCGACGCAGCCGACGGCGACGACGTAGGCGAGGCCCGACGAGACGAGCGTCAGCAGGAGGCAGAACAGGTCGGGTCGCGCGCGCGCCGTCAAGCCGGTCGCCGCGACCCAGGCGCGGTAAACGCCCGCCAGCGGCAGCGCCGGCACCGGACTCTTGTCGGAGTAATAACGTCCGTCGACGAGGATTTTGTCGAGCGTCCCCTGTTCGCGAAGCAGCGCGTCGTCGGGCGGGTAAGGGAGCGGCGCCGCGTCGTCGTCCGGCACGCGCACGAAAATCGAGTCGTCGATGGCGAGGGTGCCGCGGTCGACGAGGCTCTCGACGGTGGCGAGGCGGCTGCCGTCGTTCCAGCCGCCGGCGTAGGGGCGGGCCGACACGACGGCGAGCAGCGCCGCGACCGCGAGGACGGCGGCGCCGACCCGGCGAGGAGTGCGGGCGGGGAATCGGAGCGGCTCCAAGGCGTCGGCCCTCCCTGGCCTGGCCGGCGGGCGAGCGCCGGGCCGATCAATTTACCCGGACGGCGGCGCCGGGAAAAGGCCGAGTCGGCAGCGGCGGGCGCCCTTGCCCCCCTCTCCCCAAAGGGGAGAGGGGGGACCAGCCCCCGCTACTTCGCGGACGTGTGGTCGTGGACGACGCACCAGCCCTGGTTCATCTTCTTGAAGACGAGGGTGAACAGTCCGCCCGGCTCCTCGCCGCTTTTCATCGTCAGCTGCCAGCGGCCGCGGACGATCGCCGCCTGCGGGGAAAGCACGTCGATGTCGAGATCGCGGAAGGTCAGCGTGCCCATCTCCTTGCCCTCGGCCTTGTAGCGGAGACGATAGCGGTCGAACGTCTCCCGCCAGCCGGCCCGCGCGTCGGCGCCGCTGAAGAAGGTGAGCTTTTCGTCCTGCCAGTAGCCGACCATGAAGCCGTCGAGGTCGCCTTGGTTCCACGCCTCGACCTGGTCGTCGAGCACTTTGCGGACCGCCTCCCGCGTATGATCGGGGGACGCCGCCCCCTGACGCAGCTTGAACGCCAGGAGGAGGGCGACGACGACCAGCGAGCCGGCGAGGAGGACGCGGACGCGCGAGCGGGTCGGGGGTGGCTCGGACACGAGGTTCGGCCCTCGGCAAGGACGCGGGCGAAGGACCGAATTGTACGCCGCCGAGCCGCCCCGAGTCCATCGGACCTCGCCTTCGCGCTGGCAAGCCCGAGACGGTTCCCCTACCATACCACCTCGCCGACGCCGCGATTCGCGTGGTAAGGTGGAGTGTCCCGGACTCCCGAGGAGTTCGGACCGCCCGGCGGCAGAACCGAGTGCGGCGTGGACCAAAGGCAACGGGGTAGGCCAGTCATGTCGCAGACGAAAGGCAAGGCCGCGGAGCTGTACGACCGCTTCTATTACGCCACCGGCTGCGGGACGCCCTACGAAAACGCGGACGACTTTCGCCAACTCTTCCGCGGCTTCGCCGACCGGATCGTGAGCGACATCGGCCCGGCCAACGTCCTCGACGCCGGCTGCGCCACGGGGTATTTGGTGGAAGAGCTTCGCGAGCGCGGCGTGGAAGCGTTCGGCGTCGACATCTCCGACTACGCCATCGCCCACGCCAACGCCGGGGCGGCACCCTACTGCCGGGTCGGGTCCGTCGCCGATCCGTTCCCCCGCGCCTACGACCTGATTGTCTGCATCGAGGTCCTGGAGCACCTGCCGAAGGACGAGGCGGAGGCGACGGTCGCCAACCTGTGCCGGCACGCGAACGACATCCTGTTCTCGTCGAGCCCGCACGACTTCAAGGAAGTGACGCACTTCAACGCCCGGCCGACGGACTACTGGGTGGAGCAGTTCGCCCGGCACGGCTTCTACCCCGACGCGGACTTCGACGGGACGTTTCTGACGCGCTGGACGCTGCGCTTCCGCAAAGGTCACGAGCCGGTCCCGCGAGCCTTCGCGGCCTACGAGCGGCGCCGCTACTGGCTGGAGCAGGAGATCGAAGGCATCCGCGCCGCCGCCCTGGAACTGCGCCGCGACCTGGGGGCGAAGGACGACGAGTTGCGGATCAAGGAGCGCGAGGTCGCGGAGTTGGCGGCGCTGGAAGCGCGCGAGGAAGCTGTCCTGGCGCAGAAGGCCGAGGCGGAGCGGCGCGCGGCTGAGGCGGAGCGGCGCGCGGCCGAGGCGGAGCGGCGCGCGGCCGAGGCGGAGCGGCGCGCGGCCGAAATACTCAGCTCGATCTCGTGGCGTGTCACGGCCCCGGTCCGCGCCGTCTTGAAGCGAATTCGCGGTCAGTGACTGTCACCGCGCCGGCAGGATGCCGAGAAGCGCTAACAATCGTTAGCACGCGCGACGTCTGTGTTAAGATTGGTTAGCACGACCCGCGGCGGGGAGAAAGGGTGTCGGTCATCCGCGACGCTGGCGGTACGACGCAACCCTCCTCTCCTTAAGGCTTTCGGAATACAAAATAGCGAAGCGTATGGTTTTCCCGAACTCGCGGTATTCGGTTTGCTCGTTTGGGAGGGTGGATCATTTGACTAGCCCTGAGCACGAGTGCGGGAGAGGAGCGAGTCTCCTCGCGACTTTGCCGGAACATCCCCGCGGCCGTAATTCCGATTCGGCGTAAGGCCCGTTCGTCCGAGGCACGCAGCGCAGCGGAGTAAGCGGCCTTTCGACGGCTTCGGCCACTTACTCCGCGAGTACGCTGCGTGCGCGGCTTGGACGCCACAAACAACTGGTCCCTTGATCTCGCACTGGGCGGCGTTCGGTGGAAAGGCACTCGGGATGAAAGTCGTTTTGCTGGCGGGCGGTCTCGGCACCCGCCTCGCCGAGGAGACGGGCCTGCGGCCGAAGCCGATGGTCGAGATCGGCGGCCAGCCGATCCTCTGGCACATCATGAAGCACTTCGCCCACTACGGCTTCAAGGAGTTCGTCATCGCCCTCGGCTACAAGGGCGAGGTCGTCAAGCGCTATTTCCTCGACTACGCCCACCTGAACAGCAACTTCACCGTCCACCTCGGCTCCGGCGACGTTATGCGCCGCGACCTGCGCTCGGAGAACTGGACGATCCACCTGGTCGACACGGGGCTGAACACGCAGACGGGGGGCCGGCTGAAGCGGCTGGCCCCGCTGCTCGGCGGCGAGACGTTCCTGATGACCTACGGGGACGGCGTGGCCGACGTCGACGTCGCCGCCCTGGTCCGCTTCCACAAGAGCCACGGCCTCGCCGCCACGGTGACGGCGGTGCGGCCGCCGGCGCGCTTCGGCGGCCTCCTCATCGACGGGGACGGCGCGGGTGGCCACGTCCGCCAGTTCATGGAAAAGCCGCAGACGGGCGAGGGGTGGATCAACGGCGGCTACTTCGTCCTCGAGCCGTCGGTCCTCGAGTACATCCCCGGCGACGAGTCGCCGTGGGAGCGCGAGCCGCTTGAGCGCCTCGCCGCCGAGGGCCGGCTCATGGCCTACCGCCACCCCGACTTCTGGCAGTGCATGGACACGCAGCGCGACAAGAATTTGCTCGAAGGGCTCTGGGACGGCGGCCGCGCCCCCTGGAAAGTGTGGGACTGATCGATGACTCAACACGCCACGTTCTGGCGCGACCGCCCGACCTTCGTCACCGGCGCCACCGGGCTCGTCGGCAGCTGGGTCGTGCGCCGGCTGCTCGACCTCGGCGCCGACGTCGTCTGCCTCGCGCGTGACTGGGTGCCGCAGAGCGAACTGGTGCGCGGCCGGCTGATCGAGCGCGTCAAGGTCGTCCGCGGCGACATCGCCGACCAGGCGCTGCTGGAGCGCGCCCTCGGCGAGTTCGAGGTCGACACCGTCCTCCACCTGGCGGCGCAGACCATCGTCGGCATCGCCAACCGCAACCCGGTGTCGACGTTCCAGGCGAACATCGCCGGCACCTGGGCGCTGCTGGAGGCGTGCCGCCGCAGCCCGTCCGTGAAGCAAATCGTCGTCGCCTCCTCCGACAAAGCCTACGGCGAGCACGAGAAGCTCCCCTACGACGAGGACGCCCCCCTCATCGGCCGCCACCCCTACGACGTCAGCAAGTCGTGCGCGGACCTGATCGCGACGGCCTACGCGACGACCTACGGCCTGCCCGTCGCGATCACGCGCTGCGGCAACTTCTACGGCGGCGGCGACCTGAACTGGAACCGCATCATCCCCGGTACGATTCGCGCGATCGTACGCGGCCAGCGGCCGGTGATCCGCTCGGACGGCCAGTACGTCCGCGACTACTTCTACGTCGAGGACGGGGCGGCCGCCTACACCCTCCTCGCCGAGCGCCTGGCGGCCGACCCGAGCCTGCGCGGCCAGGCGTTCAACTTCTCCAACGAGATCCAGCTGACCGTCCTCGACCTGGTGCGCCAGCTCCTGGCGCTCATGGGCTCGAAGCTGGAGCCGGACGTGCGCAACGAGGCGAGCAACGAGATCCGCCGCCAGTACCTTAGCGCGGCCAAGGCCCGGCGCGTCCTCGACTGGAGCCCGCTGTTCACTCTGGAGCAGGGGCTGGCGCGAACCCTCGACTGGTACAAACGTTTCCTGGAGGCCAACGTATGACGTCGCTGCTGTCGCGGACGATCCCCCCGAGCGCCTCGCGGGCCGTGGCCTGCCGCTCGTGCGGCCACGGCGGGCTCGAGCTGGTGCTGTCGCTGGGGCGCACGCCGCTGGCCAACGCGCTGCTGACCGCCGGGCAACTCGCCGAGCCGGAGCCGACCTACGCGCTCGACCTGGCCGTGTGCCGGCACTGCTCCCTCGCGCAGATCCTCGACGTGGTGCCGCCCGAGAAGCTGTTCCGCGAATACCTCTATTTTTCGTCCTTTTCGGACACCATGCTGCGCCACGCCGAGACGCTGGCCGGGCGCCTGACCGAGGAGCGGGGCCTGACGCGCGACAGCCTGGTCGTCGAGGTCGCGAGCAACGACGGCTACCTGCTGCAGTACTACCACAAGCGCGGCATCCCGGTGCTGGGCGTCGAGCCGGCGGTGAACGTCGCCAAGGTGGCGGTCGAGCAGCGCGGCATCCGCACCGTGACCGAGTTCTTCGGGGCGCCGCTGGCGCGGCGGCTGCGCGACGCCGGCGAGCGGGCCGACGTCATCCACGGGCATAACGTCCTCGGCCACGTCCCCGACCTCAACGGCGTCGCCGAGGGCATTCGGACGCTCCTGAAGGACGACGGCGTGGCCGTCTTCGAGGTGCCTTACGTCAAGGACCTGCTCGACGGCTGCGAATTCGACACGATCTACCACGAGCACCTCAGCTACTTCTCGCTGACGGCACTCGACCGGCTGTTCGCGCAGCACGGCCTGCTGGTCGAGAACGTCGAGCGGGTGCCGATCCACGGCGGCACGCTCCGCGTCTTCCTCGGCCGCGAGGACCGGGGGCTCCAGCGCGGGCCGGCGGCGGTCGACCTGCTCGACGAGGAGGCGTCGTGGGGCGTGAACGACCCGGCGACCTACCGCGCCTTCGGGCGGCGCGTCGAGGGCCTCAAGGACGGGCTGTGCGGCCTGCTCGCCAAGCTCAAGGGGGAGGGGAAGCGCGTCGCGGCCTACGGCGCCTCCGCCAAGGGGAGCACCCTGCTGAACTACTTCGGCATCGACGGCCGCGTGCTCGACTTCGTCGCTGACCGCAGCACGGCCAAGCAGGGGCGCTACACCCCCGGCACGCACCTGCCGATCGCGCCGCCGGAGCGACTGCTCGCCGACATGCCCGACTATTGCCTCCTGCTGACGTGGAATTTCGCGGACGAGATCCTCCGGCAGCAGGACGAGTACCGCCGGCGCGGCGGCAAGTTCATCGTGCCCATCCCGGAGCTGAAGGTGGTGTGACCGCCCCGCGGCGCGGGGCGGCGGGCGAGGGGGATTTCCCGGTGATCTTCCGCGAGACGGCGCTGCCCGGGGCCTACGTCCTGGAGCCGGAGCGGCGCGAGGACGAGCGCGGCTTCTTCGCCCGGACCTGGTGCCGCCAGGAATTCGAGGCACGCGGCCTCGACGCGCGGCTGGTGCAGTGCAGCGTCTCGTTCAACCGCCGCCGGGGGACGCTGCGCGGCCTGCACTTCCAGGCGCCGCCCCGCGAGGAGCCCAAGGTCGTCCGCTGCACGCGCGGCTCCCTCTTCGACGTCGTCGTCGACCTCCGCCCCGACTCGCCGACGCGGTTCCACTGGGCGGGGGTCACGCTGACGGCGGAGAACCGTCTGGCGCTCTACGTCCCGCCCGGCCTGGCGCACGGCTTCCAGACGCTGGAGGACGAGACCGAAGTGTTCTACCAGATCGGCGAGCTTTATTACCCTGAATTGGCGCGCGGCGTCCGCTGGGACGACCCGGCGTTCGGGGTCGCCTGGCCGCTGCCCGACCCGATCCTGTCGGAGCGCGACCGCGGCTACGTCGACGTTTCGCGGGCGTGAGGGCGGGCATGAACGTCTTCCTGACCGGCGCGACCGGCTTCGTCGGCTGTCACGTCGCCCGCGCCCTCCTGTCGGCGGGCTGCGCGGTGACGGCGCTGGTGCGGCCGTCGTCGTCGCTGGCCCGCCTCGACGGCGTCGCCGACCGCCTCGCCCTCGTCCGCGGCGAACTGGCCGACGCCGCGGCGGTACGCTCCGCCCTCGCCGCCGCCCCCCCCGACGCCTGCATTCACCTCGCCTGGTACGCGGAGCCGGGCAAGTACCTCCGCTCGCCCGAGAACCTGCCGGCCCTGACCGCGAGCCTGGCGCTGCTGACCGAGCTCGCGCGCGTCGGCTGTCGTCAGGTGGTCATGGCGGGGACCTGCGCCGAATACGACGTGAGCGCCGGGTTCCTGCGCGAGGACGGGCCGACGCGCCCCGAGACGCTGTACGCCGCGACGAAGCTGGCGATGGGCCTGATCGGCCAGCAGGTCGCGGCCGAGAACGGCTTCCGCTTCGCGTGGGCGCGCCTCTTTTACCTGTACGGCCCTTACGAGGACGGGCGGCGGATGGTGCCGGCGCTGGTCCGGGCGCTGCAGCGCGGCGAGTCGTTCGCGGCGACGAAAGGGGAGCAGGTGCGCGACTACCTGCATGTCGAAGACGTCGCCTCGGCGCTGGCGACGCTGGCGCGGCGGGACGCGACGGGCGTGTTCAACGTCGCGTCCGGTGCGCCGGTGACGGTGCGGCACCTCATGGAGACGGCCCGCGCCGTCGTGGGCGGGGGGGCGGTCGACTTCGGGGCGGTCCCTTACCGGGCGTGGGAGCCGCCGTTCATCTGCGGCGACAGTCATCGTCTGCGCGACCTCGGCTGGGAACCGCGTTACACCCTGGAGGAAGGGTTGCGCCACGCCGCGGCGTGGTGGCGGGCGCGTCCGGCCGCTTAGAATCCCTAAAAGAACTAACCACAGAGGCACAGAGGACACAGAGAATGCGCAAAGAAGATAAAAAGCGGGGGAGGGAGGAGGGCGATTTTTACTTCCCTCCCCTTGGTGATTTCTCTGTGCCCTCTGTGGTTAGGTCTTTTGGAATTCTTGGCGACGCTTCGGGTTTCTTGTCTCGAGGAACTTCCCGATCTATAACCTCTGATGAGGAGTCGGAACGATTCCTCATCCCGCGCCCGCGGCGAAAGCCCCGAGACCCGCCGATGACCTCGTTCCTCTGCGACCCGAGGATCTTGCGCCCGCCCGAGTGGCTCCCCGACGCGACAGAGGGCGGTCTTCTGCCCTTCGCGTATTGGCTCGTCGGCGCCCAGCGCCTGTCGCGCGCGGCGTGTCTGATTATCGACAGATGTTAGAAGTGGAATATACCAGGGGAGGTCACGAGGGTGGCGACCGCGGGCAACAGGCTGGCACACTACGGGCGACGGTTCCTCGAACTTTCGCGGCACGGGGTGAACCTGGTGCGCGAGGAGGGTCCGGGCGTGACGATGCGCCGCGGTTGCGGCTGGGCGCTATACGCCCTGGGTTGGGCGCCTCCCGCGTCTCCCCCCCCCGCGCGCCCGGCCCTGCCGGCCGCCCTGGCCGCGTGGGAAGGCGTCGCCAACGCTCGCCTCAACAGTTTCCTCATCAGCGGGGCTCGCCTGGCGCTTCCCGCCTCCGACGCGCCGGCGGTCAGCGTCGTCGTTTCGGCGGGGGGTCACCCGGCCCTGACGCTCGGCTGTCTCGAGTCCTTGGCCGCTGGCTCTTTGCCCCCTTGTGAGGTATTCCTTACCGAGGACGCCGGCGCCGCCGGCCGGGACCTCCTGAGCCGCGTCGACGGGGCGAGGCGGGTCCCGGACCGCGGCCGGGCGGCGCGGGAGGCCCGCGGGGAATTCCTGCTCTTCCTCGCCGGCGACGCCCAACTCCTCGGCGCGAGCGTGACGGCGGCCCTGGCCGCGGCGGGGCCGGACGTCGGCGCCGTCGGCGGCAAGGCCCTCCGACCGGACGGCACGCTCCTCGAGGCGGGCCGAATCGCCCGGGCCGACGGGGTTCCCTCCGGCTACGGCGCGGGCGAAGACCCCTTCGGCGATCCCTTTATGTTTCGCCGCGACGTCGACGCCTGCTCGCGCGGCTTCCTGCTGACGCCGCGCGACGCCTTCCTGGCGCTGGGCGGTTTCGACGACGAGGCGGACTACTGCGCTCGCTTGTGGGCGCGCGGTCTCCGCGTCGTCTACGAGCCGAACGTGAACGTCCTGCGCTTCGAACCCGCCGAGGAAGCGAGTCCCTCGTCGAACGGCCGGCCGCACGACGCGCGGACTCTCCTCGACGCGCGGGCGCGCCCGGGGGCCAAGCCGCGCGTCCTGTTCGTCGAGGACCGCGTGCCGTACCCCTACCTCGGCCAGGGCTACCCGCGCAGCCAGCCGATGGTGCAGGCCCTCGCCGCCGCCGGCCACGCCGTCACGCTGTTCCCGATCTACGAGCACAAGGAAGACTGGGCGGAAGTGCGCCGCTTCCTGGACCCCCGCGTCGAGGTCATGGCGAGTTGGTCGGCGCCGCGGCTGCGCCAGTTCCTCGGCGAGCGGGCCGGCTACTATGACGTGATCGTGGTCAGCCGGCCGCCGAACATGGCCGCCTTCCGCGACGCCTGGCCGGCCGACGCCTGGGGGGGGGCGGCCGCCGTCGTCTACGACGCCGAGGCCCTTTGGTGCCTGCGCGACGTCGCCAGGCGCCGCCTCGCGGGCGAGGCGGTCCCCGAGGAGGAAGTCCGCGCCCTGGCCGACGCCGAGGTCGCCCTGGCCGAGGGCTGCGACGCCGTCTGGGCCGTCTCCGAGGCGGAGGCGCGCCGCTTCCGCGCCGCCGGCTGTGACGACGTGACCGTGCTGACACACGTCGCCGCCCCGAGGCCGACGCCGGCTCCCTTCGCCGGGCGGAGGGACTTCCTCTTCGTCGGCGCCATTCCGCTCCTGGAATGTCCGAACGGCGACGGCGTCCTCTGGTTCGCGGACAAGGTCTTCCCGCGCCTGCGCGAGGCCCTGGGCGACGTCCGCTTCGTCGTCGCCGGCTCGGACTTCCTCCGCGAGACCGGCGCCCTCGACCGGCCGGGGGTCGAGGTGACGGGCCGCGTCGAGGACTTGACGCCTCTCTATAACAGGGCGCGAGTCTTCGTCATCCCGACGCGCTACGCCGCGGGCGTGCCGCTCAAGGCGATCGAGGTCGCGGCGCACGGCCTGCCGATGGCGGTCACGCCGCTGATGGCGGAACAGCTCGGCTGGCGCCCCGGCGAACACCTCGTCGTCGGCGGCACGGCGGCGGAGCTCGTGGCCTGCTGTGTCCAACTGTACAGCGACGAGGCCCTGTGGGGCCGCCTGCGGGCCGGGGCGCTCGATCTGGTGGCGCGCGAGTACGGGCCGGCCGAGTACGCGGCGCGGGTGGTCGCCGCCGTTGAGCGCGCCTTCCGTAAGGCGGAGGCGCGGAGGAAGGCGGAGGGGACCCGGCGATGAGGCTCAAGCGTCTGCCCGTGCAGTTCTACAACGCCTACCGGCTGTGGCGCCACCAGGGGACTCGTGTCCTCGCCCGCGCCGTCGCGGAGGAGCTCAACCGGACCTGGGGCTTCCGCATCCCCCTGCCCCCCGCGCCGCCGTCGCCGCCCGACCCCGACGAGGCCTACCGCGCCTGGGTCGCCCGCACCGACCCCGGCCCGGAACGACTCGCCTGGCAGCGGGCCGCGTCGAAGCGCCTGCCGTACCGGCCCCTCATCAGCCTGCTGACGCCGGTCTACAACCCGCCGCCGGACGTCCTCCGCGACACGCTCGAGTCCGTCCGCGCGCAAACATACGACAACTGGGAGTTGTGTTTGGCCGACGCCTCGTCCGACCCGGCGGTCCGCGCCGTGCTGGACGAGTACGCCGGGCGCGACCCGCGCGTGCGCGTCAACTTCCTGGGGCGAAACGAGGGCATCTCCGGCAACTCCAACCACTCCCTGGCGATGGCCGGCGGCGAGTTCGTCGCCATCGTCGACCACGACGACACGCTGTCCCCGCACGCCCTGTACGAGGTCGTCCGCGAGTTGAACCGCGACGAAACCATCGACCTCGTCTACTTCGACGAGGACAAGGTGTCGGCCGACGGCACCCAGCGGCGCGAGCCGTGGTTCAAGCCCGGCTGGGGGCCGGAGCTGCTGCTGGCCTCCAACCCCCTTATGCACTCGGTGATGCGCGCCCGCCTGGCCCGCGCCGGCGGCGGGTTCGCGCCGGAGGCGGAGGGCGCCCAGGACTGGGACCTGGCGCTGCGCGTGACGCCGGAGTGCCGCCGGATTGCCCACGTGCCGAAGGTGCTCTACCACTGGCGGAAGATCAGCACCTCCGTCGCGGGCAACCTGGAGGCCAAGCCGTACGCCTTCCCGGCCCAATTCAAGTGCCTCGCCCGCCACCTCGAGCGCCTCGGCCGGGCCGCGGCCGTCGTCGACTCGCCGGAATTGGGTCGCTACCGCCTCCGCTGGGCGCACCCGCGGCCGAAGGTGTCGGTCCTCATCCCTACCAAGGACAAAGTCGGCCTCTTGAGGCGGTGCCTCGACACCCTCCTCGGCAAGACCGACTACCCCGACTTCGAGGTGGTCGTCGTCGACACCGGCAGCGCGGAGGCCGCGACGCACGACTACTACCGTTCCCTGGCCGGCGAGGCGCGGGTGCGGCTGGTCCACTTCGCGGGGGAGTTCAACTACTCGCGGGCGAACAATTTCGCCGCCCGGCACGCGGCCGGCGACGTCCTCGTCTTCCTGAACAACGACACGGAAGTGCTGGACGGCTCGTGGCTCGACGAACTGGTGCAGTGGGCGCTGCTGCCGGGCGTCGGCGCCGTCGGCGGCAAGCTGCTCTACCCGGACGGGTCGGTCCAGCACGCCGGGATCGTCATGTTTCAGAGCGGCGGCCCGAACCACCCATTCCGCCTCCACCCCAACGAGCACGCCACCGGCGTCTTCGGCTCGGCGTCGTGGTACCGCAATTACCTGGCGGTGACTGGGGCCTGCCTGGCGGTGCCCCGCGCGGTGTTCGACGAGGTCGGCGGCTTCAACGAGGAGTTCGGCCTGCTGTTCGGCGACGTCGACCTGTGCCTGAAGGTCGGCGACAGCGGCCGCCGCGTCGTTTATAACCCCTACGCGCGCCTGGTCCACCACGAAAACGCCAGCCACGGCGGGGCCGTGCCGGTGAAGGATCTCGCCCGCCTCGGGCAGAAGATGGGGCCGCTCATTTGCGGGGAGGACCCGTATTACAACCCGAACCTGTCGTACACGGAGAAGACGCCCGCCGTCGCGGGCGCGGCCTACGGGCCGCGGGTCGACTCCTTGCACGCCCTGCTCAGGCCCTTGGGCGTCGACCGCGACGTCCGCCTGCCGCACGCGGCGGGCGGCTACCCCCGGCTGCTGGCGGCGCACCGACTGAGCGACACGTCGGCGGTGCGCTTCCCGGCGCCTGAGCCGTGCGCCGGGCGCCTCCTGTTCCTCAGCCCAGGGCTGGAGAGTGACGGCGTCGGGCTCGTACTGTATCACCTGGCGGAGCATCTGCGCGGGCGGGGCTACGCCGTAACGGTGGCGTCGCACCGCGCCGGCCCGCTGCTCGACGCCTACGACGCCGCGGGGCTCCCGGCGGTCGTCAACCCCCTCGTCGCCGGCGCCCCGTACGCCCTACCGGACCTGTTCGAGGCCGGTGACGCCGTCCTGGCCGCCGGCGCCGTGATGGCCCCGGCGGTCGTCGCCGCCGCCTCGGCCGGCAAGCGCCCGCTGTGGCTCGTCGCCGAGGCGCGGCTGGCGGAGGACCAGCCCGAGGGCGGCCGTGCGATCGCCGAGGCGCTGGCACGGGCCGCGGCGGTGCTGGTGCCGTCGGCCAAAAGCGCCGAGGCGCTGGCGCGCTTCGGCCCGCCGTCCCGCACGCACGTCGTCCCCTTCGGTCTCGCCGCGGGGACCTGGCCGGCGCCGACGGCCGACGGCGGGGCGCCGCGCCTCCTCCACTTCCTCGACGTCCTCGACCCCGCGGGGCTCTCCGTGGTGTTGCACGCCGTGCGCGCCCTGCCGCGGTCGGTGCGGGCGGCGACGGCTCTGGACGTCAGCGGCCAGTTCGCCGACCCGTGGCACGAGGCTGACGTCGCCAACCGGGTGCGGCGGGGAGGCGGCGGCCGGGTGTGGAATGACCTCACTTTCGCCGAGGGAGAGGCCCGTTTGCGGGACGCCGACGTCGTCGTCTGCACCTCCGTGGAGGACGCGGCGCGGCTGCCGGTGTTGGCGGCGCTGGCCGCCGGCCGCTGCGTCGTCGCCACGCCGTCGTCGGGCGTGGCGGAGTACCTGCAAGACGGCGTGACCGGCTTCGTGGCTCGCGGCGCCGGCCCGCGGCCCCTGGCGGACGTGTTGCTGCGCCTGGCGCGCGAGCCCGGCCTGAGACGGCGGGCGGCCGAGGCGGCGGCAACACGGTTCCGCCTTGAGTTGTCGGTCGAGCGCCTCGGCGACCGGATCCTGGAGTTACTAAGAATCCCTAAAAGAACTCACCACAGAGGCACAGAGGACACAGAGAAAAGACAAAGTAAAGGCTGATCCTGCGGTTGCCCCGCTTCTTCTTTTCCTTTCCTCTGTGTCCTCTGTGCCTCTGTGGTGAGTTCTTTTAGGCGCTCTAAAGTAGTTTATCCATCATGAGTTCCGCACTCTCTCGTTTTCTGAGCGCCGTGAGGCGGTCGCCGGGGCTGGCGGCGCGGGCCGTCCGCCTGTGGCGTGAGGGCGGAGGGCGCCCGGCCCTCGGCGACGAACGGGCGCCTGCCCCGCCGCCCGCCGGCCCCCTCACGTTGGAGGCCGCCAAGGCCGGGTTTACCCGCCTCAGCACCCTCTACCTGGACAGCTTCCTCGGCTCGGGCGCCCGGCTCGGGTTCCCGCGCCCGGCGGACCCCGTCGTCAGCGTCATCATCGTGCTCCACAACCGGGCCGAACTGACGTTCCAGTGCCTCGCCTCGCTCCAGGCCAGCCACTTCGATTCCCTCGAGCTCATCCTCGTCGACAACGCCTCGCAGGACCGCACGCCGCAGCTGCTGGACCGGGTCGACGGGGCGACGGTCCTGCGCAACGACAGCGACCTGCAATTTCTGACCGCGGCCAACCAGGGGTTCGCGGAGGCGCGCGGGAAGTACCTGCTGTTCCTGAATAACGACCTGCAAGTCCTGGGAGACAGCATCCGCGCCGCCCTGGCGGTGGCAGCGGGGTCGGACGACGTCGGCGGCGTCGGCGGCCGGCTCATCCTCCCCGACGGCACGCTCCAGGAGGCGGGCAACGTCATCTGGCGCGGCGGCGAGTGCAGCAGCTACGTCCGCGGCGGCGACCCGTTCGACGACCCCTTCCTGTTCCGCCGGGACGTCGATTACGTCTCGGGAGCCATCTTCCTGACGCGCGCCGACCTGTTCCGCGAGGTCGGCGGCTTCGACCGCGCCTACCTGCCGGCGTATTACGAGGACGTCGACTACTGCGTCAAGCTGTGGGAGCGCGGCAAGCGCGTCGTCTTCGACCCGGACGTGGTGGCCCTGCACTACGAATTCGGCGGCTCGGCGAACCGGGCGGACGCGCTCGCGCTGCAGCAGAAGAACTGCGGCGTCTTCGCCGGGAAGCACCGTGCCTGGCTCGCCCGGCAGTCGGCCATCGACACGGCCCGTCTGTTGCACTGGCGCGCCACGGCGCGTCCGGGCCGGCGCCTGCTGTTCGTGGACGAGGGGTCGCCCTCCGCGCCCGCCGGCCCGGCCGCCGCGGGGCGTCTCCGCCTCGTGAACGACCTTGCCGGCCCCGGCCGTCTCGTCACCCTCTATCCGCTGGACGGGACCGACGGCGCGGCGGACTGGCCGGCGGTGCGCCGCCATGTGCGCAAGGAGGTCGAGGTCATGCTGCGCCCGCGCCGCGCCGGCCTGGCGCGCTTCCTCGACGAGCGGCGAGGCTACTACGATCTCATCGCCGGCCCTTCCTCCGCCCTTGCCTTCCTGCGGTCGCGAATGTCCGGGGGCGATCCCGGCGGGGCGCCTCTCCTGGAAATCGACGGGGGGGCGGAGGCGCCCGAAGAGTACGCCGCGCACTGGCGAAACGTCATTGAAGGGGTTCTCGCCAAGGCGAGCCGGCCAGCGTGACGTCGCTGCCCGTCTTCCCGGAGCCGAACCGGAACCCCGTCCCGAGGACTCACTCATGACCAGCCGCGCCGCCGCCGAGTACCGCTACGAGAAGTTGACCTGGCCGGAGATCAACGACGCCGTCGACCAGGGTCAGGTCTGCGTCGTCCCGTGCGGCTCCGTCGAGCAGCACGGGCACCACCTGCCGCTCGACGTCGACATCGTCTGTCCGCAAGGGATCGCTTACGGGGCGGGCCGGGCCGTCCCCGACAAGATGCTCGTCCTGCCGCCGGTCTGGTACGGCTACACCGCCCACGTCATGGACTTCCCCGGCACCATCAACACGCACTACGCCACGTTCATCGACCAGGTGCTCGACATCACCAGGTCGCTGGCCTACCACGGCTTCAAGAAGATCGTGCTGCTCAACGGCCACGGCTCGAACATGCCGAACCTCGACCTCGCCGCCCGGCGCACGAACCTGGAGACCGACGCCGAGTGCGTCCTGGCCGGGTGGTGGAACCTGCTCACCGTCGACAAGGCGTTCCTGCCGCGCTGGCGCCAGAGCAAGTTCCCCGGCGGCTGCGCCCACGCCTGCGAACTGGAGACGTCGCTGTACCTGTACCTCGACGGCGACAACGTGCGCACGGACAAAATCAAGAGCGGCGTCATCAGCTTCAACGAGGAGAACAGCCCGTTCAATTGGGTCGACCTGTTCGCGGCCGGGCCGGCGACGATCATCTCGTGGACGAGCAGTTACACCGACACGGGCGTCCTCGGCGACGCGGAGCTGGCGACGGCGGAGAAGGGGCGCGAGGTCTACGAGGAGGCGGTCATGCAACTGGTGCGGTTCGTGACGTGGTTCAAGGACCGGCCGAAGGACGCGCGCCGCGACCTGCACCGCACCAAGCCGACGATGCCGATGCCGTGGGGCCAGCGGCCGAGTCCGTCAGAGCAGGCATAAGAGAAGGCAAAAGGGGGCCGTTCCGCGCTTGGCCCACTCCGGCGCGGACCGGCCGTCACGCCGAAACGCGATTCGTCACACGCCCTGTCTGCGCCGCCGTCGCGGTAGGATGAGAGGAGCGGTGTTTCTCAACCGGCCGTCCAACTGCATCAACGAGGTCTGCGCGTCCTGGATCCCCAGGTCGAGCAAGCGCTCGAACAAGGCGAGTCCGCGCTCTTGATATTCCTCGGAACAGCGTTGCAGTCGCAAGGCAATGTCGATCAGATGGGGGATGCTTCGTCCGAAAGGGGTGCGGAAAGTCCTGAGTTCCTCCGACCGAAGACGAACGATCTTCTCGCAGATTAACGCGACCACTTCACGCTCCTCCGCGAACACGTCGAGCAGACATTCCGGCAAAGAGCCGACTCGGTCTTCCAGGAGTAGCTCATCGGGTCCGACGTGAATGGCTCCCAAGAGGTTGTGAGTGGCCGCATCGGCAAGAAGGGGCGTTGCAGGGCGGAATACCCTCATGATCGCGTGAGCTAGGGCCGTGTCGGCGAAGGGGGTTAGGCGCACCAGCAGTTCCGTTGCCGCGTCACGACATGTCGGCCTATCCCAGCACTGAGCCGCTGAAAAGGCGACTCCCAAGCGCAGGGATGCCAGATCGGTGGAGTGCGCCTCGTCCGTTCGAAACGCGCCTTCGATCTCTGCGGCAAGCCAGTCGTCCTCGGGGCGCTGAAGCCACATCAAGGCGACGAGTTCTCCGAATGCTTGAGAGGCATGTTCCCAATTACTCGCATGGACCGCGGAAAGGATCTCCTGGACTTGTTCGTCGGGGAGTTTGTCCCACACGTAGGTCAGCAGAACGGCGCCTTCAGGGGAGTCGCGGACGGCCGGGTACTTCTCAAAGAGGGCGTGAAGGAAGTGACTGGCACGCTTGGGATCGGCGTTGCGGAGATGCCGTAAGTCCCAGAACATTCCTCGCCACAGGCCGTTCGACTCGGGGTTGTTCAGGTGGTCTTCCAGCATGTCCAGCCAAAGGTCGGCCGCGCAGGGCGTCCGGCACAGGTAGCCGTAGGTGAGGGCGCGGAGAACAGGGTAACAGCCGTGCGGGAGAGTGCGAAGGCGATCCGGCGCCCAGAGAATGCTGCTGGGACTCTTTCGGTCGGACTGGTGTAGTACGGTCGGGAAATCCGGCCTGGGCCAGTCGGCCGAGCGCCAGCGTTCGAGCAGGCGACTCATTTCCTCCGGCAATCCCTTGCCGTCTTTGATCGTCTTTGCGAGAACCCAGGCGGCCGCCTCGCGAAACTCCTCACCGCTAAACCCTCGGCGGTCCAGCTCGAGAATTACATCGAAGAGACGCTCAGCCGGAATCTTTAGCTCGCCTAGCACGGTCAGGGCCGCCGCGACCGGCCACTCCTGTTCGCCGGGCCGGAATCGCGGCAGGAGGAGAAGGACTCTCTCCGGCTCCTTCTTGGCAAATTCCCCGAAGGCCCTTGACGCCTGGCGACTACCTCCTCTGGTCTGATCTGTGGGGTGTGAGTTGTTGGTCGCGTCAACCAAGACGTCGAATAACGCAAGGATATCCTCGTTGTCCGCCGTGGCCATCTGCTCGGCCGACATCGGGCTGTCAATTCGTTCCCACTCCCAACTCGGTCTTGGCGTGGGACCGCGCTCGGGCAAGGCCGCCGATTCTTCCTCGACGAATTGCCGACCCGCCGGGGAGAGATCTTCGGGTCGGAAAGCACTCAACAACTGGAGCCTGTGGCCGCGTTCATACTCGTCATCGCCGACATCGTCCTCCGGGCGCGAATCCTTCAACTCGATTCGGACGTAACGCCAGTCGCGTATGTACTGCTCAAGGCGTGTCCGATCACTGTCAGAGAGGGAAGGGAGTACGGCCCTGATGAGTGCCTTCGTATCCGCATGGTCGTCACTCCAGTCTCCCAACATGAGGCGGCGCGGGTCGTCCAACAAGAATAGGAGGCAGGTCGCAGGCTGGGTTTCGGCCACGGACGTGAGCGCGCGGCAGAACAGGAGCTGCACGAGCTGGCTATCGCACTGGTCCGATTCAACGAGAAGACGTTGGAACTCATCGAAGGCTCGACAGGCGAGCGATTGAAGGGCCGTGTCCAAGGCCACGATTATGGGTGGGCGCATAGCCTCCAGTTCTTGGTCGTGGAAGTTGACGGACAGCGCATCGTATCGATACTCGGCGACGCGAGAGGGCCTCAGGAGGAGGTTTTCCATGACTCGGAGGAACGTCGGCCATACCGCGTCGAGGAACGCCCTTGGGGCGGCCCATGCTAACTCATCCACTTCGTACCAGTCCTGGCTTTGGAGGAGCGCTTGAAATCCCCCCATCGCCGGGTAGTCACCGTTCTCCGAATGTGGCTCCTGAGCCGCCGCCGCTTTCAGGCGCGTGACGGCTGTCTCCAACACGGTGCCGACGAGCCGGGATGCCAACTCGGGCGACTCTTTACGAACCGAAGCGACAAGAAACATGACCTCACGGACGTCGATCATGGCACGCCGAATCAAACGGCAAGCCATATCGAGGGTACGTTCACACCACGAACCCACATAATGCAAGCAGCGCCAGGAGAAGAGGTCTTTCGCCGGATCGGGGAGCCAAGTGCGCTCGATCAGGTCGAGGCCCGTATCGCGGGCGAAGGACAAAGCCTCCGCAAGAACCCAGATGACCGGCTCCGCCTGTCTCGCGGGCAGCCTCATGAGCGCCGGCAGTTGACTCGGGGAGCGGATGGCGAACCACGACCGATTCCCGCGCAGGGACGCCAAGACCTTTCCTCGGTCTTCCGGGCGCTGTAGAGCCGAGATCAGCCACTCCTGTTCCTGATCCGTTGGCGGCGGAGTTTCGACTTGGGCGAGAGAGTCGATCAGCAAGTGACGAAGGTGACGACGGAGATTCGGCTCCCCCCACAGAAGGCCGAATTCGCGGCGGTAGGCGGCCGGGTCGGCGTCACGAAGGTAGTTCAACGTGTTCCACAGCGTCGGTCGCACGAACAGGCTCTTTTGCCGACCTAGGGCGAAGGAGGCCAGGCTCCCGCCTTCCCGGAGGAACGCACGCGAACGGGCGTGCTCGAACAAGGTCTGGTGACGAAAGCCGAGTCCGAATCCGTTCTCCGACACTTTTAGGATGTGGCCGGCGATCAAGTTGTCCACCAATTCTCGGCGCCCCGCGAACCGGACGCGGGGGACGGTCATCTCTTCCGACTCCGCCATCTGCTCCGCGATCTCCATGAGCAAGTCGGCTCGCCCCGGAAGTCCGCCGGGTTCCGTCACCCGTTGTTCCCAGAGGTCGTCGAGCATGAGCTGGTAGCTCGTGAACAAGCGGTTCTCGGTCGACCCGCTCAGCCGATCCAAAAAGGTTTTCAAATGCTGAGGGGCGCGGAGAAGTTCTCGCGCTTTCTCCGGCCAGTTTCCGGCCTCGACACCGTGATCGAGCAGGACGGCCGCCACCTCCTGCCAGGGAGGGAGAGGGAGGTCCATTACGGCGGCTTCGAGGCGGCTCAGACGACCGTCGTGGCGAAACTCAAACTCCCGGCAGGAGCAAACCAGGTGGATATTGTCCCGATCCGCGAGATCTTCGATCAGATCCAGGAGGACCCTCAACCGCCCCGAGCTGCGGTCGGTGAGTTCGGCGAGGGCGTCGAGTTGATCGACGAGGACGACCACCTTCTCCGACGTGGCGACGCGGAGAACACAATCGCGCACCAAGGCCGTCAGGCCCAAGAACTCACTCAGTAGGGCGGCCGTGTCGATCCGCGCCGGCAGCCCATCGGCCTTGATGGCCAGGAGAACCGACCCGAGCGCTCGCGCCTCTTGGCCGACCCTGGCCAGGAGAGCCGACTTCCCGCTCCCCGGCACGCCGAGGATGATGGTCGTGGACGTCTTTTGCTCGCGGATAGTCTGGACCAGCCGGTGGACTTCCTTCCGCTCGATCCATCGCCCTTTGCCCAAGGTCGTCGGCCAGCGCAAGAGTTCTCGAGAAGCCTTCGCGAAGACCTCAGTGAGCTGGGCTACAGGGACGTCTTCGAGGCGGCAAACGACTGAGACGGCCGACGGTGGGCTCAGGGGTGAATGCAAGGGAAGGGCTTGGCCGAAAGCTGTCAGTTCCTCTCTTAAGAGGCGCAGGAAAAAATGAGTATTGGGCACGCCATCTGCATTGATGCCTCACGCCGCCCTTGGAGGAAGTGTCATGGCGAAGCCGCTTGTGAGTGATGCTCTGTGGCAACGGATCGAGCCTCTGTTGCCTGCTCCCAAATCTCGCCGTTTTCGCTTTCCTGGTCGCAAGCCTTTGGACTACCGAAAG